>CAYODJ010000001.1:0-183234 GCA_964402715.1 uncultured Victivallaceae bacterium
CCAAAGAAACCCCGTCGTCCGCTTGACAAAACATCAGATCCATGCCAATTTTACCCTGCATCTGCCGTTCTCCTTTACTTTTTTTGGTGTATTTATAAAAGTAAAGGGCAGATGCACTTTTTCAAGAAAACCTACTTTCACAAAATTTGGGACAATACCCAGACTTTACAAACGAGATGTAAAATGAAGAATCGGCTCCGTCTCCGCAGCCGCAGGCTGCGGAGACGGAGCCGAAATCGCACGGGCCGTCCGTGATCAATCAGAGTGAAATGTGCGCAGAATATGGGACACTGCCGCCATTTTTCACGGAGTGATCGAATTGTCCGATGCATGACATCTGCGGAGCCTGTGGATGCAGTTTCGAACAGAGACCCACATACGCCGCGTCTGAATCACCCGACGCGACCGTCCGCTTCGTTGTTTGCTCAGTCCGCGAGCTAAAGGATACGGATGAGAAATACATCGGACACTACTTTTTCACTCAATATTGATCCTCGCTAAGTTCGTCGAAATCCTCGTCAAAATCTTCGTCGTTCAAATCCTCTTCGTCCTCGTATCCACCCTCATCCATGAACTCATCATCCTCATCGGGATCGGAATATTCATCAAGTTCATCGTTGAAATCAGGATCGTCGTCCATGAATTGGGACGGAGCGGTGACCACGGACCCGCATTCAGGACAGCATCCGTCCTCAGCCTCTATTGCACTTTCGCTGATTTCCATGTCGCAGTATGGGCAACGGGTTGTCATTACACTTTCTCCTAGGTAAAACGGTTTTGAACAATTTGAGACTTGTGCCTTAATATATTCGGCAACTACGTTTTTAAGTATATGCTTTCAGAAAAGATTGAATTTTCAGAACGACACTGAGTGCCGAATCGGATCGTTGAACAATCACAGCATGGTCTGACATGCCGTAATTGCAATTTCCGCAACAATGTCATCTGCCGAACATCCGCGCGACAAATCATTTAATGGCTTTGCCAGTCCCTGCAGCACTGGCCCGTAGGCTCCGGCTCCGGCGAGACGCTGAACCAGTTTGTAGGCGATATTCCCGGCATTCAAATCCGGAAAAACCAAAACGTTGGCGCATCCGGCGACGGGGCTTCCGGGCGCTTTTGCTTCGGCAATCGACGGAACTAATGCGGCGTCGGCCTGCAATTCTCCGTCAACCAGGATGTCACAACCTCCGATCTCAATGCGCTTTTTGAATTCTGCAGTGGCTTCCCTGATTTTGTTCAGCAACTCATGTTCTGCGCTACCTTTTGTTGAAAACGACAGGAAAGCAACTTTGGGGCGTTTTCCGAAAAGCGATCGGAAATTCAGACTGGTTGCCATGGCGATATCAGCCAGCTGCGCGGCGTCGGGATTCGGATTGACACCGCAATCTGCAAAGAGCAGCACGCTCTCACCGGATGCGGTCGGTGCTTTAAGATCCATGATGAAAGTGCTGCTGGCGCTCTTGATGCCTTTCGCGGTTCCAATACAGTGGAACGCCGCGCGCAACATGTCGGCAGTGGATGCGATGCTGCCGGCGACCAGACCGTCGACCATATTATGACGAGTCATCATGGCACCGAAATAAATGCGGTTTCTCATGAAGTCCTGCGCCTTTTCCGGGGATAAACCCTTCGCTTTCCGCATCTCATAGAATTCTTCGCTGAAGCTTTTCAAATCTCCGCTGTGAAGGTAATCCAGCGTATCAAACAGCCGCGTCTTGACCTGTCCTTTATCGCATGCGGACGCTATTTCCTCATCCGAGCCGAGTACGATAATTTTCTTCGCTATTCCGTCGCTAAGAGCCTTGTTCGCGGCGACGACCACTCGATAATCCATGCCTTCAGGCAGAACGATGGTTTTGGCCGCGCTGCGGGCGCGTTCACTCAACAGTTCAATAGCGGACATTTGCTTCTCCCTTATTTTCTATTATGGTTGCTTGCCTGTCAGGTCTGGCAGTGTGAATTTTGTGTGCCTCACCCAGAGTTCCCGCCATTTTTGCCGGACATCAGACTCATTGTCATACCGGTATGGCTCCGTCTGCACAGATTTGTCATCGTGCCGGAATTTTCATGTCCATGGATTCCGTTAGAACATTCTCATGTGTGACACCGGGACATGGCATCCGTCTCTCCATCTTGCTCCGCCTACGCTCATGCACAGCTTTATCTGTTCCGCATCGTATGTCCGCCGGAACTGTACCTAATCCGACTCTGACACAGATGTGCAGGTTCGCGGACAACCCTGAAGACTCACAGCGGGTATCGCTCCGATGTTCATGACATCGCAGCAGCATGAGTGTCCGTAGCCTGTCATCACATTGCATCAGAAATACGGCTTCGTGCCGGATTTGATATTATCAAGTCCTTTTTTACTTTTTCCGGTATTTCAGCGGCTGTTTATGATTTCCATGACGCTGCGCGCAATCATAAGCTCCTCATCTGTCGGTACAACCAGCACCTTGCATTTGCTCTGGGGGAGGGTGATGCGTCCAGCACTTCCCAATGTGGCTTTATTGGCCTCATTATCCAACAGAATTCCCAGACCGGTAAGGTTTTCCAGAATCTGTTCTCTGGTGAAAGCACTCCATTCGCCGATTCCGCCAGTGAAAATCAATGCGTCAGTGCCGTTCAGAAGCGCATAATAAGCTCCTATGTACTTGATCACCCTGCGTGTGAACATACGATGGGCCAGCACGGCCTGCTTGTTGCCGCTTTCTCCTGCGGCGATGATATCCCGCATGTCGAAGCTGTGAATGCCGCCGATGCCAAGCAGGCCGCTTTCCTTGTTGAGCAAGTGATCGATTTCGTCGGGTTTTTCCCCGGTTTTCAGGAGATAGAGTACTACAGCGGGATCGATGTCGCCGCAGCGAGTCCCCATCATCAACCCTTCCAACGGCGTCATTCCCATGGTCGTGTCAATGACGATCCCATTCTCGATGGCGGCCATGCTGCACCCGTTGCCCAAGTGGCAAGTGATCATTTTCATTTCTTCAAGAGGCCTGCCAAGAATCTTGCTCGCCGTCACCGCCACGAAGTTGTGGCTTGTCCCGTGGAATCCGTAACGTCGGATTCCGTGCTCTCTGTAGAGCTCATATGGCAATGCGTACATGTATGCTTCCGGAGGCATCGATTGGTGGAACGCCGTGTCAAAGACGGCTACGTTGGGGGTTCCGGGAAAGTTTATCTCACAGGCATCTATTCCCGACAGATTCGCCGGATTGTGAAGCGGAGCCAATGGGAAACAGGCACGGATGATTTCTTTCACCTGTGCGTTTACCAACACCGGCCGGGTGGCACTCTCGCCGCCGTGGACGACTCGATGGCCGAACGCGTTGATCTCAGACAGATCTCGAATGATGCCAGTCTGCGGGTCTGCTATTTTCTTGCATATGGCTTTGATTGCGTCGACGTGATTGGCGACCTCGACGGCGCCTCGGAAAGAGTATCCGTCGGACTGCTTGTAAATCATGTTTGGGGATTCCGTGCCGAGACGCTCCACCACTCCCTTGGCCAGAACATCCTCGTTGTCCATTGAGAAAAGCGTGAATTTCATGGACGAACTGCCGGCATTTATAACCAGAATCTTCATCGTCAAACCCTCATTTTTTGCCGTAAGTTTCTTACAATGCCGTCGGCGGAAGTGTCGGCATGGAACTGGAACGTTCGAATATTGGATAACCGCCGACGATCCGTCCGGTCAGCGGACGGACGGAATTGCGACTCCGGCTGCGGCTCCGCGACTGAGACGGCAATCCTATGCCGGATTCATTTCTTTCTGAAAACTATCCTGCCCTTGGTCAAATCATAGGGAGACATCTCCAACATCACCGTGTCTCCCGGTAAAATCCGAATGAAGTTCAGACGCATCTTCCCGCTGATATGCGCATTGATCAAATGCCCGGTCTTAAGAGCTACTCTGAACATGGTATTGGGTAGCAGCTCCTTGACCACGCCTTCCACTTTGATTACATCGTCCTTGGCCACGTTAATATCTCCGGTTCCTTATCTGTTATTAAAACCATATGCTCGAAATGCGCGGAAGCAGCACCATCTTGGGTTCGAACAGTCCATCCATCGTGCCGATCGATATTCACCCGGTACGTACCAAGATTAAACATCGGTTCAATTGCCAACACCATTCCAGGAACCAGCCTTGGACCCTTGAAAGGGGATACAAAGTTGGGAACCTCCGGTGGTTCGTGCAGATGTATCCCGCATCCGTGGCCGACAAAATCGCGAACCACACCGACGCGGAATTTCCGTGCGACCGCTTCAATCGCGCAGCTTATGTCTCGTATGTGGTTGCCGGCTTGTGCTCTGGAGATTCCCGCCGTGAGCGCCTGGCGCGTTGCTTCAATCAGGTTGTGGATGTTTCGAGGTAACTGCGCCGCCATCCCGAATGTGACGGCAGTATCTCCGCAGGCGCCATTGATCTTTACACCGAGGTCGATGCTGACAATGTCATCGGACTGAATAATCCTGTCGTGACGACCTATGCCATGCACAACCTCATCATTTAGCGAGATGCAGATATTGCCAGGATAGCCGTTATATCCGAGAAAAGCACTTTCCCCGCCGGTTTCGGCTATGATATGACCTGCGAGCTGATCGCATTCAAGTGTGGTCATTCCCGGGCGGATCAACTCCACCAGTCTGTCTCTGACTGCGGCAGTTACCCGCGCCGCGCATCGGATCCGTTCGATTTCGTCCGAAGTGTGAACGATTGCATTCCGCTGAAACGACATGGTCAACAGTCAAGTTCCTCAAGTAGCGTTGTCATCACCTTCCCCTTGTCAGTGTCGGTGATTTCAAAAAGCAGTTGGGCGTCCGCATAGTGGTCTATGAGAGGATTGGTTTGTTCATAAAAGATTCTCAGCCTTGTTGTGACAGTCTCTATCGAGTCATCCGGCCGCTGAAACAGGATCCCGCCGCAATGATCGCAGATGCCGTCCTGCTTCGGAGGCATAAAGATTATGTTGAAGACCGCTCCGCACTGACGGCAGCTTATCCTTGAGGTCAGGCGTTGCAGAATGATATCATCCGGCACCTTGAAGTAGATGACGCGATCAAGTCTTTTCTGCAGGCGCTCAAGAGTTTCACTCAGCAACTCCGCCTGGTGGATCGTGCGGGGATAACCGTCGAGGATGAATCCATTGGCGCAATCAGGCGACTGCAGCCGAGCACTGACAATCTCCGTCACAAGATGATCAGGGACAAGTTTCCCTTGTTGCATCAATGTATTGACAGAGCGTCCCAGTGTCGTTCCGAGTCTGATTTCATTGCGAAGCAGGTCGCCGGTGGAAATATGAACCATTGGATATTCAGCGCACAGAGCACCGGCCACAGTTCCTTTGCCTGCACCCGGAGCACCGATGAAAACAAGATTTCTCTTCTTCAATTGTTTCATTGCAAGTCTGATTCCGATATTAATTATTCAATTTCCGTTCAATAGCGCGTCCATACGATCGAGGATATCATCGACAGGATGTACGCTCTGCTCTTGTTGTCCGTCCATCGATTTTATGATAGCCGTTCCGCGCATCAGCTCCTCATCGCCGCGGATGATCACCCAAGGGGAGTGAAACCGGTTGGCGCTGCGCATCTGTGATTTCATGGATTTGTCTTCCATTTCCATGATTACGGGAATTCCGGCATGCCTGAGGTCGTTTGCCAGTTTAAAATTCTCCATCCGGGCGCGCTCTCCAAGACTCGCCACATAGACGGGACGGCGCTTATCATTTTGCGCAACAACCCCGACGGCATCCTGTGTCAGCATCAGCCTTTCAATGCCTGCGGCAAAACCGACACCGTGAATCGCCTTGCTCTGTCCCGGCAGCAGCAGGTCATAACGTCCACCGCCTGCGACGGCGGTTTGCGCTCCGAGGGCGGGGTGGGTTACCTCGAAAACAGTATGGACATAATAATCCAATCCGCGGACAAGTTGACGATCAATCCGGAAGGGAATATTGAGCATGTCCAGTGATTGTCGTACACGGTCGAAATATGACAGAGAATCCGGAGTGAAGCAGGAATGGTAATTGGGGGCGCATGCCGCAATCTGTTTGCAGGCATCTTGCTTGCAGTCCAATATGCGCCAGATGTTTTGCGAGAAACGGATGCGGCAGTCCTGACACAGTGAATCCAGATGCGACGAAAAGAAATTACGCAGCAACGTCGCTGCAGATTCCTGATCGGCGGCAATGCCGCGGGTGTTGAGTCGCAGCTCCGCACCGGTTACGCCGATTTCATCCAGGAAATGCATAAGCATGGCAATACATTCCGCATCAAGTTCGGGAGAAACACGGCCTGCGTTCTCCACGCCGATTTGGTGAAACTGCCTCCTCCGGCCTGCCGCAGGACGTTCACCGCGAAACATGGGGCCGTAATAGAAGACACGCTGTTCCGTGCCATTGAGCACGTCAGTGTTGAGAAGGGCGCGCATTATCCCCGCTGTACCCTCCGGTCGAAGTGTGAGACTGCGGCCGCCGCGGTCATGAAAGGTGTACATCTCCTTCTGAACCACTTCCGTTTCAACGCCGATGCCGCGTTGAAAAATCTCGGTATTTTCAAATATAGGGGTGCGAAGCTCCTCATAGTTGTAATACCCGAAGACCCTGACGGCGGTTTGTTCGAGTTGCCGCCAGCGTCGTGATTCTTCAGGGAAAATGTCTGCAGTTCCCGGCGGTGGTGGAGAGTTTGCCATGGCTGTCCGTAATTGTTTTAATATTTCGCGACGACGACCGGAGCGACGGGTTTACGCTCATCGGATCGAGACATCACATGGATGCACAACATATTCACTGAGGAATGGTTACGTCAGTTTCAATCGTAATGCGCTTATTTCATTTGAACCGATTCGGGTCAAGTTTTCCAACCGCATCCTTGAGTCCTTTGCCGGCACGGAATCTGACGATGGCGCGCTCCGGGATGATCACCTCACGGTCAGGCTGGTTGGGATTTCTGCCTTTGCGACTTTTCCTGACTTTGATCTCAAACACGCCGAAATTTCGTAACTCGCTCGTGTTTCCTTTAATCAGATCTTCTGCGATGTAGTCCAGCGTTTTTTGCACGACGACAGAGACATCGTTTTGAACAAGCCCAGTCTCTCTGGCGATCTTGATTACAAGGTCACGTTTGGTCATTTCTAAGAGTCCTCTAATTCGAGAAAGATTACAGCCGACCGGTGTCGTACAAAGCCCGTCGCCCATTGCAACCGGCTCCCGCCATGACACGGAGAGCCCCGTGAGATTCATCAGCCCGGCGGAACAGGTTGCAAGAACGTATCGCGGAGCCGCTGATTTTTGAGAACACTTTCAGTCGATTTCGACCTCTTTGCCTCCGTTCGCTGCGGAACGGTAGATGGCATCCAGAATTTTCTGAACCATGAGACCTGCTTCGCCCGGGGCAGTCAGCTCCGTCCCCTTCAGGCAGGCATCAACCCAGTTCTGAAGTTTGACCTTGAACATAGTCGAGAAATCGCATTTGGGAAGGTAATTTGGGGTCACGTCGACCATCGTACCACTGCGATCGGTGAATATGCACGGCGGATCCCATGTGCCGCCGCCTTTGTCGCCAATCACGGTAAAATTGAAGACGTTCTTCTCAATGTGCGCTGCGAAAGATGATTCGATCTGCATGATGATGCCGTTTTCAAAGCGCACCTGACCGATGGCGAGGTCTTCGACGGTGTAAGTCTTGTAATCCCAGTTGGGCCAAGGGCAAAGGACAGAGCTCGGCTTGTTGCCAAGATAAGTCCAGACGTTGCCAGATGCCGCCACAGGACGCGGAGAGCCGATGAAATAGTGGGATGCCTCAACGATATGCACGCCGATATCAATCATCGGACCGCCGCCCTGAAGCTCCTTTTGTCCGAACACTCCCCAGTTGGGGATTCCTCTCCGTCGTAGCGCCTGCGCCTTGACGAACATAATGTTCCCGAACTGACCTTCGTCTTTAGCGCGTTTCAAGAATTGTGTATATTCATGGTAGCGGTTCTGAAATCCGACGGCAAGCTTGACGTTGTTTTTCTTGGCGGCGGCAATCATCCGTTCGCATTCCGCAGGGTTCATCGCCATCGGTTTTTCCACCATGACATGACAACCCGCATTGGCGGCATCGACTGTGGGGGCGCAATGGACACCGTTCGGCGTGCAAATATCGACGGCATCGGGTTTGACTTCCTCCAGCATGATCTTCCAGTCAGAATATCCGCGCTTGACGCCCCATTTTTCTTCCATGTCCTTCAGCCGCTCGGGCACAATGTCGCATGCGGCAACAATTTCCACCTCGGGCATATCTTTGTAGGCAGGCATGTGGGCGGCCTGGCAGATTCCTCCACAACCGATAAGTGCAATACGAAGCTTCCTGCCGGAATACTGTTTTGTATTGCCGTTCAGTGCCAGTGAATCGTTGGAAATTGCCTTGTTTTCAGCCATTTTTACGAGCCTTTCCTTGAGATGCCGATAGTGTTCCAGCTATTGAGGTGCACGACGGAGAATTTATCTAGTTTACTAAGCATGTCCAACAAAAATTACTGTGGGCGGAATATACACGTATTCCAATATGTTTCAAGAAGGCGGACGAAAAAAACAATATCACTGTTCGTGGTGGTTGGAACGGACGCGCTGATTTGTCGTGCATTACTGACAAAGACGTATGGATGTGGCGCGGCCGTCCGTTTGTTGTCCTCTATTTTGTAATCCTTATCCTTTCATTCGATTCTTGCTGCCGTCCGGTAATTTTCCCGGAACTGATTGAAAAAGTCGGAAACTGCTCTATATCGGAATCAAAGGGGTGTAAATCATCCGATTGGGGCAGGTGAGTTCCGAAATGTGATGCAGAAGCATCTCTCATCAGCTTTTCAACTTCTCATCGCGACATCGTTTTTTTTTAAGCTGTAAAAAATGATCGGTTCGCAGGAATTCCACCATTTATAGAGTCAATATTCTGACGTGAAAGTTTACCGGACAGCAGTGTTCGATTTTGAGTGTCGCTTGAACGCTGGTGCGCGGCTTCCGGTGTAAGTTGCCGACGAAGCTCCATGAACTCGCGTAACGGGGCGTGAATGTTCTCACACGAACATGTTGATGCGGTCGTTTTCTGTGTGGTCACCTTAGCCAGTTTTGTCAAGATCTATCGGTTTGCGAAATTTTATCAACTGCCTGCATTTTTTGTGCTCGATTAAGGAGCACAAAACGTCATTACAGCATCGCGACTTCTTCTCTGTCCTTCACTGCTGATTCACGGCGTAGCTGATTTTCGGAAGTGCACATTTCAATTTGATTTTTGACCGAGAACATGTATTATCCGAGAGTTGCTCCCTACGCCGGGTGGTGGCTCGTACTTTCATGAAAACCGGTTCTGCGGGAGTTGTTTGGTCGGGTTGAAAGCCTTGTACGGAATTATCCGTAACGTATCCGTAACGTAGTCAAGATTCTGAGGAGGTGCGTCGTGAGTCATGTTAGAGAGATAGGAGAGGACTGTTTCACGGAGGCGACTGCCAGTGGTTTGGCGTTGGTGGATTTTTGGGCTCCATGGTGCGGTCCGTGCAAGATGTTGTTGCCGATCCTGGAGCAGGTTGCGGTCGAATTGGACGGGGAGGCACAAGTTTTTAAGGTGAACGTGGATGAATCTGCGGCACTTGCTGAAAAATTTGCGGTGCACAATATTCCCGCTCTGTTTGTCTTGAAAGATGGAGAGATTGTCAATCAATTTGTCGGTGTTCAGTCCAAGGTGAAACTGCTTGACGCGGTTCGCAACGCTTAATTGCTTGATCTTTCGGTTTGCCGTCTGACGGAGTTGACTCGGGGTCTGTCTGTATATTAAGAGGGGCGTGGTTTAATGTTTGAGTTAGAGGTTGACCGCGTGATTTCTGCCGCGCACCAGTTGCACGGCTATGGGGGTGCCTGCTGCAATCTGCATGGCCACAATTACAGGGTTACCGTCGTCCTTCGTGCAAGAGAACTGGATGAGATCGGTATCGCCTTTGACTTCAAAAAACTAAAAGCGACCCTGAATACGTTTCTTGATGCATATGATCACAAATGCCTCAACGAACTGCCTGATTTCATGGAGATAAATCCCACCAGTGAAAATATCGCGAGAATGCTTTTCAAGAAGCTGTCGGTGCAATTGAACGATGGTAACGTACGTGTGCGACTTGTGAGAGTTAGTGAATCCGATAGCAGCCGCGCCGCATATCTGGAAGATGACAATGATGACGGTGGTTCTGCGTGTATCTGAGACTTTTTTAAGTTTGCAGGGAGAGTCCACTCATGCGGGACGATTGTGCTGGTTCATTCGTCTGAGCGGGTGTAATTTAGATTGTTCGTACTGTGATACGCGGCAATCGCTCGTTCCCGAAAGCGGAATGTCGGTTACGGTGGATGAGTTGGTTGCAGATGCCATCGCATCAGGTTCATCGTTTGTGGAAGTGACAGGGGGGGAGCCGTTAACACAACCGGGTGTGAATGAGCTGCTGGCTGGTTTGTTGACAGCAGGTATGGATGTCGCTCTGGAGACTAATGGATCCGTGGATATTACCGCTGTTCCCCTCGGTGTCCATAGGATTGTGGATTACAAACTGCCATCCAGTGGAATGACAGACAGGATGTTGCCTGGTAATTTTCTCTGCCTGACACCGCTTGACGAGGTGAAGTTCGTGATCGGATCCAGAGAGGACTATTTGTTTGCAGGCGAGGTTATTCGACGCTTTCATCTGTCGGAACAAACCCCGAACCTTCTCATGGGTCCGGTCTGGAGGACAATCGCATGGGATGATCTGGCGGGGTGGATTATTTCGGATAGACTACCGGTACGTTTCCAATTGCAACTGCATAAGTTGATCTGGGGAGCAGATCGACAGGGAGTATAATCTTAAGGCGATGTATGAGCAAAAGTGATAGGGCAGTTGTTCTGGTCAGCGGTGGATTGGATTCGGCGACTGTTTTGGCATTGGCAAAGCAGGATGGATTTGAGCTATACGCTTTGAGTTTTGATTACGGGCAACGCCATCGGTGTGAACTCTCATCAGCATCTGCAGTTGCAGCCGCAGCGGGTGCCAGACACCTGACAATGCGAATCGATCTTCGTTCCTGGGGAGGATCCGCGTTGACGGATGAGACAATGACGGTGCCGGACGCTGGTACTTCCGGAGGAATCCCTGTTACATACGTACCTGCGCGGAACCTGATTTTTCTTTCATGCGCAACCGCTTGGGCTGAGGTTCTTGGAGCTAGAGACATTTTCATAGGAATCAACAACGTCGATTATTCCGGATACCCGGACTGTCGACCCGCTTTCATCCGCGCCTTTTCCGAAGCGGCAAGGCTTGCTACGAAGGCAGTAGACGAAAGATGGTCTTATCGAATTCATGCGCCTCTTCAACATTGGAGTAAGGCGCAGATTATTCGGACTGGCGTGGCTCTCGGAGTGGATTACGCCATGACGACAAGCTGTTATAATCCGGATCAAAATGGTCGCGCTTGCGGGCGTTGCGACAGTTGTGTCCTGCGTAGAAATGGTTTTATTTCCGCCGGAATTGCCGACCCGACGAGATACTCAGGGTAAAGGCATGCAGAAGATCCCATCGCCGACTCGCATGTCGCTACGTTCATGTACGTGCGGGGAGGTCGGCGTCACAAATAATACTGACATAACCTGCCAGCTGTCTGCCATGCAGCCCGGGCTGAAACCCTGTATATAATTTACTTGCCGATTCGCGGGAATAAAAGCCGAAAGCGGAAAAAATTCAGTTTTTTCTGCCGAGAAGCGTGTAGATGAAGATATTGCATTGACTGTTGACGATATTCAGAATGCGCAGAATTTCCCTTATGGTGGAACCGGAGGTGTTGATGTCGTCAACCAGCAGGATGTTTCTCCCTTTCAATCCGGCGAACTCCTCCAGTGCCGATACGTCCGGGAATCCCAGATAATTTGTGATGTACGGCCGATATTTCGGCTTCACGCTGTTGGCAAGTGAAAAGTAGTCCAGTTCCCGGATTGCCGGGAGAATATTCTCCTTCACGTGCTTCGCCATCTGGAGATAGTTCGGATTTTCTCCAAATGCAGCTTCGAATTTCTTCCAATTGAATTTTATGTCGACAGGTGTCTTTTTGACCAGCTCAAACGAGCAATAGTCGACGTCATTAGGAAGAAATTCGACTATAATCCGGAGCATTTTGCTGACCAGCTGACTTCTCCCTGACGCCGGATAGACGAAAGTGTCGATGCGGTACGTGTTTATTTTGGCGCTCAGAGCTGCCATCGGGACTTCGATGAACTTCCTCAGCACGGCGTCGGAGATTTTTCTGTCTCCAGTCCCCTTGATGTAATTGATGAAGTCGGTCCGCTGCCTGAAAGAAGCTGTTTTCTCAAATTCGTATCCGAACCAGTATATGTTGTTTCCCAGAGAGGTTCCGTGCAGGCGGTAACCTGCCAGTCTGATGATGTCGTTGTCTGAGTCCTTTTCGAAGTCGAACCGGATGTCGTCTTCGCTGACGGTGACTCCGCTGTACTTCAGATTGATCGCTATTCTTTCCGCCACAAAATCCATGCTTCACTTCTCCTTCAGGGGCAGCCCCTCAAAGATCCGGACGGGATTCCCGAGTTCCAGACGGTAGTGCTCCTTCCATGTCTCCCTGTCGGCTCTGGCTGAAGCCTCGTCTTTCAATATTCTGAGTTTTTCATACAGCCTGAGCATCGCTATCCTGCGATTGAGGAACTGGGATCTTTCGTCCGAGGAAGATACGGTGATTCCGCTGGGGATGTGGGTCATTCTGACCGCGCTGTCTGTCGTGTTCACATGTTGACCGCCGCGACCGGAGGAGCGGAACGTCTCGATCTTAAGATCGGATTTTCTGATCAGATCTTCGGACTCCATGTCGAATGAAAAGAAGGAAACCCCTGCGAACCAGTTCTTCCGCAGAATGTCGGGACGCAGAGCGCTTTTCCAGATCCACTGAACAGTGCCCTCCCACGATTCCCGGAACGAGGCGATGTCGTCTCCTTCAAGAGACAGTTTCACCGACGGCATGAGTTCCTTCCGTTCGTCGGAAAGCCATGTGCACCGCAGACGGTGCGCCAGCGCGTCTTTCTGCAGAATATCCGCCAGCAGCGGAACCAGTTTTCTGCATTCCACCGGTCCCTGGCCGGATGTGATCTGGATGATCGTCTGTTTCATAGCTTGATGTTGTCATCAATGGTACGGAAGAGTGACTGCAATTCCAGCTTCAAATGGAGCTGTCTCCCATGTCCTATATGAAGCGTCCGCGAAAAATCGGCAAAAATTCCCGTCACGGCGGAATGCCGCGTTCGGCGGGTCATGCGGATGCAGGGGAGGCGACGACGGTGAAAATCAGAATACGCCGTATCCGAGAACGTAGAGATACATTTTCTTCCGGGATTCGTCTATGGTGAAATCGATGACGTTAGCAGGCACGACGTCGAAGACGTATTTGAAGTCGACTTTCTTCAGCGTCCGTCCGTCTTCGGACAGGAATTTCTTTGTGAACTGCCGTCTGAAGCAGTTGCTGGATTCCGGATTGATGCGCTGGAACGCCGGGATGATGTACGGCTTGTTCTCTTCCAGTTCGAGTTCGAAAGTATGCGCGGGCGGCTCGAACTCGAACTTGCCGATGAAACGGTAGAAGCCGCGTCCTTTCCCGGAGTTCCGCTTCCCGAGCAGCCTGACGCCGACCAACGTGAGTTTGTGGAACGAATGTTTGAATATTTCAAGAAAATCTTCCAGCATGAAAAGAACCTCCTGCCGCCGACCGCCTCTTTTAAATATCGGAGGAAAATAATCAGCGGCAGGAGATTCCGCGCGAGACGGCCGTCTCACTTGCGCAGGGGCATGACGACCCCTTCGAAATTCTCCTCGTCCTTGAACAGTATCAGACTGGTCGGATCCTGCCAGTAGAACGTCACGTTGCTGCTGCCGTCCCTGAGGTTGCGGAATATGTCTCTGAAATGCTCGAAGTCCATGCAGAACTCGAAGCTCTCTCCCTGGCTTGACTCCATTTCGACCTTGTCCTTGACGTCGGAAATGCCGTCCTCCATGGAAAAGACGATTTTGCTGTCATGCTTCCTGCATTTGAGCGCCTTGTTCTCTGACAGGGCGAGGATCTCCATGGATTCAAGCACTTTCGCCTTGTTGAGCACGAAACTGGCTCTGGCGTTCACCTGGAAGAATCTGGATGCGTCGGGATAGATGCAGTTCAGCTTGGGCATGAAGACGCGCATGTCGTCGGAACGGAACCCGACGGCGCTGTCGTTCATCGAAAAGACGATCTCCCTGTCGTCGTCCATGGTTTCAATCGCACGGATGCATTTTGAGCCGAGCACTCCGGAGAACTCCAGATTTTCGTCGGCGTCGACCTTGACATGGTCGCGCAGCATGCGGAGCGCGTCCGTCGATTCCGACATGAGTCTGCCGTGCTCCAGTTTCACATGCACTCCGGTGACGAAGGCTCTTGAATCCTTCTCCCTGCGTGCGTACGACACCTTTCCGATCAGGCTTTTCAGCAGAGAGGAATTGATGGAGAGATCCGCGCCGCCTTCAACGGCTTTCTCTTCGAAGGCGTACGTGTCGCGTTCCATCGCCGGAAATACCATCGTGGTGTCGCCCTGTACGACCGTCAGGACATGATCCCTGTACTCCATCTGGACGTCGCCGCGCAGAGCCGCTGCGGAGGCGAGGGCTTTGTATTCGGTGACGAACTCGACGTCGTTCCGTTCGGCCACGGGGAAAGAGAATACTCCCACGTTGGCGCCGTCGCACGCGGTGATGCTGACCGTGCCGTTTCTGCTGGAGAACAGAATCTTGGAACCCACTCCGTTCACATCCCTGTCGACAAAGACGGAGATCTTCGTCAATGCGGATTTCAGCTTGCCTTTTTCTACGATCATTTCGCTTTCTCCCTGGTTTGGTATGGATCTTCTATGCGGGTTTTCATGTTTCTGAAAACCTCGATCTGATACTTGTGAAAGTCCCGGCCGCCGTTCAGCCATCTGCAGTATGCGCGGCAGAAGTACGCCATAGCGCAGGCGTCCGCCACGTTGTTCGAGGATACGTCCACATCATGATTCTTGAAGACGCTCTTCAGCATCAGCTCCTTGCCGGCGCTGCCGCTGCCGGTCTCGAACTTCTTTATCTGTGCTGGTGTCGCGTTGATGTACGAGTAGCCGCCGCAGAGCAGACGATCTCTCACGATCGTCCCGAGCGCGGCGAGCATTATGCCCGTTCCTGCGTAGGATCTGCCGCCGATGTAGCAGTCCTCCAGCAGGACAAGTTCGATCCATTCGCCGCCTATGCCGTCTAGAACTCTGTCGGCTATGAACCGCGTTCTCTTGACCAGGCAGGTGAAATCCTTCGGAGCCGTCTTTATTTCCATGTGTCTGCTGCTTCCGTCCTCGCGCAGCAGAAAGAATCCCGTTCCGGAAAAGGACAGATCAAGTCCTAGATAGGCCTTCATCATTTCTCCGCCATCTGCGCTCTGCACGCCGCGATCTTCGTCTTAAGCTGCTCCATGTCTCGCGCGAGTTCGGCTTTCAGATTCTCTATGGCCTGTTCGAAGTCTTCTATGTCCGTGCCGAAGGCCTCCCGGATCTGTTTCTTCAGATCCTCGAACTCCTTTTCCAGACGCTCCTTCTCTCGCAGATCGGACAGGCGCTTGACTTTCAGTTCCTCGATTTCGCTCTGGAGAGCCTCGAATTCCTTAACCGGATCGTCTGACATCTTTTCCTGCTCCAATTTTTTCAATCTTCGTCATTCCCTCTAGCAGAACCCGCAGCGCACGCGACGGGATCACTTCAATGCAGCCCACGCAGCCGAAATCACATTTCGGCTTCCGCGGCACGGCCTCGCAGCCGAGATCGGCGACGGTCTGCTCATGAGCGGACAGCCTGCGTCTGCCGGGACAGCCCAGCTCGTCGTTCTTGCAGACATACAGCTTTATTCCCGACATGCCGTCTCCGAGTCCTTCGCCTTCCACGCTGTAGTAGAAGATGTTTCTGAGAAAGACGGCTTTTACGTCCCGCTCGCCGTCCGGCAGGACTTTCACGATTTCATCCGTGGAGCCGTGGCAGATCCCGACCACGGTCTCACCCGAGATGGATACGATCTTGATTCTTTTGCCCTGATACTGCTTCATAATCTGCTGCCGCACAGCGGACAGTTTCCGAGCCGCCGTTTGAGATCCTCAAGTCTGCCGCCCGAGGCACTAAGCTCCCTTTTCGTATCTATGAGCCGTCTGGAAATTTTACGGATTTTTCGGTACTGCTCTCTTGCGTCGAGGAGCATCCGTTCCGCGGCGGCGATGTCCCGGACTTTCCCGCCGCACCGTGCGGCGTCGTCGTCCAGCTCCGCGATCCCGGCCGCGAGACGTCTCCCGATTCCGGACAGTGCGCGCGCGTTCCGCCGGCGTCCCGTCAGCAGAGCCAGGCATGACCGCTCCCGGGAGATCTTCGCCGTCAGAGCGTCGAGGCCCTCGGAAGCTTCGAGCAGGGACAGGACCGACGCGTGTCTGCGACGGTTCCGGAGGGCGTCCGTCAGCAGCCGCAGCTTCCTTGTTCCTGCGCTCGCCGCCGCCGACAGCTCATCCAGGCCTTCCGAGACTTCCAGAGCTTCCGTCATGCGCTCCGAACGGCTGCGGTTGCGCAGCACCGACTCATGGATGCCGTCGGCATCCGCCAGCATCCTCCGCAGCGATTCGGCTTCTTTCAGGTCTTTTCTGATGTCCTCCACCGCGTTCCGGTAGCCCTCGAAGATCGCGATGTCCAGAATCCTGCCGCGCATCTCCGAAATCTGAATGTTCTTTGCGCCCAGCTCCTTTTTCCTCGCCGCGAAATCGGCCGCCATGTCCCTGATCAGCTCCTCCATGCCGCCGATGCCGATGGCGTCGTCCATCATCCGCGCTATCATGTTGGAGGTAGTCTTCCTGCCGTCTATCTCGGACAGCATGTAATGCTTCTCCAGCTGGAACATGATGTTGGGCAGCTCTCTGATTTCACCCCGGACGCGTTCCGACATACCGAGAACCGCGGACGCCTCCGGGGGAACGGCGGCGCCGATGTTCCGGTATTCCCTGACGTCCTTCCCGTCGCCTACGAGCCAGCGGTTGACTTTCTCTCCTCTTTCGACCTGCACGAAGCCCCTGTCCGTCTCGATGCGCACCGTGCAGAATTCCGCCCCGGTCCGCACGGACTCTTTCGTGAAGCGGTTCGCCACCGCCAGCGCGATTGCGCGGACGATGGACGATTTCCCCTGATTCGACTGTCCGACTATGAGATTGAATCCGCCGGTGAATTCGATTTCGGAATTCTCGTGGGACTCGAAATTCTTAAGTATCACTTTCCTTATCATGACGCGGCGCCTTTCATCTGAGTCTCTCCACATGGCTTTTCGAACTGTCTAGAGACACTTCGTTGACGGAATCTGCGTACTGATCCATGCATGTGTGGTGGCTCAGCATGATGATCTGCACTCCGAGCCGTTCCGAAACGGTTTTGAGAAAACGCGCGAATCTGGGCACATGATTGATCGACAGGTGCTTCCCCGGTTCGTCGATGATGAGATTTCTGTCCAGCCCGGCGTCGTTCAGCAGCACGATCAGCTTCAGCGGCAGCGAGATCGCGTCGGCGAGACCGCCTCCGATGCCGTCGATTTCTCTTCTGACGACGAGGCCGTCCTCGCATTTCCTCACCGCGTACACCTCCACGGACGTCCGGGCGCGTTTCATGCCGTATTCGAATTCGACGGAATACGTGTCGTCGAAGACCTCGTGCAGACAGGAGGTGATCAGTTCCTCGACCCTGCGCTTGATGCTGCGCCGTTCCTCGGTGGCCACCTGTTCGACGAATTCGATGGCTCTGGAGCTGACTTCGATGTCGTGCAGGATTGATTCGCGTTCGTTCTTCAGGAGCTGCATGTCCGCTTCTCTCGCCTGCCGTTCGGCTCTGATGAGCAGAAAGGCGTCTTCGAGCGCGCGGAATTCCTTCTCCAGCGTTTCAAACGTGCTCATTTTCTCAGTTTTTCCGTCTCCGCGTTGATCTTGTAAATCTGATTGTTGATGTAAATCTTGATCAGCGTCATCGCGCTGTCGGCTACGCTGCCGTCGGGATAGACGATGTCCAGCTGCTGCAGCTGCGAAAGCCGCTGCTGCGCCTGCCTCAGGCTGCAGCCCAGCGCCGTCGAGTACGACACCACGTCCGGCGGCGCCGCGTCCCACAGGTCGGACATGGAGGCGTCGTCGGCCACGCGGATGTCGTCCACGTCCGCTCTGGGGACCACCGTCCATGCCACGATCGCCTCCAGCGGTTTCGTGTCCTTAGGATTCAGCAGGAATATCATCCTGCTCTGCATCCGTGGAGCCAGCTCTCTCTTCAGCTCCTCGAGACGTGACGGCAGCTTTTTCATTTTCAATGTGCTCCCTGATCACTTTCCTGGTGTTCTGACGGTTGCGCTTCATGTCCTTGAACAGCCCGTAGAACGGACAGCTGCTGACGAATTCCCCGGAATGCCGGGAACAGTCCCGGCATTCGCCGCAGAGCATCGACTTGTAGAAGACGTTCGGACGTTCCTTCGAGGGGAGGATTCTCAGCACGTCCTCGATCCCGATTTCCACCGAGCGGTTCCCGAAATAGCAGTCGTCGCACTGGATGACGGCGACGCCTTTCTCCCCGATGAACCTGTCCACCCAGCCGTATTCCAGACACGGCCCGGCGGATTCATGCTCCGTTATGAACTGCACATAGGTTCCCGGAAGAACTTTCGTGAGCAGATGCCTGCGCTTCAGGTATCGCAGCGCTATGAATCTGAAGGAACGCGCGCCGCCGCGCACGTCCCGCAGCTCCTGTTCGGTGACGCCGAAATATTCCGGGGCGGATCTGCCCTCCGGATCGATTTCATACCGCATCCAGTAGCTTTGAAACGCCTCCGGCGGCTCCTTCCCCGACGCGACCAGTTCCAGAAAGTTCATTTTTCCTCCATGACTCCCGTCCACCCGCAGGACTCGCAGATCCAGCGCCCGTTCCACGCCGCCGGGATCGGTTTCGCCGTCTCCGGTTCCAGATTCACATACAGCTCCGTCTCGTCCGGGGAGAAACCCAGACGATCCAGCTCCTCCAGACTGGTGGACATCAGAAACCGCTTCAGGGATTCGGATTCCCAGTCCTCGATGTCGAAAATCTGATTGTCCAGATAGCGGATCTCCTTTCTCCGTTCCAGGGGCAGGGGACCGAGATCGTTCACGAAGCATGTCTTCTTCCCCATCTGTCTGAACGCGAGATACGCCAGCACTCCGCACAGTATCTCGTTTCCGGACGTGATGAGCGGCTGATACTGTCCGTGCCGCCGGAAGCTCTTCACGAAGCGTCCGATCTGCTCCCGGGAATGCACGCGGCGGCAGTATTCCGGCACGGTCAGAGCGTCGACGCGGACTCTCCTCACGTTCATAGCAGGACGTCCCTCATCTTCTTCAGCGGCTTTCCGCAGCACGGACATGACGGGGGAGGCGGGGCGGCGGGACGCGGCGCCGTTCTCTGAGGATGCGGGCTCCTCTTCTCCGCTTTCAGCAGTTCCGCGGATTTCTTCAGATCCACGCCCCACCAGTCGACGCCTCTGTCGTTCAGCAGCCATGCGTCGATTTCCGGATCGTCCCACGAGGAAAGCTCGTTCAGCCGGTTGTCGAGCACCTCCATGCCGGGATGCCCGGCGAAATCGATTTCTATGCATCGGCATTCCGTCCATCCGAGCTCCCGCATAGCCTCCAGGCGTCCGTTGCCTATTTTCACCGTATGCGTCTCCGCGTCGACGATCAGCGGCTTGTACTGTCCGTACTCGGTCAGCGATTTCTTGATCATCGCGATGTTTTCGGCACCATGCCTGCGCAGGTTGCATGGATCCGGCTTCAGTTCCGCGAGCTTCATTGTCACAATCTTCATCGTTCAGACCGGCATGCCTCCATATGGTTTTCCTCCGCGCCGGAACTGGCCGGTGCGGTTTTTCTACAGAGATTCATCGGGGAAAAGCTCCTTGAAGAAAGCGGCGGCTTCGAACCGCTCCTCCGGTTTCAGGCGGCTTATGTCCGCGTACATCGGCATGATGCGTCCGCGTCCGCATACGGCGTCGAAGTACTTCTTCTCCGGCGAGTGCTCCAGCAGGAACCGATAGTTCAGATCGTATGCTCTGCGTACGCCGAGACAGTTCCGCCTGAATTTCTCCAGCGTGAGCCTTTCGCAGCCCCAGGAGCCGCTGCCGAAGTTGTACGTGTACATTCTCTCGGTATTCAGGCTGATATACGATCGCGCGTTCCAGTACAGCGGAAAGACTATGGCCATGTCGTCCACCAGATCGATGCGGGTGCGTTCGATTTTCGATCGCTTCAGCAGATCGGTCCTGATGGCTTTCGACCAGAGACAGTAGGGATTCTTCTTGCGCAGACAGAAGAAGTCATAGACGTCCCGTCCGCGCAGGAATTGGAATTCCTCGTCGCGGAATCCGTAGTTTCTGATGCTGCCGACGTTTCTGGTGCGGAACGGGAAATCCAGTATGTCCGCAGGGTAGCTGCGCAGCATGTAGGCCGCGCAGCTGCAGAAGTTGGTGCTGATCTCGTCGTCGGCGTCGACCCATATCGCGTAGTCGCCGTCGGCCATGTCTATAAGATCCATCCGCGTGCACGCCGCCGACTGGTTCTCCGCGTGACGCGCGACGCGTCTGATCTTCTCCGGATGGGCTTCCCGGAGTTTCCCGATCAGATCCCATGTGCCGTCGGTCGAACAGTCGTCCACGATGAACACATGGAAGTTGCCGTAATCCTGATTCAGCACGCATTCGAGAGATTTTTCCAGCGTCGACGCGACGTTGTATGTCGGTATCAGGATGGAGAAGTTCAGATTCTCGTCGGGCGCCCTGAATCTGCCGACATGGCAGAGACGCGACGGAGCATATTCGGACGGATTCAGCGCCGCGCCGAATCCGGAGAGCGCGTGAAGCTCTCTGTGGATGAAGACCCAGCCGTCGCCGTGGTAGAGAATTCTCGGATTGTACACCCGTGCGGACAGGATGGTTCCGAAATTCTGTTCAAGCGGCGGCCTGTCGTGGAAGTACAGCAGCCATTCGTCGAACCTGCCGGCCGCCGCGTCGTCCATCGTGATGCGTTTCCATGCGGGGACGCCTGCGGGAATGATGCCGAGTCCGTCGTCCGCCGCGCATACGACGATGTTCTGAGGCGTCGGCGAGACTGCATCCGGCACGGTCGGCGCATCTTCTTCGTCGGTATGAGTTCTGATTTCCGCATCGGCGGAGATGCGGTTCCGTTCGTAGTCTTCCCGTGTGAATATCTCGTAGCGGCGCTCTCTCGCCTTGGGAGCATCGCGCGTGGAAAGTCTTTCGGCCATGGCCGGCGAGACGATGTCGATTCCGTCCTCGGTCCGTCTTTCCGGTGCGGGAAGACATGCGCCGCAGTATTCGCACCACTGCAGCTGATCGCCGAACTCCTGCGGACGCCGCAGCCACCATCCCGGTTCCACGGGCCAGCCGCCCGGGCCGTCGAACAGCGTGTCCAGCGCGGCGGCGACTTCGCAGAAGAACGCGCCTCTGGGCGTTACTGACGCGCTCCCCTGCGTCTGTATGCGGCATCCGTCGCGCAGCTTCCGCCACTCGTCATCGGGGATGCCGAATTCTCCGCGCGGAAGCAGCAGGGGCTGACGCATGGCGGATCCCGCACTGCAGTCCGGACTCCGGTAGCGGAAGACTTCGCCGATGACGGTGAAGTGTTTCCGGCAGCCGGGACCGAACGTGGAGAACAGTCCTAGTTTCGCCCGCCTGTCGTTGAGATACGTCTTTCTGAAGCCGTGCATGTCGTCCTCTGGGACGATCAGCTTCTTCGGCGCGCGCTCGTCCGGAAAGTTTCTCCTGAGAAATTCGGCGAATTCCGCGAAACGCGGATGGAGCGCCGGTTCGCCGCCCGCGATGGCGATCATGCCCGGGAAATCTTTCAGCGACTTCACCGCTTTCCAGAAAGTCCTCGAACTCATGAAGAACGGCTTTTCGTGCCATCCGCAGAACCGCATGCAGTTGGAACAGCTGTGCGGACAGGCGTTGGTGATTTCGATACGGATGATTTTCATGTTCTTGGGAGAGATCATCTCGCTTTTTCCTCCGATCGGTCTTTTCTCCGTATGTCCATGCCGTTCACCATAATATCGCGAGTCCGTCCCGGCCGTTCGGGGTGCGGATGATTCTTCCCCGGGCGCGTCGGTTCCGGACGAAGCCGAACACCGCCGAAAACGCGCTGTACCGGCACTCGGCCAGATCGTAGCCGAAGCGCGTCTTCACCCTTTCGGCGACGGCGCGCAGATAATCCTCGTAATGCGGGAGCGGTCTGCCGGCCACCGCTTCATAACGCGCTCTGTGCAGATGGAAGTAGTGATGAGCGACGTCGGTCATCACAAGCGCCATCGGCGCCGCCGAGAAGCATCTTTTCAGCAGTTCCCAGCGTCTGTCGCCGTCCTGCAGACGGAACAGCGTGCAGTCCCCGAAGTCCGCCACGATCAGATCGCACGGGAACACCTCCGAACGGTAGGAATCCTGCCGTGTCACCGTGACGTGCGGCCTGTCCCGGAACAGACGGGACAGATGCGTGAAAGCCTGTTCTGAATACTCGCCGATGCGATGTTCCTTAATGGAGAACAGCCGTTCGATGAAGACCGCCTGCACTCCGCAGCCGCCGAAGAATTCCTGACATGAACCGACGTCGGGCGCCGCCTCCCGCAGCGCGTTCAGCACGTTCCATGCGCTGACGACATGTGTTCCGGCGCCCCGGGGATCGGCGAGAGCCCAGTCGTACCACCATGATCTGGCGGATCCCTGTGTTCCCTCGGCGTAGACGGGAAGGACGAACTTCCCCATGATGTACAGCGCGTGATTCGACTGCCGCCGTCTGAATAAATCCAGTTCCTGCCTTTCCATGCCGATCATTCCCGATCAGAACAGACTCTGTACGCGGTATTCCCGCTTTCCGCGCTGATTCCAGTGGTTTGTGAACACGGGATCGAAATGATCCATCATTATGACTTCCCCTGTTTCTCTGAACCAGTTCTGCTTGTACGGCGTCAGACCCGGATCGTCCGGGTTCCTTTCCAGCAGAAGCTCCTCGGGCAGGCTCCGCGCCCGCGCCTCCCAGAACACGCCGAAATCCTTTCTGCCGTCCCACATCGCCTCAGCTTTCCTGATGCGGTTGAAGGACATGTCGGTGTACACGTTCGGATAGCGGCGGTTCTTCCGGAACCATGACTTGTAGCAGCACAGCGTGGATTCCATCGTCTCGATGCCGACCGAACGGCTGAACGCCCTGTTCCGGAAACGCCGTCTCGCCTCTTCCAGAAGCGTCAGCGCCTCTCTGTCGGCGAACGCCACGATGTCCGGAGTGTGCGTCATGACGCCGTTTTCGCCGTGATGCCAGTCGAGATCGTCACGTCCGCATACTTTCAGGATGCCGTTGCGGTGCGATCTGCTTCCCGACAGATCCTCCATGAAGAATGTGGTGAACTCGAGCGGGATTCCCATGATCTTCAGGTATTCCAGGTAGGAGAACGTGGAGAGCCTGCCGAACATGTAGAATCTGTTGTATACGTAATCCCATGTCCGCGCGAACTGTCTGCGCGGATCTCCGTCTCCCAGAAAGCCGTTGAAGAACTCCTCCTGCGTGCGTCCGTCCAGATGGCGCAGATAGTCGCCGACCATCTCGACCAGATGTCCTTTCTGGTAACGGCGGTCGATGTCGTAATCCAGTCTGCGCCAGTTCTCCCGGTGCCACTTCTCCATCTGATCGAGCCGCAGGCTCCTCAGTTCGGGGAACTCCTCGAACACCGCCATGGTCGTGCAGGGATTCTGCGTGCAGCCGTTGATGTAGGCGAACCAGAGCTTCTGCTCCGTATCCCAGCGGTACTTCTCGGACAGATAGGGGAAGAACAGATACACCAGCCCGGGATGTATTCCGTATGTCAGGTGGAACTCGTAGAAGCGCAGCCATACTTCCCGCCGATAGCGAGGCTCCCTGAAGTCCATGCCTGGCTTCAGATCGGCGATCTCTTCCTCGCCGTCGATGGCGCATCGTCTTCTCAGATCATATGACATGTTTCTGCATCGCCTCCATGAGTGGTCTGTTGCCCACGATCCAGAACAGCGTGGTGTCTCTGATCAGTTCCGGCATCTTCTCGTAGATGTATGTCATCACTTTCCCCTCGTAGGTCGGATGCAGGTCGACGTCTCCGAACGTGAAAGGCATTTCGTCATGATAGGCGACCCAGCCGTCGCCGTGCAGATCGTAGAAGAACGTCCGCAGCGGCGGCTTCCCCTGCGGCGTCGGAAAAGAGTACGGCAGCCCGTCGAACAGCTCGTAGTCCAGCCCGGCGTACCATCCCATGCACTCCAGACGTTCGGTCAGATATCTGATTTTGGAAGGACCTGTTCCGACAAGGTGGATGCGCTTCAGATTCTTCCAGCCGTAGAGCATGAGTCCGAGCAGCACGCTGGTCGCGGAGTTGCAGCTTCCCGCCGGAATTATCAGATCCTCCGCCTCTTCGGGGAGGTTTCTGACCTGTTCCGCGCCGATGCTGTGGAATTTGTAGACGTCCTCCGCCGGGTGCAAGGCATGGTTCAGCGTGATGCCGTACTCCAGGTAGAAAGTGTTTTCGGGATCGCGATCTCTGATCTCCTGACATCTCAGCTGAAGATTGTGGTTGTATCCGATGTTGATGTACTCGAAGCCGCAGCCGAAGCGTCCGGCCATGTCGACCATTGCGTGCCTGAACGCGGTCTCCGGTCTTGTCGCGCCCAGCACGCAGGTGATCGATTTGCCGAAGTGTCTGGCGCACGCCGCCGCCATCGGTATCTGCGGAGATTTCACCGATGTCCCGTTGATCACGCGGGATTTTCCTGCGGCGGCGGTGGAGAACAGATAGATCGCCTGGCGCAGCTTCGAGCCGTTGATGCCGTGGAAACCGAGCGGGGCGAAGCGATCCTCCCGTTTGAACATGCAGGATTTCCCGTCGCTGTTCCGGATCCGTTCGACCGGAGTCGGCATGCGGAGATAGTCCTCCCAGTGCACGACCTTTCTGTCAAGCGAAAGCACGTCGAACACGGAACCGTCGGCGTAGACGGTCCCGGATGCGGCGTTCGCCGGACGCGGCAGGTCCGTTTCATACATACTGTTCATTATCGCCTTTCATTACTCCTTTGTCATCGTATTTATGAAGCGGAAATAAATTTCGCTTTATTTTTTCGATATTTTCAGAAGGATTCCGCCGATGTACGGCGGATCTCAATTCAGAAAGGATCCGACTCATGGATAAGGACAGATTGAAGAAGTGGATCAGATCTATCGTCTCCGCAGTCGTCGGCGCCGTCCTCTCGTTCGGGGTGACGTTCGGCATCGTATCTGAGCAGAAAGCCGGCGATCTGCATGCGCAGCTGGCCGCCATCGACGAAAAGACGGAGCAGCTGGTGAAGGCTCTGGAGGCGAAAGACATCGAAACGGCCTTTGAAATCGCGAAGGAACTGTCGCTGAGCACGAAGGCTTTCATCGGAACCTCGAAGGAGGTGCTGTCCCAGATCGGGAAGAACGCCGAGACGGGGGAGGCGGATTCCGGCGCTTCCGAACCGGCTCCCGGGCAGGCCGAGTAGCTCCGGGTTCCCGGCGGAATTTCTGACGGATCGGATTGCGGGAACGTCCTCTGACGCCGCAATCCGATCCGTGTCCGTTCCAATCATGCGGGCGCCGGCTCAGAGACGCATGAATTCTTCTTCGTCGACGATCCTGACGCCGAGCCTTTCCGCCCTGGCCAGTTTGGAGCCGGCATTTTCGCCGACTACCAGAATGGAGAGATTCCTCGACACGCCGTCGACGGGGATGAAGCCCTTTGCGCGGGCGACAGCCTCCATTTCCGGGCGTGTTCTGCTGACTTTCCCCGTGAAGCAGACCGCGCCGCGCGACGGCGGCGTTCCTCCGTCGTCCTCGAACTCGAACAGCGAAACTGTTTTCAGCAGCCGCGCCCTGTCGGACGCGATGCCGTCGACGATCTCCCTCGCCGTGATCTCGCCGATGCCTCTGATCGCCGTCAGCCTGTCACTGGTCAGTCCCGTCAGGATCTCCTCCATGGAGAAACGCTCCAGCAGGAGTTTCGACGCGGCTACGCCCAGCGACGGCACATTCAGCGCGGTCAACACCGAAGTGCGCGTATTCTTCCTCAGACGCGTGATTTCGCCGATGATGTTGCGCGCTATGCCCGGAGTGATTCCGATCTCTTCGAGTTTTTCCGGCGTGAGCGAGAAGAAATCGACTATGTCCCTGACTCCGCCCTGCTTCATGATGGATGACAGAATCGATTTCCCTACGCCGAGAAAACCGAGCGTCTCCAGAGAGAACAGCAGCCGGTTCAGCCGTTTTTCGAAACAGTCGGCGTTGACGCAGCGCACTGAGGTCGGTCGTATTTCAAGTTCAGCCCCGCAGAACGGGCACTTCTCCAGCCGCAGGAGCCTGCGGGAATCCCCGCGAACGACGCTGACCACGTTGGGAACGACGTCTCCGGAACGTTCGATTTCGATCGTGTCGCCGATGGCGATGCCTCCGTCGATCAGACAGGGCAGATCCCGGTCGGCCGGCCTGGTCACGGGGATTTTCACGCGCCGGACCGTGACTCCGTCGAAGTCGATCGGCTTCACCACCGCCACGGCCGACAGAACCTCCTTGCCCTGCGTGATTTCGATGTTCGTTATTTCGGAGACACGGGTCTGATTGGAGAACTTGAACGCGATCTGGCCGCGCGGGTGATGTTCCGTGGCTCCGAGCGATTTGGCGTAATCCGTGTCCGCCAGCTTGACGACGATGCCGTCCATCGGATAATCCAGCCGACGTATCTGACGTACGAGCTCCGGCCACGATTCCTCGAAATCCGCCGCCGTGACGATCCACGAGTATCTGTCGTAATCCACCAGCTGGATTCTGACGCCCTGCGACAGATAGAAGTCGACGTCGTCGCAGCCCATGACGCCCGCCACGGTGTTTCGCGGATTCTTGAAAGGCGATCCTGATTTCGTGCGGTATCGCGGAAATCTGGTTTCGAACCACCGGTTCGGAACGACCAGCTCTCCCAGCAGGAATCCGAAGTCCCGCTTTTCGGTGACGAACTCGATCAGCGGGAGTCTGGAAGTGAGATTGCCGCCCACGTATCCGTCGCCTCTGGAGGCGAGGACGCCGCCTTCGTATTCCGCCGATATGCCGTCGTACTTCGGCTGCACCAGAAACTTCTCCGAGTGAGAGCGAGCCTTGCGCGCACCCACCGGAACAGTCCGTCCGTCCGATAGATTTTATCGAGAGACAGCATGGGTTCCCGATGGATGACTTTCCCGCCCGATATCTTCGGAGCTTCGACGCGGACGAGCAGCGGATTGGACGGATCCAGCGAGCGCAGCTGTTCCACCAGCCGATCGTACTCGGCGTCTGAGATGACGGGAGCGTGTTCTTCCCAGTACAGGCGGTTATGATGCCGGATCGCCTCCTCGATTTCTCTGATGTTCATGCTGTCAGCTCCCTGTTACGGCATCCGTTTGAAAGTGACGCCACGCAGGTATATGAACGCTGAAGAAAAACTCCCGGATTTTTCCGTCTCCGGGAGCGGACGGGGAGGGGAGTGCGCGGTTCAACTGCTTTATACCAGGGAGAACGCTCCGCCGGCGTGTCCGGTGTAGAAGACTTCGCCGGTTTCGCGTCCGTACTCCATGCGGCTGCGCGGCACGGAGTCTGAGATGTTGCTGACGCCGACGCCCGGATTGTAGTAACGGTCGAAGCCGAAGTTCGGTTTCCCGCGCCCGGCTACCGGGACGCGCAGATCATCTCTCCGGTAACTTTCCATGCGCTGTTCGAAATGCTCTTCGGTCTCTCCGTCGTTCCGTGCCGGAACGTCCATGCGGTTGAGGTAGATGCGGTTGTGTATGTCTTTCATCTGCCGACGATCCTTTCCTGATTGTCCGTATGAGCGGAGTTCATTGTCCGAGCGCATCAGACAGGATGTCCCGCATGCTGCGGAACACTTCCCGGCTGACCCCGGCGCGGACGGATTCATCCGAGTCTTTCAACATGTCGATCAGACGGCGGATCTCCTCGATTTCCGCCGGATCCGTCAGCGAGAAGATGAATCCGTAGACCGAGAAATTGATCTGATCCTCGTACGACGGATCGGAGCCCGTCGGGCCGGCCGCTTCTGAACCGTCATCTGTCCGCGACGCGTCCGGCGCCGGCGCCGTACGGACGTCCGCTCTCCTCCCGTCCAGAGCGTCGAACATGTTCCCCGCCTTGAACGCGAGCATCTTCTCCAGCTCGACGTCGTCGTAGCCGACGAGTTCGAGATTGCCTTCGTCCCTGATGTTCTGCAGTGCGTCGAGGAGGTTCTTCTCGTCCCAGCTCGACAGATCCCCTATGCGGTTGTCGGCTATCATCAGCGCTTCGGAGTCCGCGTCGTTCAGATCCAGCAGACGGCACGCCGCGGTCTCCCAGCCCAGTGCGAGGATCGCCTGATATGTCCCGTTTCCCGCTATGATGCGCATGGTGGACTTCTGCACCAGAAGCGGCTTGGTCTGACCGTACTTCTTCAGACTCCGCTTCAGGGACTCCAGATTGCGCTTCGTGTGGATGCGGGCGTTGTTTTCCCATTCCCGCAGATCCGTTACGGATACCGTGACGATTTCCATCAGCAGTCTCTCCTGCGGATTCCCGCCTCGGACAGACAACGCTCCAGTTCCGGGGAAGTCTTGCCGTTCAGACAGATGACAAGGTAGTTTCCGTCGTCATCATGGATCAGGTACGAGCTTTCCGTTGCGAAGTCCATGTCGAATTTCTCCATCACGGGCAGAAATTCCTCCCTTATCTGCTTCTGCAGCGCTCTGTCGTATGTCGCGAGCTCGTCCAGTGCGCAGCTGTTCACCGGCCAGCGGAACTGTATGTATGTCCCGCTCTTGTTGTTGGAGTAGAACACCTCGATCTGATCCTGCCGCGTCATTTTCAAACCTCCCTGAAGCCTTCGCTCGGAACCCATTCCCTGCCGAAACGGAGTTCCGAATAGAGATAGACGGACGAATGCTGAAAACTCACTTTCACCTCCAGCATGCGCTGCAGTATCGGCGCGTATTCGAAGAAAGTCGTCTGACAGTCGTCGCAGAACCTGGCGCACAGCAGCTCCCCTATCAGTTTCAGCTGCTCTACGGTCACATGCTCGAACGAGCCTTTCACGGAGTAGAAGAAAGCGATCGATCCGTCGCTCCTGCGATGATAGAAGCGTTTCAGACCATAATCGCCGACGGCCGACGCTATGCGGCTGATCCTGTGCGAAAAGCGGATCGTGTCCATGCGTCTGTCCACGCGTATGCCCGGTTCCGGACGTCCCGACTCGATCTGACGCATGATCCAGCCGTCATGTCCGTCCGCTATCTCCTCCGATCGTCCGCTGCCCGGAACGGCAGCTGCGGCCGCAGTCTGTTTCATGTCGCATAGCCTCCTGTAAATTAAATCGCGCCTCTTAACTATGGGCGCAAAATAATCACCGGATTGCCTGCGCGATGAAATCCGCCGATTTCCCCGCCAGCGCGGTGTCGAAAGGAACAGCGACGACGTTCAGCCGCCACTCCCCGATCATGCCGCGCAGCAGGATGTCTATATGCCTCTGCAGATGCGCGTTCATGGTGCGGATTCCGTTCTCCTCGAGCCATCCTGAATTGATCGGAATCTGGAAGAGATGCGTGTAGTTCTGCATGTTGGTTCTGCAGATCATCTCCAGAAGCGAAAATTCATCCTCGGAATATGTATGCAGACTGAGAAACGCGTAGCAGAAGCATTCGAGCGTGGTGCGATCCGTGACGAAACCGCCGTCGCGCAGTCGGGTCTCCGTCTCCATGCGTCTGTCCACAAGCTCGAACTCAATCTCCTTCTCGCTGAGGAAAGATTCCACGAAACAGTCTTCCGAGTACTGATAGCCGAACCGCTTCAGCAGCGGACGCGTGATTTCTTTCGAGCTCAGACAGGGGATGTCCAGCTTCTCGGAAAGAGCGCGCGCGACGGAGCTTTTGCCCAGTCCTGAGCAGCCGATTATTCCGATTCTCAGTGACGCGTCTCTAGGCATCGAAAGTGATTTCTCCGGATTCCTCGACGATTGACGGGTCCTCCCCGGCGGCGCCGGCAGCGGCGGCCTCCTGCTTGACGGCGGCTTCCGCCTTTCCCCCGGTTCCCGGGGAAGCCAGCTGTTCCTTGAGCTTCCTGTATATGTCCGGATTCTGACCGAGATACGCCCGGAGTTTCGCGGAGCCCTGCGCGATCGGCCTGCCGTCGAGAAAATACCATCCGGCGCCCTTGGCCTGAATCAGTCCCTTTGCGAGAATCGCGTCGAACCATGCGGCCTCGTTGTCGATGCCTCTGCCGAAAGTGATGATGAACTCCCCTCTGCGGAACGGCGGAGCCGTCTTGTTCTTCACGGCTTCCACCCGCGTGCGGATGGAGGTCTTCTCCTTCTCGTCGCCGGAGCCGCTCTCGACTGTTCCGATTTTGGAGACTTTCAGACGGATCGACGCGTAGAATTTCAGCGCGTTGCCGCCGGCGGTCGTCTCCGGGCTGCCCCATGTGACGCCGATCTTCTCCCTTGTCTGATTCGTGAAGATGACCACGGCCTTGTACCGTCCTATGACGGAGGTGACCTTCCGCAGAGCGCGGGACATCATCCGCGCCTGCAGACCGATGGTGGATCGGGAATAGTCCTCCTCCTCGACTTCCTCCCTGGGAACCATCGCCGCGACGGAATCCACCACGACGAGCGAGGCTCCGGCTTCGATGAGCCCCTGCAGGATGCAGAATCCGTCCGTGCCGGAATCCGGCTGAGCCACCACAAGCTCCTGCACGTTGACGCCGCACTTTTCCGCATACACGGGATCGAAGGAGAACTCGGAGTCCACCAGTGCGCAGAACTTGTCGGGAAACTGTTTCTGCGCCTCGGCGATGGCGTGGTAGCACGTGGTGGTCTTGCCGGAGGATTCGCCGCCGTAGATTTCGATTATCCTGCCGAGAGGATAGCCGCCGCCCGTCACGTCGTCTATGGCCATGCACTGACTGCTTATGCGCGGAACCGGTGCGATGCTGGAGTTGCCCAGAAAGTTCACCGACTCCCTGCCGAATCTTTTCTGCAGTTCCCCCACGATTTTCTGGAGGACCTGTTCCTTTTTTCTGTCCATGAGACTTTTCCTGTCATGAAAGAGTCCGGACTATGCGTCCGGACTCCGTGTCTGTAGCTCTCCGCCGGGGATCAGAACGGCACTTTCTCGTCGTCGAGAACCTCCTCTTCCTCATCGGCGGCTGCGGCCGGCGCCGCCGGCGCGGATGTGTCGGTGATCAGCTCCTTGAACTCCGGCAGCAGTCTCTCGTACAGCGCGGTCTGATCGGGCATCCTGCCCATTATCTTCTTCATGTCCAGATGTTCGAAAGCCTTCTCCTCGTCGGTCAGCGGCGTCTGGCATATCTTGGTGCCCTGCATGGCGTACTGCACGGTGTACTTGTTGCGTTTCCCGTCGCGGCTCTTGATGATGACAAAATCGATTCCCTCGTCCGCGGAGTTGCACTCCAGATCGGGATTGCTTTTCGCCAGCAGCATCCACTGATCCATCAGCGGCCTGGGGAACTCTATGATCTTGTATCCTTTCTTTCCCGGGGCGATCTCCGGATTGTCCCTGTCTATGCACAGGAAGAACACGCGTTCGGAAAAGCGCGTCTCGTAGGACACGTTCTCAAGAAATTCCTTCTGCTCCCGGGAGAGATCAGAACATTCGTAGAGGATGTCGTTCGCCGCCGCGTGCAGTCTGCAGATGGTGCAGCGCTTCTCGTCGTTCAGCATCTCCGAGTCTATGTCGAAATCCGGACAGTTGACGCTCTTCTTCAGCCGGCTGTCGCCCTTGAAGGCCGCCTCCGGATAAAGCTGCACCCGCGAATACCCGGACGGTCCTATCCAGTGCGAGTGCAGGCAGATCCAGTCCCCGACCAGTCTGACCCTGTGGGCTCCCTCGGTCAGATCGAAGAAGATGTTTTCATCTTCGCTGAACCTGTTGGGATTGCGTTCCTGATTCCTCTCCTGGAACCTGCGGATGCGATCAATCATCTTCATGTTGCCGTTCATTCTGTTTTCCTCCGTTCTGTTTTTCGGCCGACGCGGCCTCGGTTCTGTTGGTTCTGTTTCTGTGAATCCTGCTCAGAATCTCTCTGGATCGTTCAAGATTGTTTTTCACGTCCTCCTCCGTTATGGCGGTTCTGGGCGAAAGCAGTCCCGCCGTTATCATGCTGGTCATGGACGTCAGGATGAACGACTTCTGCCGCCATCCCTCCAGGAAAGCCGCTATGTTGTCCCGCTGCGCGCGCAGTTCGGACAGCTTTCCGTACATCGTGTCCAGTTCCTTCTCGTATTTGGTCCGCACGAACGATTCGATGTCTCTGACGTTGTTCCTGCGTCCCTCCCGCGCCAGTATGCGGGAACACTCGGAGTACATTTCGTTGTATCTGTATTTCACGCGCCGTTCGAACTCGTCATAGCCGCGCTCGGCCTGTCTGGACAGCGCTCCGTAGTACGCCAGTCCGGCGCCCTGCACGCGGAGATGCTCGAGATAGTCCGTCTCGTCATTGACGAGCAGCATCTCATAGTCGGGCTCGTCGAATCTGAACCGGTCGAATCTGAAGCCGTGAGCCCTGCTGATCGCCTCGTCGAACTTGTCCATGTCATTCACCGATCACTTTCTTCAATTCCTCGGCAAGCGCCGCCTCGCTGTGTTTATGAAGCACGGCAAGAAAAAGCGTGGAAAATTTTTTCAGGCTCAGTTCTCCCTTGGAAAAGTCCAGCACCTTGACTGCGAATTCCCTGTTCTTGAACCGTTCAAGGAAACGCGTGGCGAGCTCCAGCACCGCGTTCTTGACTTTGGAATTCTGCAGCGACTGCTTTCTGACACGCAGACTGTCCTTGTTTATGAACAGATATTTGTCCACCACGAAGTTCGACAGAGACAGCTTTATCGTGGGCGGCGCGAACTTCTTCTTGTTGTACTCGTCGCGCATGAATTCGTCGAAAAACCAGTTCAGATATTCCAGCGAACCGCTTCCTTCCGCGAGCAGACGCTGGACGGTGCTGCCGATTATGAACGACGTCGCGGGATCTATGGCGCCGCTGTAGACGAAGTCGCTGTATTCCAGGTATTTCTGCTTGAACAGTGCGATATATCTGCGCTTCTCCATGGTCAGTCCGTTCTCCTGCGTGGCGCGTTCGTCCTCCACGCCGGAGCTTCTCAGGATTTCACGCACTTTGATTTCGTTCATCGTGACGATCAGGGACTCGCGTATCGGTAGCGGGACTTTCTTCCATTCGCTGTCGGCGGCCCACAGGAAAACGTGCATCTTGATTTCATCGAGCAGCGGGTAGGGACGTCTTTCATAAGCCATTTAGATCACTCCGTTGATTGTCACAGTCCGCGTCCGTGCATGAAATTCCTCAGAGAAGCGGAGCCGTGCTGTTCAATTATGTGACGCATCCGTTTCAGTTCCTCCGCTGTATGAACACCCAGATGATTCAGTTCCGAAATCAGCGCGTTTGACGCTCCCTCGAACTCCGCCGCGATTTTTCCGAGTGCGCAGGGCAGTCTCCTGCTGAAGCAGATCCGCCATGTTTCCACCGCGTCCGCAGTGTCCGGACAGAAATGCAGCGCGATATGGCGCAGCGCACCGAACAGTCTGCCCAGATCCTTTCCCGTGTCGGCGATGATGCTTCTCAGAAAACCAGGTCTTCTGCGCGTGAGCAGACAGTGAAAGACGTATCCGTCTATCAGTTCGCCGTGCATAAATCGTAGGTTCCGCGCGGTCGTCTCTCCCGCATATGCCGACAGAGCCTCGGTATCCGCCGCATGTATCGAGTGACGGCGGGATGCCAGAAGCCATGAAAGCGCGTAATCGTCCTCCAGCAGCTTCTCCGCCCGCACGATGAGCAGCTTGTTCTTCAGCATGTGCAGACGCCGCGGCGTGTAGTAGAATCTGTACGAGGCCTCGCCCAGCGCGGTGAGTTCGACCTTTCCGCCGGAACCGGCGACGATGCATCCGTTTTCGGCGAGACAGCCGCCGACGTCCCGCCACGGCACGGACGCGCCCTGCGCGTGCGCCAGCGTCCTCGCGTACCAGCGACGGTACGAATCCTCGTCAGACACCGTTCCGTGGTATATCTCGGGTATGCAGTGGAACGCGACGTTTTCAGCATCGTCAAGCCGGGACGCAGTCGGTTCCGGCGCGGAGCGGAGGTATTCGCACGCCGTCGCGGAATCGCTTTCGGGGACGACGAGCGCGACTTCCCCCGAACGCGTGTAGCTTCTGCCGCATCGTCCCGCCATCTGCTGGATTTCGCCGGAGGGGAGGATTTCGCCGCCTCTGCGTATCCCGAGAATGATGACCTTGTCGATCACAGCGTGACTCCCTGAGCGAGGGAGCTTGTCGCGATGAGCACGGGAAGTCCCCCGGCGTCCGATCTGTATTTCCGCAACAGCCGTTCCCGCCGTCCGGCATCCAGTTCGGAGGAGTAGAACCCGCAGCGGACGCCGTGTTTGCGCAGGTGATCGCGCAGGATCTTCCCCGTCCGTCTGGAATGCACGAATATCAGCGTTTTCTCCCCGCAGGACACCTTGACTTTCTCCGTTATGTATTCCATCTGTCCGTTCAGGGAATCCGTCGCCTCGACATGTCTGCGCAGTCTGGTCGGACGCCATGCGGAGACCACATACGCCGTGGACTTTCTGTTGAGCGATCCTATCCACGCGGCGACTTCTTTCGCGTTGGACATCGTCCCGGAAAGGCAGATGATCCTGCAGTCAGGATTGATCGCGGTCAGAGTCATCAGCATCGCCTCCGCGCATGCGCCGCGTTCCGCATGACCGAGCAGATGCGCCTCGTCCAGCACCAGCGTCTTCACGTCGCCGAGCCACGGTTCTCTTTTCCGGCAGCGGATGTCCATGGATTCTGCCGTCGCGAGTATGAGCCGCGCACGGTTCAGAGCCGCCATAGGAACGTCGTGGTCTCCGTCAAGCGCCGCCATGGCGTATTTCCCGAACGTCTCATGGTTCCGCCATGATTCATACTTCTCGGAACCCAGGGCCTTCAGCGGACACACGTAGACCGCCCTGGCGCCGGGGGAGGCGAGCGTGAATCCCATCACCGCCTCAGCGACGGCCGTCTTGCCCGAAGCCACGCTGGCCGATACGACCAGATTCATGTCCTTCTGGAAATACGGCAGACACCGCTGCTGCACGGGGTTCCACTCGGCGAAGCCGAACCGGCAGTAGGGATAGTCAGATGTCGCGGTCATCGTCAAGCAGCTCGTTCTGCTCCGCCCGGGCTTCCTGTTGCGGACCGAGCGGAGCCGCGCTCTTCGGAAGCCATTTCCGCGTAAGTTCATCGACCTGGGCGCAGGTCGTCTTCGCGATCGCACGCACCGCCTGCGCTGCGTCGGAGTGCGTGGCGCGGTAGCACGACCCCGATATCCTGCAGCGGCGGCAGTCGCCGAACGTTTCGTCGAAATACCCGAAGCACGCTCCGGGGATGATGTTGGTCTTCTTCATGCAGTGCCTTCCCTTGTCTGTGTCCGACTGCTTCTGGCCGTCCGCATGATTTCCAGAAGCTCGTCGCGGTTGAATTTTTTCGGATCTTTCCCGTCAGGAAAGTTCAAGACGTAAATCCGGTCGCAATCCATCTCTTGACTGAAAATTTCAAAAGCCTTAATTACGGCCTGATTTCCCGCAGAGTCCATGTCAAACCCTAAAAACAATTCTTTCAGATTCGGCAATATCCCGCTCGTCTTGAGAAGCAGTCTCTGTTCGTCTTTGATATACGTTCCGTGGACAGAGACGCACGGGATTCCCTCCTGCATCAGTTTCAGGGCGTCGCGCTCTCCTTCGACCAGAACCAGATATTCCGGAGGATTTTTCAGAAAGGAAAAGTTTTCGTAGAATCCGTAAAGATGTTCCCGGCTCAGAAACCCGGGAGCATACAGCGTCTTTCTGTACTTCTTCAGGAAAATCGGGTAAATCTCTTCAAACGTACGGGAGGCGTCGATCCCCAGATGGTAGGCGGCATGACGTCTCGCCCATTCCTCTTTCCCCAGATAGTCTATCGCGATGAACCCGACAAGATTCAATTCCTTCCCCAGAAAGGGCACCAGGGCGCGATCCTTGTATCTTCCGTAATCGCAGGAGACGATACCGAATTTCAAGAGCGTATCCAGATGGATCCCGTCGCGTTCGAAATACGCTTGGCACTCGTCCGAGACAAACCCCTTGTCGAACAGAGGTTCGACTTCGCTCAGAGCCTTCTTCAGCTTCTCACCGTCGGGAGCCGGCTTCGTCTCTCCGGGATCCAGCTCTCTCGGGTGAAACCTGATCTCCACCGCCCGCCCGTCGAGAAGCTTTTCGAAGGCCTCCTGATTCGTCCGCAGTCCGAGGAGATGTTTCGCCACCTCGATGAGGTTGGAACCTCTTGACTCGGTCTGGCAGTAGCACAGGCCGCTGTCGGAATTTATGTACCACTTCGGATCGCTTGGAGATACTCCCTTATACATTTCGTGATCCGGACAGAACCCGACATACTCCCCTTTATTGTTGCAGGGCTTTGCCTGAATCCCCAGTCGGAGCAGAGTGCTCTCAAAGTCGATGTTCCGCATCAGCGTCTCGAGCATGCGGCGCGACGCCGGACGATCCTTCGGAGCGTGCCGCATGCTGTACTGTCTGTAGTGCTCCTGAAAAGTCATGATTTCCTTTTCCGCGAATGCAGGAGACCGCTGATCGAACCCGCGATCCGCTCCTGCTGCTTGCGGATCCTTATCTCCTCGGCGTCGTCCGCCGCAGCGGCGCCGTCGCGTCCCGCCTCCTCCATCTGGGCGTCCGTCAGGAAATTCTCTCCGTGATCGATTTCCTCGAGAATCCGTGCGGCTTTCTGATCCAGCGCCTCATGGATTTCCCGCTGCCGTCTGCCGGGATCATCGGACGTCTGCAGGCTTTCCTTCATGATCGCCTCGGCCTGCGCCTCCTGCTCGGCTCCGACCGGATCGTCCTCGTCGTCCTCTATGACGCGTCCGGTCTCCACCTCCATCATCAGCCGGAACGTGAACACCGGGCCGTCGCGGTTCTTCGGCACGCATATCACCAGCCGGTGCCGCTTCATCTCGCTTTCGTCTCTTTCGCCGACGCCCGCGGTGGCTGTCTGATTGACGATGCCCACGAGAGTGTTGGCGGAATGCACTTTCCTCTTGGTTCCGAACACGTCGGACGACGTCAGGAACGGACGATCGCGCTTCTCCTGTTTTTCGGCCTGTTCGCCGGCCTGGGTGCATACCAGCACGGGGATGTTGAAGTTGATGGCTATCTGCTTCAGATCGCCGGTCACGCGCCCGCCTTCGTCGTTCTCGTTGTAGGCGCGCTTTATCGACGACATCAGATCCAGATAGTCCACAATGACGAGATCGACCCGCACTCCCGCCGCTTTCAGCTCTATCAGCTGCCGTTCGATCATCGTCGCGTCCGTCTGCTGCGGAAAGTTGTAGATGTAGAGCCGCCCGGCGTCCTCCGCCTGCTGCCGGCCGCAGTATTCCTCGAATCTGCGCATCTCGGCGTCGGTGAACGTGCCCCGCTTCCAGTGCGAGTATTTTATCGCGGTTTCAGCGGAGATGTATTTGGTGCGCATCTGAAACTCGTTCTCCTCGTTGCCGCAGTGGAGGACGTTGAAACCCTTTCTGCGCACATTGACGCCGATCTGCTTCATCAGGGTGGATTTGCCCTTGCCGGACAGGCCGAAAATCACCGTGAGCTCGGCGGGGAACAGACCGCCCGTGCATTCGTCGAACTTCCGGAAGCCTGTCGGGATTCCGGCGTATTTCTCCGGACAGTCTCTCCGGCTGATGACTTCGTCGACCCAGTCCCGGGTCTCGCCCCACAGCGATATGACGCGCGCCTTGTCGTCGGGCTTGCGGAGATTCAGACTGCCCTGCTTCAGCTTTGCCAGCGCCTCGTCGGTGTTGCCCTTTTCCAGACTGTCGTACGCCGACATGAGCAGTTCTTCCGCCTCGCATGTCAGCAGCGCCTCGTTCAGCCGGTTGATGATGACGTCCGCCTCGTCCTCGGGTCTGACGTCGCGGATGATGCGGTATTCGGCCTCCACGTCGCTGCGGCGCGTATCCTGCTCCTCCTCGCCCTCGGGGAAGGCCGACGCTAGCTCACACTCGAACTGGGTATCGGTCAGCAGCGTCCGGCTGGCCTCGAAATGCCTGGCGATCATCAGATAGATTGAGAACCGGCTTTCCGAAGTGAACCATTCCTGCCTGCAGCCCTGAATACGCCCCTGCAGAATGATCTTGTTGGTCAGCAGGTAATGGAGGATATGCCGCTCGAGAGCGACTGTGGGAATGCGTTTTTTCCTGTAAAGCATCGTCCGTGTGTCACAGATATTTCAGCAGATCCAGATTCGTCAGGGAGCCCACGCCGAATTCCGTGCAGGATTCGTCGAACACCTGATTGTTCAGATCCATCTTTTCTCCGAGAATGGTTCTCACGTGCTCCTCGATCGTGTCCTTGCATATGAAGCGGTAGATCGTCACGCTGTGGCGCGTGGTGGCTCTGTGAGCGCGATCGTTGCGCTGCTGCATGATCGCCGGGGAATAGTTGTCCTCGTAATGTATGACGGCATTCGCTCCGCCGATGTTCAGTCCGGTCGACATCGCGTCGGTGCCGATCAGGACATGACACCCGGGATCGTCGTTGAACCGGTTGACGATGTCCACCCGCTGCCTGGAATCGACGCCGCCGTGGATCTGCAGACAGCTGTACTTCCCCCTGAGGTTGAAAAGTATCAGATCGAGCACCTCTCTGTACTGGGTGAAGACGATTACCTTTTCGCCGTTGCAGTCTATGAGCTCCTCCAGCAGCTCCCTGAAAATCAGGAATTTCTGCGATTTGTTCCGCAGATCGAGCAGTTCCGGGAAATCCAGAAACTGCCGCGCCCGCAGGACTTTTTCCGCCGCCTGCGTCTCCTCGGTGATTTCATGGGAACCCTTTATGAGCTCCCTGTAGATCTTCATCTCCGGTCCGTCGAGTTCGACGTATATGTTCTTGAAGATCTTCTCGGGAAGATCGGGCAGCACTTTCTCCTTGAGACGGCGTATGTAGTACGGGCCGAGCTTCTTCCGCACCTCGTCGACGCCGATGTACGCCTGGATGTTTCCGAACGTGTCGAAGACGGCGTGCCGATCCAGAAACCTGCCGCGGCTTTCGAAAAGCCCCGGCTTGAGAAACTCGAATATGGAATGCAGCTCCTCCAGATGTCCGTCCACAGGCGTCCCGGAAAGGCCGACGCGGTATTTCGACACAAGCTGCTTCAGAGCCTTCGTCCGCAGCGCCTGATGATTTTTGATCGCGTGTATCTCGTCGACGATTATCATGTCGAAGGATTTCTCCATCGATCTGCGGAATGCTTCCTCCTCCCTGCTCAGCGGGACGCGGCGTCCGGGATCGACGAACAGATCGCGCACCACGATTTCGTAGTTGACGATTTTGAAGAAATATCCGGAAGCCATCCACTTCCGTCTGCGCTTCTCCTCGTCGCCGTCTATGACCAGTGCCCGCTCACAGGTGAATTTGCCTATCTCCGCGACCCAGTTGTACTTGATCGACGCCAGACACACTATCAGACAGCTGCCGACTTCTCCGGCTTTCTTGCGTTCCAGCGCGATTCCCAGCGCCTGGACTGATTTGCCGAGCCCGGGCTGATCCCCTATGAGAAAGCCGTCCCCGGCCAGCAGGCCGCAGCGTATGCCCCATTTCTGATAGTTGAACAGAGGGTTCGTTCCGTGCAGAGAAATGCCGTCCACGGCATATTCCAGAGGATCGTCCGCCTCCGCCCTGGCGCGGAGATCGAGAAATTTCCGCTGGCGCTCCGCGACTTCGTCAATTCTGCGGACGAACCGCATCGGCACGCTGAGCTGTCCCCTGAACGACTGCCTGACGCCTTCCCATATTCCCGGATCCACGGCGTATTTCCATGATCTGCTGCCGGGATCCCAGACGCCGCCGGCTTTCTTGGCCTGTCCTCTCTGCTCGAAAGGCACCGCCAGGTAGAAGTAGGGTTCGCCGTTCCGGTATTGGAGTTCTATCGACATGTCGCTGTTCCGGTTGTCCGCTGATTTTCACGCTTCTATGAACACGGAGAAGAACTCCGGAAATTTCATTGACCGATGATTCCGGTGGAGCCGAATCCCGCGCCTCCGCGCGCGCTCCCGCCGTCGAGCGGTTCGTCGAAGACAAGTCTGACGTCGGGGAGACGCTGCACCACCATCTGCGCGATTCTGTCGCCGCGCCGCACCGTGACGGCCTCGTCCCTGTCGCTGTTGTACAGAAGCACTTTCACTTCTCCCCGGTAACCGGAATCGACGGTTCCGGGCGCGTTAAGCACCGTGATGCCTTTCCTCGCGGCGTTGCCGGAACGCGGGCGTATCTGCGCTTCCCAGCCTTCCGGAAGCTCCATCCTGAAGCCGGCGCTGAACAGTCGTCTGCCGAGCGGCGGTATGACGGCATCCTCGTCCTCGGCATTCATCAGATCGAATGCGGCGTCGCCCGGATGCGCCCTTCGCGGCATGAACATTCCCATGCTCTCCCCGTTTCCGAGCCTTGCGGTCATTTCGATTTTCACCACGGCTGTTTCCATGCTCATCACAGGTTCTCCTTTCCAGAAGCCGCGACGTCCCGGGCGCCCGGGCGTCAAGTCATGAAGCTGCGGAGAGATCCGCATCATTTTTCCGTGATTCCGACAGCCGTCTGCTGCTTTGAACGGGCGTATCGGAACCAGGAATCGATCGCGTAGATGCAGGTGAGGAATATCAGCACCGAGACGATCACGGCCAGCCAGAACGAGCGTGTCCTGACCTCAAGCCGACCGAATTTTATGTAAGTGCCGTCCGTCTGCCGCATGGTGCCGTCCTTGCGCGTCTTGTAAAACTGCGGCGTTTATAAGTTCGCGGCGCGTATCGCCGCCGGAGATCGCGTCCGCGTCACTCGGATCCGCCGTCGTCGGGTATAATTTCAGAGATTCCGCGCAGCGTCTCGTCGTAATTTTCCGACAGCATGCGCTGAATGACGTTACAGGCCATGATTTTGGCCGCGTCGGAGGCCATTGCGCCGATCTCCGTGAAATATTCCGACGGTTCCTGTCCGACGCTTCCGCCGCACGCTCCGGCCAGCGCGACGATGAATCTGTCCTTGAGATATTCCTTGAAGGAGTCGGTGAAGATTTCGTCCAGATCGATGTTCAGGCTGACCAGCGACTGTCTGCTGTCGTCGTCATGAATGATGATTTTTTCTGACATGCTGCCACCCTTCGTCGACAAATCTGTGACTGCCCTGCAGATATCGCGCCAGCATCCTAATGGCAAGCAGGTTGTAGCCCCGCACCATGATGTTGTGCCGCGCCAGAATCATTTCCGCCTCGCTGCGCTTTCCTCCGTGCTGCCGCTTTTTCGACTGATCATCGCGTTTCTTCGAATCCATCAGAACCTGAATGCCTTTCTGGCTTTCCTGCCGCCGAAGATTCTGCACAGAATGCAGCCGACGGACAGATACGCCGGTATCGCGCAGACCACGAGAATGGCTTCAATCATTTTCCGTATCTCCTTCTTCCGCTTTCGGACATTACGTTCCCTGCGCCGTGTCCGTCCCATATTGGTTCCCGAATAAATCGTCTTTCATAATTCTTCAGCCGGATCGGCTAGATCGCCACTTCAATGCGTTTCAAGGCGATTTCGCACTGCATCTCCCTGTCGTCGATGCTCAGAGCCATGGAGATGTCCGACTCTGTCTGCAGTTCATGAAACCATCTCCTTCCGATGAATGCCGCAAGACGCATCTTCGCGAGCGCCAGCGTCAGGTTCCGGATCTGCAGCCTGGCTGATTCCAGTCTCTCCGTCAGCCATGCGGTCCAGCCGCGCTCAGATTCCGATGCATCCAGCGAATCCTTCATCCGCATGCATTCCTGATAGACGGCGAGCAGCAGTTCGTCCGCTCCGTTCAGCCTGCGGGACTCGTCCAGTTTCTTCCTGAAAGCGTTGAAACTCGGCAGCGATGAGAAGCCTCTCAGAGACGTTCTCATCTCCATGCAGTCGTAACGGCCGGTGCAGGGCGCCGGCGCCGTCTTCGGCGAAAATCCGCCGTCCGTGATTCCGAGCGATGCGAGATACCGCGCGGATTCCTCTCCGAAAGAGGCATCAAGCCCGGCGGAACGTCTGGCGGCTCTGTCCACGCGTTCATCGAGAAGCGCGGAATATACCTTGTTCGCCGCTTTCAGCTGGAGCAGCCGGTAGAACTTCCGGAAATAATCCCTGACGTCGGCTGCGGCGACGACGCCGTCGTCGATCAGCGGCAGGCCTGTCAGAGCTATGTCATAGACGTTCCCGTCGGCGAAAGCGGACGTGACGATCTGTTTCCCGCGGAGGGCGTCATACGTCTCTCTGCCGAGTCTGACGGGGAGCGACTTCAGGTTGAGTTCCCCGTCTCTGATGACGGCGTAGTTCCGGAAGACGTAAGTTCCGAACTGACGCGGCAGATTTTCCGGGGCGTCCTCCGGCAGGTTCACATAGCCGTCGATTCTGCAGAGAGCCGAAACGTTTGCGCGCGTCTCGTTCCAGACGATGTCGATGATCCGCGCATCGGCGGACGGGACGAAGTCCGTTTCCGCCGCAGCGATCGTACCGGATTCAGGTTCCGACATGCGGCCGATGCGGTGATACTCCATCGCGCCGAGGTCGATCGAGCACCGGCCGTCTCTGAGCAGATTGAGAATGTCGGCGACTGACGTCCCACGGTTTCCGTCTGACTGACTGTTCATGTTCTTCCGTGTCCTTTCTTCATAGCTCCTTTGAGGCCAGGTATTTATGAAGCGGCGGATTTTTCCCGGAAATTTTTCGTGATCAGATTGATCTTCACGATCCGCGACGTCCGCTCCGGCGTCATCCTCCCCGCCTGACGTCACCCTGTTCCTCGTCCTCGGTGTACCGGCAGCCGCTGACGCGGTAGTTCGAACAGCAGTAGAACCGCTCTCCGAGATAGTTCGTCCTGCGCCGGAGCTTCCCGCCGCAGCGGGGACAGGTCGGATTCGCGTCCTCGACAATCTCCACTACATCATGATTCCTCGCCCTGAACAGCTCCGCCGCCGAAGCCGCGTCTTTCGTCCATACGGCCGTCCGATAACTTTTGGGATTGTCGGCGGAACCCTCCCAGCAGTCCTTGCAGTTTCTGGTTTCCTCAGAATTGCCGATGCATAGGGCCACAAAGCGTTTCATCTGTTATTTCTCCCGCGTTGATTTCCCGTCGTCGATGTCGATTTATGAAGCGTGAGAATTTTTCACGTAAATCAGTCTTTCCGGTTTTCCGACGCCAGTATCAGCTCCTCCGCATAAGGCAGCGCCTCGATCCACGCGCAGAAGTCCCGCCATTCCCGCAGCCGGTGATTCTTCCGCTGAACCCATATCGTCCGCAGCTGCAGATAATTCGTGGCGATACGCGCCGTCAGTTCCAGTCCCATGGGACAGCTGTACACCAGCGTCTCCGCATCCTCCGTGTCCTTCATGGAAAACATCAGTTCGACCGAGGCTGAGCTCGCCTTGGGATGGAACATGGCGTTTCCGTCCAGCATCGCCCTGAGGCGGTGCATCTTGCTCTGACTGGAGACTATCTGCTGGTGATGATAGCGTCTGAACTGCAGCCACCATGCGTTGGATGCGGAGACGTTTGCCGATACCAGAACGCCTGCCAGAAACGTCTTGTGTCCCGATCCGTCCCGGGCTGCTGCGAGACGGCACGCGCGTCTGAAATGCGGATTTTCCGACAGTCCTTCTCTGCGGACGAGGGACTGCACCGCCTGACGGAAGTCCTCTTCGCTGTAATCCGGCAGTTTCGGAAAACCGCTTGCCACTACGCTTTCGTAAAGATCGTAAATGCGTGTCTCGGTGATGTTCATCCTGACGTGTGTCTCCTGTGCTGATGCCGATGTTGAGTCGAAACGCCGCAGGTATTTATGAAGAGCCTTCATAATCCGGAGATTTGACAGGAACTGTCCGAAAATTGAACAGACTCGGCGAGAAGTGCAGTCAGGACTCCGTGGCTCGCTCCAGAAACGGAATCATGGAATGGCATTACACTGCGGGAAGAAGAAAAGGAAAACGCCGCATAGGCGAGGGGACCGAGTTTGTCCCCGTTTCAAGAAACGATATATGCAGTGAGGCAGGGATCGGGCGGGAGAGCTATACGAAACGGATCGCGGACATGAAAAGGTGTATCGAAGGATACTATGAATTTGACGAGGGGAACTTCGTCGACAACCCGTACAGAGGCTGATCCGCGGGAGGCCGGTTTCCCCGAAAAGAACCGACGCTCCCTGCATCGTGAGGATTCATTCCGCAGATGCCGGGAATATGCATGTCGACGTTTTCATCCACCGATTTTTCCTGTCGTCACGGCGGAACCTGAAGATGCTCACCGGTTGAGGATTTCCGCCAGTGTCTCCGGATGCTCTGGAACCTGCCTGAACCACTCCGGCCTGAGCTGTCTCGCCGTTTTCTTCCTGTTACAGCAGATCATATCCGGATCGGCGCCGTATTCCAGTGTTTCAACGAGAAACTGCAAGTTCAGTAATTTCCTCTGCTTTTTCGGATCTGCAGTCCGCCGATATCCAGTACTTCTTCATCCGGTTGAGAATTTCAAACGACAGATAGACGTACCGCATGGAGTCGCATACCGTGTCGTACTGCGTGACGTCTATTCCCAGCATCTCGGCCACGCTGTCCAGTCTGAAGTTGCGCATGAACGGGCGCACGTCCGCCAGCACGCGTGTCGCATCGGACATTATGTCGATGGTATTGGGCCAGAACCATGAACCGAAGTATCTGTCGCCGCAGTCCCTGAACCACTGACGCAGCACCTCCGTATCGAATCTGATGCAGAAGCCCACCTGTATGAGCTTGTCCTTCGGATTGTACCTGTCGACATGTCTTGACAGCATGTTCTTGAACGCGGAAAAGTTCTTCAGCGGATCCGGGCAGGTTCTCAGATAGTCGATGGTGAACTTGCCTGCGGTCATGGCGCTTCTAGAGACCATCTTGCCTTTGAACGGCTGCATCCTGAGCATGAACGATTGCATCAGATTGAACTGGTTGTCCTCGTATTCCAGCAGCATCCCGGAAAGCCGATGCAGTCCGCATGTTTTCGGATCCAGACCGGTGGTCTCGGTATGATACAGCAGAAATTTCATTTTCCCGTCCTCCGAACATCATGTTTCGCCGTATCCGTCGGCGTCGCCTGTTCCGCGGCATTTTCTTCCGTCACTTTATGAAGCGCGGAAGATTTTCGCCGAAAAAATCCGTTTTTCAGGCGCGTACGGACATCTGATCACGACTGTGTCTTGTAGTCCTTTATGTCCGTGCATATTCTCCAGATCAGCGCGGAGGCGTCGGGACGCGGGTTGGAGTCGAAGAACTTCTTCTCCTCGATGTAGCTCAGAATGTCGTAGTAGAGCGCGGCCCTGCGGATGTTCTTGAAACCGTTCTTTTCAATCTCCTTGCCCGCCATGACGCGCAGCATGCACCGCAGAGGTTCGAATTCCAGATTGTTCTCGCTGCCGATCGCCTCCTGATAGGCGGCGAAGTCTCCGTCGTAGATCACTTTCTTCGCCAGCTCGAAGATGTTTATGCCGGCGGCTGTTCTGATCCCGCCGTCCATGTCTTTCACCGACAGTCCCGCGCTGAACTGCTCCAGCGAAAACAGTATCTCTCTGTACGACATGCCCTTGACGTACTGGAAGAACTGAATCTTCTGCTCGTCGGTGAGAACGATGTTCTCCTGTTTCACCACCTCCGCGAGCAGTCTGGAGATGTCCCTGTCCGTGGGCAGCGTATACGTATATCTCTCGAAACGGTTCCGGAGCGTTGGTATGAGCGCGTCCGCCTCCGTCGTGCAGAATATGATGTACACGTTCGGCGGCGGATTTTCCACGGTCTTCAGCAGGAGATTCTGGCTCGAGTTCGTCAGTTTCTGCACCTCGTCCAGGATGTAGACCTTGTTCCGGCCGGTTATGCAGGTCTCGTACATGGACGCTACTATGTCCTCGGCCGCCTCCTTCGTGTTGGCTTCGGACATGTTGTGTTCGATGATATGGAAAGCCGTACCCGCCATGGCGGATCTGCAGGAAACGCACTCCAGACAGGGTTCGACGGTGTCGCCCTTTTCGCAGTTCAGACCCATCGCGAGGATGCGGGCGGTGGTGGTCTTGCCGCCGCTTGAGACTCCGGACAGCAGCAGCGCTCTGGAACGTTTCGCGCCGCGTTCCATCCATCTGGTGAGACGGATCTTGTTCTGCTCGTTGCCGATGAGCTCCGAAAAACGCATCGGACGGTAGCGTTCATTGATCGCCCTGTCGCCGCGGCTGACTACCGACATGTTGACTCCTCCATCTGTTCACGAGTATTTTCATCGCTATCAGGTACTCTCTGATCTCCCGCGTCTTTTCGTCCCTGACGACGTCGTCCAGCCGTCCGGCGTTCTCCGTGATTTCGGCGACGGGTATCCGCCATCCGAACCGCACGATGACATCCTGCGGAAGCAGCATGTTCAGCCACTTTTCTGACAGCCCGCCGTTTCTGAGTTCCAGATACTTCTTCGCGACGAAATCGCGGGTTTCCCGGATCAGAGCCTTTTCGGCGGCGCCGCCTCTGGGGCTCATGTAGGTCAGCGGAGTCGTGACGATCGCCTTTCCCACATGACCGCCGAACATCCTCGCCTCAAGCAGCGTATGGACGAACAGCGGAGCGTACAGACAGAAATCGAAACAGTCCGTGCCGTCGTCGTCCGTCACGGCGCGGCACCCGATCCACCCTTCGCGCCGCAGAACGTGCAGTCCGCTGTAATCCATGGAGACGGAACTCACCGTCTTCCACGGAAATTCCCTGACCCGCAGATCCTCGGGAAACTGTTCCGGATCCTCCGCCGGCGTCCGGTTCGACGGAAGTTCGACGTTGCTCACGAAGACCGGCACGTGACGCTCTCCGCACTCTCTCACGACGTTCCTGATCCACGCGACGTCGGTGGAACGTCGGTTCTCCCCGATTTCGACGCCGACGACGACCCATCCGATCCTGCCCGTGTCCAGATACGGCGCGATGCTCACGGCGTCCAGCAGCGGCGACAGACACAGGAAACGGTGACTTATAACCGGCGTCTCCAGCAGGTCGTCGATGCGATCCAGATGTTTCGCGCTCTCCACGGTGACCCCCGCCCAGAGCGAGTCCCACAGGCCGTTCCGGATCTTTTCCGGCAGATCGGCGTCCGAAAAGTACTCCCGCATGTCTCTGGAGCGTTTCGTCAGTACCAGGTAGCGGTTTCCGGGATAGAGCATCATATGCGTGAACACGCTGTCGATGTCCGCGCAGGAATTGTCCGCGTGGAAAAGATCTCCCAGCGAGCAGACGCTGTAGGTGATTCCGCTCCTGAGATTCCTGCGCAGCGCGTTGCGTTCGAATGCCGGCGCGGACGGTCTCTTCTGCTTTTCCAGCGTCGTGAATATCAGGCAGTTCTCGCATCCCTCGCTGCATCTGGTGCAGCCGTGGAATGGATTCCATGACATGTCCCACCATTTCATATGCCGATGTTCCTTCAGAGGGCGACGTCGATTATCGTGAAGCGCTTTCTGCTGAAGTCGCGTATCACGCCGAAGTCGTCCGTTATTGTGAAATAATCGTCGTCGAAAGCGATCGCCTCGTACAATGAATCTCTGGTCAGATTCGGGAATTTTCCGGCGTCGTTGCATCTCAGCGTCAGTATGTCGGACTCGTCAGGAGAGTAGTCGGCGCTGTAGAATCTCGAATCGTCATATTCATAGCGGCGGAACGCCTCCGAAAACGTCCCGATCACCTTTTTCAGCACGTCCAGCTCGTCACGGTATTTCTCGGCCGTCCCGGCGTAGACGTCCAGTCTGCAGAGTCTGTAGATATGGTTCTTCAGCGCCGTGTTCAGCCGTGAGGCGAGCGCCTTGAAGACGCTCATGACCTGCTTGCAGTCTACGATGATCGGATCGTCGCGCAGCACCTTGTTGCCCAGCCGCAGCCTGATGACGAACTTCTCGAGCTCGGTTATGTACGGATCCGGACTGAACCTGAATTCCTGCGAGGGCATGTCCGTTCTGACGGTGAACTCCTTGCAGCGGTTTCTGTCTCTGTAGCCGTCGCGGATCGCTCCGTTCTTCGCCAGCTGCGAGGGCAGATAGCTTCTGCACATGAATCTGCCGGTCATGTCGCAGGTGGACGCGATCGCCCCGAGGTGTTCGCTCTCCATGTAGATGCGTCTGTAGATCGCGCCGTTCTTCGCGTTGCTGTACGCATAGCTGAACTGCACCAGAATGTCCATCGTCAATCCTCCTTTGGATTCCTTGCCGTGAAAGACCGCTCCGGCTTCCGAAAAGTCCGTGTGTCTATGAAGCGTCAAATCGAATGCGAAAAATTCTCAGACGCCCTTTCCGGTAACGCCGCCGTCGAACGGGAGCTCCTCCGCGTGGAAAGTCCTGTACCGCCCGCGCTGCGGGCGTCCGGACTCCTCCTTCAGCAGCCCTCTGGGCGGCGTGAAAGTCAGCTGTCCGCGCAGCGTGACGCGGTGTACGCCGTCTCCCGTGCCGGAGTCCGTCGGAGTCAGTATCACCAGCGTCCTCGAACCGTCGTCGATGCCGTGCATCTCTACCCGGAAATATGATCCTTTCGGGAATTTTCCGACGCGCGAGACGGGGATGCGGTACTGCCCGCGGTAACGGCGTTCGTCCCTGTCGAGGATCAATGCATGTTTCAATACTTTCATCTCATCAGCGCCTCCATCAGTTTCCGGAGAAATTTCTGCGTCAGCCTCGACACGTCCGTGACAGGGACGAAATTTTCCGCGCCGTAGAACGTCTCGGGATCGTCGGTTCCGATTCCGAACGCGCAGATTTCGCCGCCGTGTCTCCGGATATGGGCGACGGTGTTCCGCAGATCCTTTTCCAGCGCTTCGTTCGGCATGCCCATGCAGCAGGGCAGTCCGTCCGTTATCACGAAGACGATGTGTCTGCGGCCGCGCTGCGCTCTGTTCCGGTTCCACGCCAGCATGAGGGACTCGCCGTCCACGTTGTCCTTAAGGGCTCTGTATGATCCCAGACGGTATCTGCAGGAACCGTAGCTTTCGCCGAACTGTTTGAAGAGCTGCGTCAGCAGCGGCGTCCTGCGTATGCGGGACTGCGCGTCGCGCCCGTATTCGGTCGTGGTGTAGCCAAGGATTTCGAAATTGATGTTCAGAATCTCCAGCGATTCCGCCAGCGCTATGCAGAGCTGCCTTACGGACGTCTCCCTGCTTTTCATGGAACCGGAGGCGTCCAGCAGCACGGTCACCGCAGCATCCAGACTCAGTCCGCGTGTCAGACGGCAGAATACGTTCGTCTTCGTGCCGCACGCGATCGCCGCCAGCTGCCGTCTGTCGATGACGCCCGAGGCCTGATCGCGCGTCCTTCTGCTGCGGGTCGCTGCCATGAGCGCGGAACGCATATGCATCGCAATCCGCATGACGCTGTTCGAGATGGCTTCACGCGCCGACAGATACGCGCGCCGATCCTGCGGAGGAGTCGCGTATCTGTCGTTTTCTACAAACCTGACGTACTCGTCGGTATCTTCCGGGAGCCGCGTCATGGATCTGAATTCCCTGTTCAGAACGATGTCTTTGAGCGCGCCGCCGCGCATCGCCGGGGCGGTACGCTCGGCGTCCGTCCCGCCGCCGCCGCAGTCCGCCGCGACGTCTCTCCATATGCCGCGTACGGATTTCGCGATCGCGACCACGTCGTCGAACGTCTCCGCCGCGCTCCAGCGGCTGAACGCCTCCCACGCGCCGGCCACGAGCGCCTCGGCACGCGGAGAGATTCTGAACGTTCCCAACCCGGAGGCCTTGAACATCATCCATGCAATCGCCTCCGCGACCGGATCGACGGAGCCGCCGTCCCGCACGGCTCCCCTGACGTCCTCGAGCAGATACGCGTTCATTTTTCTTATGTCGCCGCCGAAGACGGGATTGTCTTTCGCGAGAAGTCTTTCGATCCGCAGATCCTCCAGTGCGTTGACGATGTCCAGCAGCAGCGGATCGTCCGTCGAGTATTTCGGCGTATAGTGCGCGTGAGCCGCTTCATGCAGATTCTTGCCGCGAATCAGTTCCTCCTCGCGCCGGGAGAGGTTCAGTCTGAACGCCGGCGAGTAGATGATTTTCTTTCCGACGTCGCAGCGCGGCGTCCCGCCGTCGATGAACACGTGTTTCCATTCTCTCCATTCCGATCCGATCGTCATCGCGTCTATGGCGAAATTCCCGCTCCGCATGGTTCCCGTCCTTTCCGTATCCGCTCTGTCTGCGCCGCGGCCGCTTTTCGGCCTTCATGCCGTTTATGAAGCGTCTGACGGAAATGCGCGGAAAAATCCGCCGCGACGGGAAAGAATGTTTCATCTAGAAGACCGCGACGCCGCTATATAGACGGGGACGCGGACGGGGACTCGGCCGCGCCTTTCCGGACGATCCGGCGGGAAGGATGTTTCGTGCTTATATTCCCCGTATTGCTGAATAGGACGCGCTGAGAGTCTCATACAGAGGGAGACGTGTCATGAGAAACTATCGGGAGAGATGGCTGTACGTGGGGCAGGGGGCGGGATTCCAGGCCGTGGAGGCCAATACCGGCATCTTTCAGGCTCTGGAGGAGCTCGGACTCGTTCCCGACAGAGCGAGGGCGTCATCCGGTTCGGCGCTGTTCTGTTCGCTCTACTACTCCGGCTGGGACGCCGCCAGATTCCGAGAATTCGAAGACACCACCACGCCGTTCGACTGGGTCGATCTCTGTCCGTGGCAGACGCTGAAGACCGTCGCGGGCAGATCCAACCACTGCATGGACAACGCGAAGGTACAGCAGCTTCTGCTGAAGGAGATGACGTTCGAGGCCACCCGGCATCTCCAGGTTTCGGTCACCCGCATGGACGACTATTCCACGCACATGCGACCCGCCACTCCGGACTGGTCGATGGCCGCCGGTTCGATTCCGTTTGTGCTGCCGACGATACGCAGGGACGGCGCATGCTGGGGCGACGGCGGCGTGTTGAACAACGTCCCGATGCCCGCACTGGAGGAATGCGGACAGTACGAGCGCATCATCCTGTTCCTCGCGCCACCGACGGAGTATGACGGCGCCGCCCTGGGGCTCAGAGGCATAGCCTCGCTCATGCTGGCGGTGATGTCCAGAGAGGAGACGCAGCTGTCCGAATCCGGCTACATGGATCTGCCCAATCTCGTTCTTATACGTCCCGGTTCGGCTTTCGGCGGCCATCTGTTCCGATGGTCTGACGATTTCTCGCTGCGCGGGGAATGCCATCGCATGACAAGGGAGCTTCTGCAATGAGGAGATATCTGGCGCTGACGGGGCTGCTGCTGGTTTTCGGTGCGGGCGGATGCTATGACAGCAGCCGGTACAACGAATCGCTCGATGAACTCTGGATCCGGCGTCAGGTCGAGTCCGGGCAGAGTGTGCCGGAGGAGCTTTCGCACCGGCGGGAGGACGTTTCTCCCTCCCGCGAGCGCGCGTGCGCCCGCGGATCTCTTGAGATATCCGGAAACATTCTGAAGATATCCGGAAATATCCCGTCTTCCGAAGATGTGCAGAAACGTCCGGAAGCATCTCTGTGATCAGTATCATCGATCTCCGTGACGATCCGATATCACGTGGAATCGACGTTCACGTGAATGATTTTGAACGATCCCGATCACATATCCATCCGCCGGAATTTTTCATGGAATCACGAACCGCTTCATAGACACGTGTTTTTCAAGGGAAAATATCCGCATATTCTGCAGATATCCGGATTTTTCTGCAATCGACGATTCTTGAAAATCGGCGATTGCAGAAAAATCATGACGTGACGAGGTATTGAAGTCGACAGGTATTATAGATGAAGTATTCAAGAACGCTGATGATCGCTCTCCTGGGAGAAGACTGTTTCGAGACATCCGAGGTCGTCTTCCATCGGAAATTTTTCGGCATCGAGACGAGGAAATCGCTGGATGTGTTCACCGCGCTGCTGTTCTTCTTCCTGTATGAGCCCGGATTCAGGCCCAATCGGTTCATAAGATTTCTGTGCGGAATCGGGAAAATAACGGATTTGAACCGCCTGAAAGGAGTTTTCAGGGAGAATCTCGACGCGTCGTTCAGGACGCTTTCCGAGATCAGGGTGCACGGTGCGCCGTTCCTGCGTTATGAGAGAGCAGGAAACCGCTGGAACTACTCGCTGTCTCCGGAGGCGCTGTCGCTGAGGGAGACTTTCATATGCGAGCTGAATTCGGAGGATTTCTGGACCGAACGCAGACGGGGAGTGGCGGTGGCGTATCTCGGAGCCTACATATACCTGATGGGGGTTCTTGGAAAGACGGAAATCGATTTGAAGTATCTCGGCGACAAGCGCTGGGCGAACGATTTCTGCTCGGGCTATCCTGTCTGGAAAGCCAGAAAGATCGTCAAGGATCTTGTGCTGGCGTTCGCCGGACGCGGCGTCTTCAGGTACGGCAGAAGACTGGAACGCATGGACGATCATGTTCTGCATGTGAAATCCGTCAATCCGGCGAACGACGGACTGCGTTACAGGAGACGCGTGGAGGATTTTGTCTTCACGCGCTACTACCGCAACGTATGGCGCGACGGAAAGATTGCGGGCAGAAGACAGCTGGTGCTGGATCTTGCGCGCAACAGGGAGACGCTGTCGCGTCAGGTGGCGTTTCTCAACGACATGGCGATGGACGTCAGATACGGCGGCAGACGGCTCCCGGACAGGATTTCCCTGGAATTCGAGGACTCCGCGCTGAGAGGCTTCATCAGAATCCGGTGTCCGGTGTCGGGAATACGACGTGCCGAATGGAAGAACGTGACGTTCGGAAGCGGCGGGAAAGCCGCCGTGATCGAGATCGAGCATCTGCGCACGCTGTACACGCTCAGGCAGTTCAGAAAGCGGGGCGTCAGATTCGAAGAGCTTCCATCCAACCGTCTTTTCGAACGGACTCCGCAGAGACACAGGGGACTGCTCATGGACTTCGCGCTGGAGTCCATGCAGAAATACTACGGACAGCCCGGACGCATGCGTCAGAGCTTCCGCTGGAAGCTTCATCATTACCTGAAGCAGGGCGCCGTCAGACGGGAGATCAATTCGTTCATGTATTTCGTTTCGGAACGCTGTTTCCACAGTTCGAAAGGTGCGCCCGACGTGGTCTCGGACGATGATTTCGTCAGAAGATGCCTGAGACTCTTCTTCGGAACGGTCTGGGAGCTGGGGAAGATCGTTCCGATGATCGTCACGCCCTGCGCTCTGATCGTTCCCGAAAAGGACGCGCGGAGCGTTCTGAGCGCGCTCGGCAGTTCCTACCGCAGATACTGGGGAGACAGAAGAAAGCCGCGTTTCCGCGTCACGACTGCGGACGCGGTGAGACGTTACAGATTCACCAACAGCAGTCAGATCAGGGAGACGACGACGTGAAAATCCATCCGGAAATCCGCAGGATCCAGGAGAGCATACATGCCTGCGATCCATGCAGACATCCCAGACGCGCGAAAAAGCTCATGGCGGACTTCGAGTCGCTGTGCGAGAGAATTTCCCGCGAGGAGCATATTCCCGTCGAGGATCTGGAGAGCATGGCCGTAGAGGTCGAAATGGAGCTCGACTCGGATGCCGAGGACGATTTCGGCGTGCGTCTCTCCGAGGAGGTCGTCCGCGAAATGCGGAAATTTTCCTGATTTCCGCAGAATGCTTCATACATTCCTGTAAGCGGCGGAAGAACCGCTGCTCAACAGGGAGCTGCGACATGAATGCGGAAACAGTGGACGGCGCTGTCGGAAAGGCGGACGGACGCGTCGGTTTCAAGAAATCGAAACAGTCCAATCTGATCAGACGCGACAGAGGCTATCATCTTCCGGGATTCCACAGGGAGGTCGAATGTCTCCTGAGCTGCGGCAGGGACTGGGGAAGATACCGTTCGGTGAATCTTCTGTTCACCGGTCCTCACGGCGCGGGCAAGACGGAGTTCGTCGACGAGATAGCGGAACGCTGCGGATTCGCCCGTGTATACCACGTCAACGGACGCGAGGACATGGGTTCCGGCGACTTTCTCGGGGAGCAGAGCATCCGGATCGATCAGAAGACGCTCCGGAACAGGATGGTGTTCCGCAGGGGACCGCTTTTCAAGGCGTTCATCGAAGGCACCGCGCTTGACGCGGACGGCGATCAGATTCTCGATGACGACGGCGCCCCCGTGGTCACCGGAGCGCCGGGACTGTTCTTTCTGGATGAATTCGCCGCGCTGCCGCCGGGAGTCTTTCTCTCCGTCTTCAACCGCGTCATGGAAATCCCCAGGAATCCGGGCAGGTCGCGCGTCATGGAAATCTCCGCAGACGGCGGACGCACAGTGAAGTCCCATCCGGGCTTCGCCATGATTCTCGCGGGAAATACCGTGGGCAAGGGCGTCGAAAGGGAGTCGATGACAGGCTATACCGCGCAGAACAACATCATGGACGATTCCACGCTGAGCCGGATCACCGCCGTGTATGATTTCAGCTTCAGCCCGGATGCGGAGCAGGAAATCATCGCGTCCGCGCTGCAGGACGAAAGACTCATGGAGCGGTTCCAGCGTTTCGTGAGCGACGCGAGATCGCTGTACGATCAGGGGAAGATCTCCACGCTGATAACCACGCGTTCCGTGGTCAACGTAATGGATCTCTACGAGAGATTCTATCCGCTTCATGAACGCAAGGCGCTGCATGTCGCGCTGAAGCGGGCGCTGCTCGCGGGCATAAGGGAATATGAAGCCCAGGCATGGAAAGAGATGTGCCGTTCATATTTCGCGTTCGAAATCGGCGGCGACGGGGACTCCGGGGAGGAAGACCCGCCGTCCGTACGCGGCGACTGAAACTGAGGAGGAATCGATCATGAGCGGCTGACCGGACAACGGCGTCCACGTACACTCGACCACAGCGCACAGCATCAGAAAGCATCGAAAGGAAACGAAGCGATGAACAACAGCGAAATCAGACGGTTCTACACATCCTCCGGGAGTTTTCCGCTTCAGGACAGAAACGGACGCATCCTCGGCGAAATCAGCTATATGGAGAACACATCCAACCGGCGGAGGCTGTACAGAATCTGCGACTTCACCCGCGCCCTGCATCTCAACAGCCGGTTCAGTCAGAACGTCAAACATCATCATCGTTTTCCCGCTTCCGGGTTCGCTTGGGGAGACTGGCCGGCGATCAGAGGCGCCCTGAGACGGCTCCGCCGCGCCGGCGACGACATTCTGGAGATCGGGAAGAGGAAGTCTCCCGAGGAACCCCTGCATGTTCACACCGTGACCGTCTCGGAAAAGCGGACGAATCCGCTGATCCGGCTGCTGCAGTCTCTCCCGGAGGACAATCTCCCGCAGGCTCTGCTGACCTTCCAGCGGTGTCAGGATGATTTCGCGGGATGGCTCACAAGCATCGGCGGCGATCCGGAGAACTATCATCTGAAAGATCTGCAGGAATTCACCGCGCTCGACTATCTCAGGCTGCTGAGGGACTGCGGAGTGATCCTGCGGCGCGGAAAGACGGAGCCGGCGCCGGAGTCCCGGGCCTCCGGAGCGGCCGCGCCGGACGTCCGCGAATATCCCTGCGTGGAGCTGCAGACCCCCGATGGGAGGAACCTGCAGATAACGGTCAACGTGAACCTCAGATCTCCCGTGTCCGAGAGCTGAGGAAGTCGGCCGTGCCTCCGTCACGCGGAAAATCCGCCGTGCCGAAAAATAAACGGATTCTATAAAGGCTTCATAACATGGACGTGAAAACCGGATCCGTACGGTTTTCCGGCACGGAACAGACGGAGGTGTCAGATGGATCTTTTTGAAATGTACAACATGACGGAGTTTGCGGAGTTCCCCGTGCTGCCGGAGGAACTGCAGGGAATCGACCTCGAGCCTGATTTTCTGCCTCCCATCAACGTCGAGGCGGATCTGCCGTATCATTACATCCGCATCGACTACGGTCCGGGAGAGGCGAAGCAGCTCGACGAGCTCGTAGGCCGTCCTTTCACCAGAAAGGGCAAGGTCAGCTTCTTCTACAGGGACATCGTGGAGGGCAGGGAGACGCGTCCGTCCGTCTATGAGAACGACGGCGACGACTACGTCCTGATCGAATTCGAGGCCGTGGACATCGGAAACGTCATCAGAACATTCAATCTGCCGTACTACAGCAGAAACGACGCATATAAACTGAAGGATCTGCTCAGACATGTCAACCTGCAGCTGCAATGAGGACGAACGTAGGAAGATGGCGGAACTCGAATCGCTCACCGATCCCGAGGACGAGCTGGTGTTCGACGAGGACATCAGCGCGCCGGCGGAAAGCGTGACTCCCGACCGGCGTCCGTCCCGTCCCGGCGACGTCCGGAATATACCGCACGACTATTCATCCCCTCGATGGACTGCGGAGTATCCGGACTGCTCGATGCCGATGACTTTCGACACCTACAACAACTGTTCGTACGGATGTCTCTACTGCTTCAGTCAGTTCCAGCGCGGTATCGGCGAGGCCCGGGACAAGTATCTGAGCAAGGAGGTCCACGCGGTCAACGTCAGGAAAATCAAGAGGATGTTTCTGGAGCCCGATACAAGTCAGTTCGGAGAATACATCAAGGCTCGCAAGGTGATGCAGTGGGGAGGACTCTCCGATCAGTTCGATGAATTCGAACGCAGATACGGCGTGACTCTGGAGCTGCTGCGCTTCTTCCGCGAGATCGACTATCCCATCTGTTTCTCCACCAAGGCGACATGGTGGCTCGACGATCCCAGATACACCGAGCTTTTCAGAGGCAACAGGAAGTGGAACTGCAAATTCTCCATCATCACGAACCGCGAGGACTTCGCCGACGTCATTGAGCCCGGCGTGGACTCGCCGGGGAAACGCATCGAGGCCATCGGGAAATACGCCGATCTGGACGCCGGCGGCGCCACACTCAGGCTGCGTCCGTTCATCATCGGAATCTCGAACCACGGATACGAAGACCTGATCAGAGCCTGCGCGGACGCCGGCGCGACCGCCGTATCCACCGAATTCTTCTGCATCGAGACGAGAAATCTCATGGCGATAAAGAAGTTCGAGCATATTTCAAGGCTGGCCGGCTTCGACATCGTCAGGTTCTATCGTCGCTACTCCATCGGCTCCGGCTACCTCCGGCTCAACCGCAAGGTCAAGGCGCCGTACGTCAGGAAAATGATGGAAGTCTGCAGGAAGACCGGTATGCGCTTCTACGTGTCCGACATGGATTTCAAGGACGCGTGCCACAACGGGTGCTGCTGCGGATTGTCGGAAGACTGGAACTATTCCAGAGGGCAGATGACGAACGCCATCTGCATCGCGCGGGAAAAGGGAACGGTGCACTATTCGGACATAGCCGACGACATCGACATCATCTTCTCTAAATTCGATTATCACAGAGGCGACGGACTGAACACCAAGTCCGCCGAACACCGCTCCGTATTCTACGGCGTGAGCATGGCGGAGCATATGCGCTATCTGTGGAATTCCCCGAAGAACGGGAATTCTCCCTATCGGATTTTCAGAGGATCGCTTGTTCCCGTCACCGACGGGAGCGGCGGATGCGTCCGTGACGCGAACGGCGACATCGTCTACAGATACGTCGACAGAGGCGGATTTTTTCGGAGAAAGTGAAAAATGAGTGATTCAGAGTATTTCGCGCAGCCGCTTTTCGAGGAGGAGAGAGCGGTTCCCGAGGATGGACTGGGCAGCGACGCGTTTCCCGAGGATTTCGCCGGAACGTACCGTCCGGAGAGGAACCGCATCGTCATACAGTACACGGATGAGCAGGAGCCGGCGCTGAGGCGGCTCCTCGGACTGATGGAGATTGACGCGCTCGTCTTCAACTTCGAGGATCTGGGAGAAAATGGCAGGTAATCTGGTGTTGATAATCGGCGCCAACGGTTCGGGGAAGTCCACCGTCATGCGGGAGCTCCTCGGTTCCGGCGCCGAGGTCCGCAGACATCCTTTAGGGAGATACACGGCGTCGGAATCCAGAAAGCTGATTGCGCTGGGCAAGTACGACAACGCCTGCGGCGGATGCGACGGCATCAGAACCACCTTTCTGGTGTACAATCTCGCCGATCGCCTTTCCGGACAGTTTCCGGATTACGACATCTGCCTGGAGGGCGTGCTCCTCTCCGGCATCTTCACCAACGTGGCGAAAATGCTCATGGAACTGCAGTTCGGGCATCGCCGTAACGTGCACGTCTTCCTGCTGTACACGAACCCGCTCACGTCCGTGACGAGAGTGCTTGCACGCAACGGCGGCAGACCCGTCAACCAGCGGGGAATCGCGGAACGCGTGGAGAGCGCGATCAGCACGTTCCGGAAGCATCGAGAGCTGGGTCTGTATGAGTGCAGGGCGTTCGACGCGGTGAACGGAAAGCCGTCCGAGATAGCGTCTGCAATAGCGGAAAGTCTGGCGTCCGGCGGCCATGCGCCGCCGGCGACGGCGAGGAGAGTTTTCCATGCCGTTTGAATCCTACATTCAGGACTGCGTCAACGAGGCTCCCTGCATGCTTTCGCAGATCAGGGAGTTCGCACGGACCAGACCGTTCGAGGGGATGCGCGTTCTCGACGCGACTCCGATATACTTCAATTCGCTGCTGAAGTATCAGGCCGTCATCGCCGGAGGAGGCGAACTCGAGGTTTTCTGCAACGGAAAATTCTTCGACTACAAGGTCGTCGGCATACTGCAGCAGCACGGCGTAAGAGTGCATTCCGGCGTCGACGGGCTGAAGGATTTCGATGTCATCATGGACTGCGGCGCCGAACTGGAGAGCGTGCCGGCCGCGAAAGGACGGGTGGAGATGACCGCCAGCGGGATCAGACGCTACAGGGAACGTTCTGACTACACTGTCGATGTGGACAGCTCCCGGCTGAAGCGCTACATGTCGTATTTCGGCACCGCCGACGGACTGATCCGCGCTCTGGAGCGGCTGGGAATGCTCAAGCCCGGTTCCGGCGGACGGCATAACGCCGTGGTGTTCGGATTCGGCAAAGTGGGACGCGGCGTCGCCGACGCGCTGTCCGGAAAGAACTTCAGAGTCTACGTGGTCGAGAAGCCCGGGAAGATCGTGACGGAGTATCCGTGCTTCTATTCCGATCAGCGCGATATCCTGTTCAGACTTGTGTCGGATTCGGAACTTGTCGTCTCCGCAGCCGGCGTATACAACGGCGCGGCGGACGCTCTCGGGAATCCCGATCGCGGCTTTCCCGACGGCGTGCGCTTCGTCAACATGGGATACGAGCGGGACTTCGCCGGATGGCGCAATGTACTGAACGACGGTTTTCCGCTGAACTTCATTCTGGAAGAATCCACGCGGACCTGCTACATTGATCCCGTTCTGGCGCTGAGCAACGTCTGCGGAGCTCGGCTGGCGACGGACGGGACGCGGCGCTTCCGTCCCTCCGGGATATCGGAGAACATAGTTCTGCCCGCGGAGAGCGACGAGGCGGAGATCGAGGAGTCCGTCAAGAAGGAGCTGCGCATAGAGGGCGCGTTCAGATGGTGATCGCGGCGCGTCCGCATGAGGAGATTTCAAATTGCCGTACAGACCTGCATCATGTAAGTTCGGTTTTCTCACCGATACGCATTTCTCGGTGATGAGGACCGCTTTCCGTACCGACGACTATTTCGCCAGCGTGCTGTCCAAGTTCCGCGAGTGCTATCGGCGCTTCAACGACTCCGGATGCGAGTTCGTCCTGCACGGCGGGGACATGTTCGACAGATTCCGCTCGTATTCGTATCAGATGATTCTGGCGGTCCGCGAAGTCATCGTCTCCAGCGGGATTCCGACGTATTTCATATGGGGACAGCATGATCTGATGGGATACAGCCGGGAAAGCTCCCGAGGCTCGAACCTGAATTTTCTGCAGCAGATCTGTGACGGCCGGCTGATTGAAATCGATCGATGCGTCGAACTGAAGAATCTCTGTCTGTTCGCCTCCCATGTGGATCAGGACTGCGCGGAAACGCTGCGCGGCATCAGCGTGCCGAGTCCCTCCAGGCCTGTCGTAGCCGCGGCGCACGCGCTGCTGTACAATGCGGAATCCTCTTTCGGCACGATCAACGTGAGCAGCATCGGCCGGATCAGGCCGGTGCTGGTGCTGTCCGGCGATCTCCATTCGGGCTTCCCCCCGACGGAACGCGACGGCACGACGTACTACAATCCGGGCTCCCTTGCCAGAACCTCCCGCGAGAACCGCAGGCCGAAGGCCGCCGTGATCGAACTGACGCCGCTTCTGGACGGATGGAACGTGTCCATCGAGGAGTTCTTCCCGCAGTGCGAGGAGTTCCCGTTTCCTGAACAGGAGACGGAGATCGCCGCGCCCGAAAGACAGGATTCGGAGGAGTACATCGCCGCTTTCGAAAAGTTCAGGGCGGAATCCTCGGACATCTTCGAACGTCTGGAGCAGGTGGGCAGGCTCCATGCCGTCGATCCCGAAGTGCTGGAATACATCAGAACGAAAGGTCAGCGGAAAGGATGAAGCCGTTCGTCGATCTGGGGAAGAAGGACGAGTTCTCGCTGAAGCACGCGCTGGGCAACACGAAGACCGTTCTCCCGCTGCTGAAGGAACGGGGACAGAAATATTACGCCGTCTCCAACTACTGCGAGATATCCAACTGGATACAGCAGATGTCCGTCTGCGGGAAGGCGGGGATAATCCCGATTCTGGGCATGGAGGTGTTCGTAAACAACTTCAGATACGCGTCTGAGCAGGGGATCGTCACCGTCCACGACTTATACCGCGACGAGAAGAAAGCCCTCCCGGAGATGGACGAGACAGGCAGAGACATGGTGACGCTGGACTATCCCGTTGATCTCTTCGCCAGAACCGTGCAGGGCTACTACAACATCATCCAGATACACAACGACGCCCAGCTTAACGGCATCGACAGGCGTCCGCGCACCCACGACAGATTTCTCGAATCCCACGGCGAGGGCATAGTCGCCGTCATGCCGGCGCCGTACAGCGAGACGGCTTCCCTGATATACAACCGGATGTTCGACGAGGCATGGGAGAAGTTCAGGTATTATCAGGGAATCTTCGACGCGGTATATCTGGCGCTTCCCATAGTGGACGATCCGGAGTACCGCGAAATAGACGCGGACATAGTGCGGTTCGCCGCGCGGTACGGTGTCGCCGCCGTGCCGGTATGCAATTCGCATTACCACTTTCCCGACGACGAGGAGGCGTTTCACACTCTGAGGAAGCTGTCCAGACTTCGCGGCGGCATGAGCTACGAAGTCGACGAAGTCCCGGGAATGTACTACCGATCCCGCGAGGAGGTCGACGAGCTGTTCCGCCGCCGGCTGCAGTCGCCGGTGTTCACTGAGGCGGTCTATCAGTCGGCGCAAGCGTCACTGGACGCGCTGCTCTCACGGTTCGGTACGCTGGAAATCGACACCTCGCTGCGGCTCCCCAGATTCGAAAACGGCGCCGAACGGCTGCGCGAACGCGCATGGAAAGGTTTTCTTGCACACGGATATGACAGGAAAGGGCGCGAGTACAGGGAGCGTTTCGACTACGAGATAGAGAACATCATCGGAGCCGGATTCGCCGATTACTTTCTCATTCTGGAGGAGGTCTTCAGCTGGTACCGGAACGACATGCGTTCGCTGGGAGCTTTCGGGAGAGGCTCCGCGGCGGGTTCGCTCATCTTGAACTGCATCGGATGCACCAACGTGGATCCGATAAAGTACAATCTCCTGTTCGAACGTTTTCTTGACGCGGAGCGGTTCGCCGGCATCGTCAGAGCCGGCGGACAGGTCAGCGGATGCTTCCCCGCCGAGACGGTCGTCCGCCTGAAAGACGGATATGAGACCATTGCCAATGTCAGAAAGGGAGACATGGTGGTCAGCTACGACGGCGGCGCCGAACCCGTCCTGAACACCGTCGAAACGGGAATCAGGGATTTTTTCGGACTGACATACCGCTCTCCCGCTGACGGGAGCCGATACCGGCTCGAGGCGACGCTCAATCACGTCTTTCCGATCCTGCGCGGAGGCGCGATGATCGAGATTCCGCTGGGAGCGGTGCGCGGCGGCGTCGACAGACTTGTCTGGAACGAAAAGGAGGGTGCGTTCGCCGACGTCGAGGAAATCTCTTTTTCCCGCAGGGCGCGAGGATATGATCTGACAGTCGCCGGCCAGCGGCATTACCGGGTGTGCGGAAGGCGGATGCCGGCTCATGAACCGTTTTCAGACGGTCCGAACGCCTGACATGTGATCCGTCGCGGATTACTTCCTGAAGAGCATCCAGTCGGTGTACTGCGTATACCCGTAGATCTTCCGGATGAGCTCCTCCGCTTTCTCTTGCTGCACGACAGCTTTGTGCAGCGCCTGACAGAAGCCTGGATCCTTCTGACCTCCGGATTCGCCGGACGCAGACGGCGGATGTATCTCCGGAAAGATTTTCTCCACGCGGAATTCGCGGTGATGGGAAAAAATTTCCCGATTTCCGTGCCGCATCATAGATGCGCAGAGGAAACACCGAATATGGGAAAGCTTTCGAACACGTCCGTTTCCGCAGGAGATTCGGGCAGTCTGACGCGGGACATCGATCCTGTCGGGATCGTCTGTCACAACTCGGACTGCCCGGATTAGGGACGTAGACTCCGATTTCGCCACCACCAAGAAAGATCTGGTGAAGGAGCATCTTGCGCAGGTCTACGGCCGCAACAGCATCGCCTCCATCGGCACAGTAGGGGTGATGAAGACGAAGTCCGCCCTGAAAGATCTTGCCAGACTTTACGAAGTTCCGATGGAGGAGATCAACGCCGTGACTGCGGAGGAGATGTGCGCATACACCGACGACGATGAAAACCCGCTTCCGCTGGACAAGCTGAAACAGATGTTTCCCGGCCTGAACGCGCTTCTGCGGAAATACCCGCAGATGGGCGGGACGTTCGAGAAGCTGCGCGGTTCCATCACCAGCTGGGGCAGGCATGCGGGAGGAGTGCTCATCACCGATTTCGATCTGACGCGGCAGATTCCGGTCAGAAAGGATTCCGAGGGCAGACTGGTGACGTGCTGGCAGGAGGGCATCGCCGCCCGCGAGCTGGGTCGGATGGGCTTCGTCAAATTCGACATTCTCGCCATCGACCAGCTGAACATCTTCGAGGACACGCTCCGCCTCATCAGGGAGACCACGGGGAAAGACATCGATGTCGCGGACATACCGATAGACGATCCGGCGGCGATCGAGCAGATGAACAGGCATGACACGACATGCATCTTCCAGTTCGACACCGACACCACCGACAAAGTCATCAGCCATATGGGCGGGATCACGAAGTTCGAGGACATCCCGGCGCTCAGCGCGCTGATGCGTCCGGCGGCGCTCGCCAACCGGTTCGACTCCGAGTTCGGCAGACGGCGCGCCGACGCCGAAGCCGTGTACATCCCCGACTGTCTGAAGAAGTATATCGGCGACACCTACGGACTGCCGATATATCAGGAACACATCATGCAGGCGGCCATGCATCTAGCCGGCATGGACAAGAACGACGCCTACAGGTTCATGAAGCTGATCTACAAGGGCAAGCTCCACGATCCGGAGGAGGTGGCGGAATGGCGCGAGAAGTTCATCCGCGGCTGCAGAGACAAGGTCGCGTCCGGCGAAGTCAGGGCTGGCTATCCTGAGAAGCTGTTCGACGAATTCATGGCGTTCCTCGGTTACGGATTCTGCGCCAGCCATGCGCTGTCGTACGCGATGTACTCGGCGGTGGGACTGTGGTTCAAGGCATATTATCCGCTGCAGTTCATGTGCGCGAATCTGACGGCCACGGAACGGACGTCTCCGCGTCTGAACGAAAGAGTCCGCTACTGCCGGAGCAGGGGATACAGAATCTGTCCGCCGGACGTCCGGTATGCCGACAGAAAGTGGATAATCCATGACGGCGGACTGATGGCGCCGCTGAGCGGTCTCAAGGGATTCGGCGCAAACGACGTGAACGCGGTGCTGGCGAACCGTCCGTATGCGTCGGTTTCGGATTTCATGGACAGAACCGGGCTGGGCCGGGCGAAATTCGAAACGCTGACGCTGGGAGGCGCGCTGGACTGCTTCGGTGACAGGGAATATCTGTACAACTGGTATCACGAGGTCTATGCGAAGAGAGGTTCCGGCAGCCGCCGGCGCATGGAGCTGTCTTTCGAGGACGTGGATCAGAGCTGCTGTTTCGACATCAAGACGGCGTTCTCGCCGAAGGAACTGCGGACGGCGTTCGAGGAACTGAACGGTTTTTCGCTTCAGGAGAATCTTCTGGAGAAATACCGCGACATGCTGCGGGGGCGTCCCGACGTCAGAACCATAGGGGACGCGCTGGCGGGAAACACCAACAGACATTTCAGAATGTTCTGCAGGATCATGTCCGTCAGAAAGTTCCGTTCCAGAGCCGGCAGGGATTTCGTGAAGATCGAGCTCGCGGACGGCGTCGGCGCGATCGAGACGATCATGCATGAAGTCAATTATTCGCGCCATCGGAGATCGCTGAGCGAGGACAACGTTATAATTCTCCCAGTTCAGCTGGCCGACGGCGGCGGGATCTACATCGACGATCTGGACAGAAAGGAAGTCGAAATACTGGAGAGCTGAGTACATGAACGGATACAGGAGAGTTGAGCTTTTTCCGGAGGAGGATGAATGGCGCGGGGAATGGCGGGGCATGCCGGAATTCATTTCGGAACCGCCCTCCGTGTACAAGGCGATAAAGGTGAAGTTCGCGTCGCCGGAAGACTACAGGGCGTTCATGCGCTGTATCGATGAACAGCTGACCGGACAGACCAGATCGATCTGGTTCCCGAGCCGTCAGAAGGTCAGCAGAAGAGAGTACCGCTATGTCAACGAAGAGGAATAATCCGCGCTATCCCGTCTTCGTCATTTCCAAGGGACGCTCCGACCGCTGCCTCACCGCCAGGGAGCTGACGCGCATCGGGGTGCCGTTCACGCTGGTCGTGGAGCCGCAGGAGTACGATCTGTACAGGCGGTCGTTTCCCGCCGCGTCGATTTCGGCGACGCCGTTCTCGAATCTGGGGCAGGGCAGCATACCCGCAAGAAACTACGTGTGGGATCTCGCCGTCGCCTCCGGCGCGAAGCGTCACTGGATTCTCGACGACAACATATCGGCGTTCTACCGTTTCAACAATTCGCGGAAGATTCTGGTGGAGGACGGCACGATTTTCCGGTGCGCGGAGGATTTCGTGGATCGGTACGCCAACGTCGAGATGGCCGGATTCAACTATTCGTTTTTCATGCTCAGCACCAATCCGGCTCCGTACCGCCTGAATGTGAGAATATACTCATGCATCCTGCTTGACAACGCGTGTCCGCTCAGGTGGCGCGGCAGGTACAATGAAGATACGGATCTGTCGCTGAGGATTCTGAAGCGCGGAAAGTGCACGATCCTCTTCAACGCCTTTCTGTGCAACAAGATGGCCACCATGACCATGAAAGGCGGCAACACCGACGAACTTTACAAGGGCGACGGCCGTCTGCAGATGGCGCGGTCTCTGGCGGAGCAGCATCCCGACTGCGTGACGGTGGGGAGACGGTACAACAGATTTCAGCATGTGGTGCGCTACGGGAAGCTGCGCGAAAACCGTCTGATCAGAATAAAGACGGTTCCGGACGGGGTAGACAACTACGGGATGGTGCTCAGATACTATGGAGACGGCAGATGCGGCTAGATTGCGGGAAAATGCTCTGGATGAACAACGATCAGACGGGGGACACGCTGTACATGGTCGTCAATTCTCCGGTTCTGTGTGAGACATGCGGGAAGGCGGTATACGACTGGGAGACCGACGACGCCGGCGCGCTCGAGTGTCCACACTGCGGGCATGAGATCAGGGAGTTCAGTCCGTTCCGCTGTCAGTGCGGAGAAAACGACAGAGTATCCCTGGTGGTCGCCGCCAACAACAATTTCGGCTGCTGCCACGACGGGGAGATGATCCCGTACAACCATATGGTGAACAGAGTCGTCACCGTCTGCGGAAAGGTTCTGGAAGGAGAAATACGCGCAGGGAAAATCCGTCTGCTGCCGGTCGAGGAGACGGCGTATCGGAAACGGCTTCTCCTGTGGACTTCGCAGAACACATACGAACCGGGAAAGGCGATGCCGCAGTGGATAAGGGAGCGGTTTCCCGATCAGGAGTCCGACGACGCGCCATGACGGGGAGCGAACATACGCGGCGGCGGCTGCTGCTGATCGACGGCACGAACTTCTTCTTCAAGGGAACGTGGAGCGGGAACCGCGTCCTGACGCGCGACGGGACTTCCGTCGGTTATCTCTACGCGTTCTACGTCAATGTCTGCTCTCTTCTCCGGCTGTTTGAGAAAGACGCGCGGGACACGCTCGCCGTCGTCTGCTGGGACGGCGGCCACGCGGAACGCACGCGGATATCCGCCGCCGCCGTCGCGGCGGGAATCATCCCGAAAACCTACAAGCAGGAGCGCAGGGAGGCGCGCGAACTGCTCTCCGACGAGGAGAAACGGGACAGGCGCGGCTTCATCCGCCAGCTGGAAACCGCCGAGGAGTTTCTGTCGTACACGAGAATAGCCCAGTGCAGGGTTCACGGCGAGGAGGCGGACGATCTGATAGGCAGCCTGTGCAGGCGCGGACTCGGCGGATTCGACGACATCGTGCTGGTATCAACCGATAAGGACTGCTATCAGCTCCTGTGGGACGGCGTGAGGATATACAATTCCGGCAGGAAGGAGTTCATCGACAGGAAATTTCTTCATGACGCCTACGGGCTGGAACGTGCGGAGCAGTGGGTGGACGTCGGCGCTCTCGCGGGGGAGTCGGGACCGTCTTCAGACACCATCTGCGGCGTTCCGGGAATCGGCACGACGACGGGCGCCGGGCTGATCCGGCGGTACGGGTCGGCGGAAGGCGTGCTCCGTCATGCGGAGGAACGCTTCGGCGACTACATCCGGAAGAACGGCTACGACGCTTTCAGGAGCCGGATCAGATCCGGGGAATACAGACCGAAGGATCATCTCAGGGAAGCGAAAGTTCTCGCCTATCGGGACGTGCTGGAAATCGCGCTGAAGCTGAAACGGATCAATACGGAACTTAATCTGTCCGTCCCGGCGGCGACGCCGGACTGGCGCGGGCTGGAGCAGTTTCTCTCGCGGATGAATTTTCAGTTTTCCCGGAGAAATTTCGACATTCTGCTGCGCGGCGGGGGAGCGTGATCATGGAGTATGTCTGTCCAGAATTCCTGAAGCCGGAACGGCTGATCGCTCTCGACATCGAGACCACCGGACTGAGCAGGACGTGGAACACCATCATCGAGCTGGGGGTGGTAGAGGTCATGAACGGCGAGATCGTCCGGCGTTATTCCAGACTCTTCGGAGGAGGCAGGAGTTCCATATATCTCGTGCGCAAGGTGCACGGGATAAGGGACTCCGAACGGCGGAACAGAAAGACTTTCGCGCAATGTGCGCAGAGAGTGGCGCAGTATCTGAACGGCGCCACGCTGGTGACGCACAACGGCGCCAGGTTCGACGTCCCTTTCATCGAAGCCCGGATGAAGGAAGCCGGAACGACGCTGTCGTATTTCCGGCATATCGACACATATCTGATTTCCCGCAGGATGAAGCATCAGCACAACAGTCTGGAATGGCTCTGTCACCGCTACGACATCCCCTACGACGAAACCAACCACAGAGGACTGACGGACTGCTTCTGCACTCTGCAGCTGCTTTACGCGTTCGCCGAAAAATTCGGCAGCGATGAAATTCTCTGCTGAACGGCGGATCGGATCGCCTTTTCCGGGCTTGAAATAGCGCCGTGAAAGCGTCATAATTGCAGACGGCGGTGGATATCGAAGACAGGAGCGGCCATACATGGACTGGAACAGTTTCAGATTCATAGATCTATTTGCGGGAATCGGCGGGATACGACTGGGTTTTGAGCAGGCAGGCGGACGTTGCGTGTTTTCCTCGGAGTATGATGAGGACGCCTGCAGGACATATGAAGCCAATTTCGGCGAACATCCGGCGGGCGACATCACCAGGATACATGAAAGGGACATTCCCGACTTCGACATTCTCCTGGGCGGCTTCCCCTGTCAGGCTTTCTCGATCATCGGGAAGAAAGAGGGATTTGCGAATGAAACATGCGGCACGCTGTTCTTCGACATCGAACGGATACTGACGAGGAAACGTCCGCCGGCCTTCATGCTCGAAAACGTGAGGAATCTGACCGCCCATGACGGCGGGAAGACGTTCAGGATAATAAAGACTCATCTTGAGAACATGGGGTATCACGTATACGCGAAAGTGTTGAATGCGCTGGATTACGGCGTCCCGCAGAAGCGGGAACGGATCATCATCGCGGGATTCCTGAACGACGTGGACTTTTCGTTTCCCGAGCCGGTGCCGGAAGCTGAGCGGAAGACGCTGTCGGACATACTGGAAACCGACGTCGACGGGAGATACTATGTCAGAGACGTAATCCGCAGATCGCGGCTTGCGAGACTGAAAGACAGAAACTACCCTAAGCCGTACATATCGCATGAGAACATAGCAGGCTCCATAACGCCGCATCCTTACTCCTCCGCACTGAGGGCGGGCGCGTCGGCGAATTACATTCTGATCAACGACGAACGGCGGCCGACCGAACGGGAGCTTCTGAGAATACAGGGATTCCCGGACAGTTTCAAGATTGTCGTCCCATACGGGCAGATCAGAAAGCAGACAGGAAACTCGGTGGCCGTTCCGATGATAGCCGCCGTGGCGCACGAGATGATAAAAGCTTTGAAGTCCATCGAATACGACGGAGATGACGGAAACGGAAAAGCGACCGAGACTGAGAGACTCCGGACATCTTACGACACGGACGCTGTATCCGCTCGGTGTGAGACAGCCGCCGTCCCTGCAGAAAGAAGATGTCCTTGAAGCAATCAGCTTCGATGACAGCCGGGTTGCTGTTCACAGGTTAAACAGGTGGACAAGGCGTGATATGCATCGTTCGGCAGGAGCTTATTCCGGGCTGTGGCTGGAATTCATCGGCGGAGCATCATATTCGGCGATCCGGACGCGTTCGGATTGAACCATGCGCAGCAGTCTGTGGTTTCGCGGAGGAGGGAGTCCCCGTCGTGGCTGGTACAGGGGGATCTGGTGTGATTCCAGCTGGGAACTGGCGTTTCTCATGTGGCATCTGGACTGCGGGCATGAAATCATCCGCAATATGCGGGATTTTCCTTATCCGTTCAGAAACGGCGTCAGGTACTACCGCCCTGATTTCATAGTTGAAGGCTCCTACTATGAAATCAAGGGCGTGATGGATTACCGCAGCAGAAGGAAACTGCAGTATTTCCCGTATCCGATCGAAGTCGTCGGACGGAAGGAAATCAGGCCGTATCTGGATTATGCGCGGAAACGGTACGGGAAGCGGTTCTTCGAGCTTTTTTCCGATCGACCCATATAACCGCTGCAAAAGCGTTTATGCAGTACGAAACACGGAGGAGTCAGGCGATGGAACAGGAATATCCGGGATGCTGTCTGGGGCATTACGATGCCGATGCCGCCGAATGCGGGGCGTGCATGATCAGAGAGGAGTGCAAACAGGAGACGGACGGAGATGGAAGCGGTTCGGTCGACGCTGCAGCTGGGGCGTGATCCCGATCTGGCGCCTGTGTGGAGCGTGATTTTCCGGAACGACAGTATCACTCCCGCAGGCTTCGCCGCATATCTGCTGAACCGGTTTTTCGGCTACGGAGAGGTCGATGCCATGAATCTGGCGCTGCGGATTCACAGGGACGGCTCGGCCGTCGTCGGCAGGTATATGAAACCGATCGCCGAGCTTATGACGGCGCGCGCTGCGGAAGTCGTCGCGGCGGCCGGCTATCCTCTTAAAATCACGCTGAAAAAGGACTGCGGCGTTTGAAAGTCGCCGCTCAGGACATGCTTCTTGGAATCGGAATTTTATTTTCGGTCGAGATATAGGGTTCTAATTTTAAGGAGATACAATCATGTCGGACGACACTCAGGAACAGCTTGAAACCCGTATCGAACTGGAGAAGGACATCATCGACACTCCGGAGAAGACCGTCGACGCCGCCCGGATTCAGGCGCGCGCCGTCGCCGCCAGACTGCAGGCGAGGAGGAAACTTCTGTCCGGCGCTCAGATGAGAATGCTCAACAGAATCGCCGACGATTTACGCATGGATCTCGTCTCCGTCGCCGGGGACGACGACGCCGAGACGCCCGAGATTGAAGTGTGCGATGATCCGGAGCGGTGCGCGGAGAGCTTCAACGATTTCGCGGCGGCGTGTGAAAAAGCCGGCAGACGGATCTTCAGCAGGAAACTGGAGGCGGGCCGCCGCCTGATCCGGCTGGCCAGAAGGCTCGTCTCCAGCGAGGCGACTTACAGTCCGCGTCAGCTCTCCGCAGCGGTCAGAGGCATACTGGCCGACGTGACGAAACTTGATCTCATGAAGAATCTGTCGAACATCGAAAACAAGTCGCAGAAGGATCAGACGCTCCGCATTCTGGTGGACTGGAACGATGTTGCGCGTCTTTCGCCGAGAGTGGGCAAGTTTTCGAAACTGCAGGATCTCACCGTGCAGGATCTGAAAAACATTCTGGTATGTCTGCGCGGCGGCAGGAATTCCCAGGACACGGCGGAGTAGAGGCGGATCGTCGCGGACGTCCGTCCGTCCGTCGGAGAATCCTCCGGGAGTCGTTTCCGGAGGATTCTTCATATGAAGTATGGAACGCGCACGATTCAGGAACATGGATGTCCGTGAGGAAATGTGAAGAAGTCACATTGTCTTCCACGATTTGAATGTTATCTTAATCCTGCGTGCCGTGATGCAGCGTATCTGAATCTCGTGTCTGAGGGAGTGAACGTCTGATATGTCCGTTCGTTCGGTTGAACTGTTCACAGGAGCGGGGGGACTGGCTCTCGGTCTTGAAAAGGCGGGATGTCATCACGTCGCCATGGTTGAAATCAATGCGCAGGCATGCGACACCATCCGCTACAACGTCACGCACGGACAGCGGCTTGCCAGCAGCTGGACTCTTCATCAGAGCGACGTCCGCGCGATAGAATACGCCAGCATCGCCCGGTCTGTGGAACTTGTTGCCGGAGGTCCTCCGTGTCAGCCTTTTTCCATGGGGGGCAGGGCGCGCGGGCACATGGATTCCAGAGACATGTTTCCCGAGGCGGTGCGTGCGGTGCGGGAACTCCGGCCGCGCTGCTTTGTGTTCGAAAACGTCAAGGGACTGATGCGGGAAAGTTTCGCCAGCTACTTCAGTTACATCGTTCTTCAGCTTTCGTTTCCGACTGTGATCCGGCATGAAGACGAGGACTGGGTCGATCACCTGTCCCGTCTGGAGAAAATCCAGACAGGCGGATGTTTTCCGGAGCTTTTCTACCGCGTGGTCTTCCGTCTGCTTGATGCCGCCGACTACGGAGTCCCCCAGCATCGGCATCGCGTGTTCATAGTCGGATTCCGTTCCGATCTCGGTCTGGAATGGCATTTCCCGCAGGCGACGCATAATCTCGACCGACTGCTCTGGGAACAGTGGGTAACCGGCGAGTACTGGGATCTGCACGGAGTCGCACGGAGCCGACGTCCGGCCATGCCCCGTCGTTTCAGGCACAGAGTGGATTTCCTCCGCAGCCATTACTCGTTGTTTGCGCCCGAAGGCATGCGCTATCAGACCGTGCGCGACGCGATCGCGGGTCTGCCGGATCCCAGGACGCATAACGATGTTCCGAATCATGAGTTCCGCGACGGAGCCAGACCGTATCCCGGACATACCGGAAGCGTTCTGGACGAACCGTCGAAGGCGCTGAAGGCGGGTGCGCACGGCGTTCCCGGCGGGGAGAACATGATCGCATTCCCCGACGGAAGCTTCCGGTACTACACGGCGCGCGAGGCGGCCCGTGTTCAGACTTTCCCTGACGATTATGTGTTCAGCAGCACATGGACGGAGGCTATGCGTCAGATCGGGAACGCGGTTCCGACGCGTCTTGCCGAGATCGTCGGCCGAAGCATCGTGGAACAGGCGTTCTGAGAGCTCTGCCATGGCCGACGAGATCCCCGTTCTTTCTCCGTTCAACCCGCTGGACAGACGCAGTCTTGCGGAAAGCGTGACAGCCGCAATGCTGGAACGCCCTGCCGTACCGCTCCCTCCCGCGCCGTTCACAGGTGCCGGCATCTATGCGATTTACTATGTCGGCGATTTCCCGCCGTATCGGAAACTGGCGGAATTCAACCGACGGCACGGATTCGCGCGGCCCATCTATGTCGGGAAGGCGGTTCCTCCCGGAGCGCGGAAGGGCGGATTCCGCCTGAGCGACGATCCCGGAACGGTACTGTACAACCGTCTCTGCGAACATGCCGAATCAATAGAGGAGGCGGAAAACCTTTCCATCGGAGACTTTTTCTGCCGTTTCCTTTCGGTCGATGATATCTGGATTCCGCTGGGCGAATCACTGCTGATCGAGAAATTCTCGCCGCTGTGGAATCTGGCGATAGACGGCTTCGGGAATCACGATCCGGGGAAAGGACGGATCAGCCAGAAGAGATCGCTGTGGGATACGGTTCATCCGGGACGCGGATGGGCGCTCCGGCTGAACAGGCTTTCTGTATCGGAGGACGATTTGAGGAGATGCATCGAAAGCTTTCTTGACGCTCTTCATGACTGAAGAGCCGGTTCCGGCGGTCTTTTCGAAAATCGCGCGAGGAGGATGACGGCGGAGATGCTCTCGCGACGGTGACGTCCGTCCGTTCCTCCTAGTCGTCATGGACTGCGTCTCCGGCATCAATCGATCGGCGCTGCGGAAATCCGCACGTAGGAAATCAGGACGGACGTTTCGTCAGATCCGGCGGACGGACGATCCCACGAGGAAAACCGCGGACTGTCCGCCGGCCCTCCGGATTCATGAGCCGCAGGCTTTCCTGACGGGTTTCGATTCCGTTCAGCATCGTCCGGATCCGCGCCGTTGCGGAGCCGCCGTCCGATTCCGGCTGCATGGTTGTCCCCTCATCAGTCCGCCACGATCAGAATGTCCTTCTTGGCGCGCGTGATGGCGGTGTACAGCCAGCGTCTCTTGGTGTCGGGATCGTATCCGAAATCCTCGTCGAACACGATGACCTTTTCCCAGCCGGAACCCTGGCCTTTGTGGCACGATATCGCGTAGCCGAAGTCCAGATAGACATATTTGTGTATGGGAAGATCCGGCGGTTCGGAGTAGGGATCCTTCAGACGGAAATGGAAGCTCTTCCTGCTTGCCGTCAGGGAGACGACGGGATCTAGCAGTTCCAGTTCGTCACGCCATTCGGCCTCGAAGTATTCTTCGTTCCTGTTGTACAGCGGAGCGCTGGTCAGGTATACTATCTGTCCGTTGAAGATTTTCTGTTTCGGATTGTTGCGCAGGACTATCATGCGTTCCCCCTCGACCGGCGAGTCGGATTTTATCCTGCGGATTTCCCGCGACACCTGATTCAGGGCTTTCCGTGTGGAGTTCCTGCCGACGATTATCTGATCCGCCCACAGCAGATCGTCGTCGTCGAGCTCGTCCGAATGAATTTTGCGGAAATGCTCGAATTCGCAGAACGGTATCTCGCGGCCGGCGATGGCCAGCTGGGACGCGCGGATGATGGGGCTCTCCTTGGCCTGTCTGAGAATCGTCGTCAGAACAAAGTCGGGATGCTTCATGATGTTGAAGATGCCGTTTATCGGCGGCAGCTGGCAGTGATCGCCGATGAATATCGTCGGAACCCCGAACGACAGGATGTCGTTGAACACGTCCTCGGAAATCATGGAGGCCTCGTCGATTATGATGATCTTGTAGGACAGCGAGACTTTCGTAGTGAATACGGGATCGCCGTTCTGAGCGCGTCTGCAGTTGTATATCGAGGAATGCAGCGTGGAGGCGTGGTTGCCCTTGCGCATCAGATTCAGCGAGGCCTTGCCCGTGAAGGCGCAGCACAGAACTTCCTCGTCCGCCACGTTCAGATTCCTGACGATATACTGGATGAGCGATGATTTCCCAGTGCCGGCGGCTCCGGAGATGACTATGTATTTCCTCCAGATGGGCGAGCCGCCGCGACCGGAGTACCAGTTCTTGACGAACTGCAGCGCATCTCTCTGATCCCTCGTCAGGACGAAGTCGTTGTCCTCCTGCGCTATGTCGTTCCTGTAGACAAGATTCTCGATTTTCGTGACGATCCCGGACATGCTTCAGACCTCCTCCGCAAAGAGCCGTTTTCCATTTCATGAAGTCATGCCGCAGATACGGACAAATTGTACGGCGCTCCGGGTGGAATGTTGACGGTGAACGGGAACGTGCCGCTCCATCCGCTCCAGTACATCGCGCCGTCCGCGTCTGAAATCTTGTAGCTGGCGCGTACTCTCCAGAAATACCGGTATTTCGATTCGACGTCTGAGGCGCGCGCCGTCAGGTTCGGCGAGAAGTAGAAGATGTTGCCGTGATTCTTTTCCGATGCGGCGAAGTTCAGGGAGTCCTGCGTCCTGTCGAATATCATTTCGCTTTCGCGGTAGACCTGGAAGTGATACAGGACTCCCTCCGCCCCGGGGGCGATCTCCGTCGTTCCCACATACTGACGGTATTCGCCGTACGCCGGAATCTTGACGGGCACCACGGTTCCGGATACGAGCTGTTCCGCGCCGGATGCGAAGAAGCTTGTTCCCAGAATCGGCGCGCTGCTGACGCGGGCGACGGGGAAGGACTCCCGTCTGCCGACGTAGGGGAGGTAGCGTCCGTCGCATTTCAGCAGATACATGTTCACCATGTACTCCGCCGCCGACACGCCCGGCTGCGCGTCCTCTCCTCTGTACACGGGGATCGCGCGCACGTGCCATGTGCCGTTCACGTCCCATCCCGCGAGGTCGACTTCCGTCGCGCCGGCGCTTTCAATGTAGGTGCGCGAGGGCATCACCAGCGTTCCGGAGTCGTCCTCGATCGAAAACTCGACGATGCGCGTGTCGGGCAGCACCAGTCTGCCGTCTGCAAGATCGGCGGCGGTGAACGGCATGTCTTCAGTCATTCTTCCATATCCTGAATCTGCCGTTCAAGGCCGCGCAGGTCGAGAACAGCTCCGCGACAAGCGTCTCCGTGATGATCTTCTCGGCGGGGAAACTCGGGATCGCGGGAAACAGGACTTCCGGCAGTATGACCGTCGGATGGACGCAGGAGAGGATTTCCGCCTGCTCGCGGTACGCCTCCGCGATGACGAACCCCGCGTTCCATCTGTGTTCCGCTGTGAACTTCCTGCAGAGCGCGATCATCCCTCCGGGGTCGTCCGTCCGCGGTATGTACAGTATGTTCCGTCTGTCCCGCAGCGCGGAGAGAGCGCGTCTGTATTTCGATTCCTTTCCTGCGGCCCATGCGTAGATCCGTCCGCTTTCCGCATAGCGGATGTAATGGACAAGCTCCCCGCAGTGGGGACATATGTCCCACAGATGTTCCTGCGTTTCAGACAATGCGACGCGATGCTTCGGGTCGGTTTTCAGTCTCCTGCTGCATCCCGGACAGAACATCGTGAGCGACCCCTCACTGCCTTATCTTGTTCTGGAGAGCATCTTCGAACTCCTCGCGCAGAGCCGGGATGGCGCCGCTGCGCAGCGTCCTGCGCTCCGCAGCCTTCTGCTTCACGACAAGCGCGGTGTAGTTGTCGAGCTCCTTCACGGACATGACGTTCTTCCGGATCAGGAGATTGCCGACGGCCAGCACCTCGGCCTCCAGCATGTCCAAGGATTCGGCAAGGTCGACCACCTTGTTGTTCAGCCTGTTGACAAGCGAGCATATCTCTCTGATGCTGACTTCATTTTCCTTCATCGTGCTGCAAACGCCTCAACATTTCCGCGCCTCTGTCCCTGAGTACGGCGAGATTCTTCTCCGGATCGGAACCCGACAGATATCTCACTCCCTGGCAGAACTTCATGACGGCGGCGGCATATTCCCCTCTGAACGCCATGACCATCATGGCGGTGTCCTCGTCGCGTTCGACGCCGTGCACCACGCACAGTCCCGCATTGTTGGCGGAGGTATAAACCTTCAGTCCCATGAGGAAGCACTGCTGAGCCGCCTCTGCGGGGAAGTCGTCCGGCGCTTCTACCGATACTTTCATAGCTGCAGATTGATCTGTCCACGCGGTTTCAACGGAACACGTATGTCGGACGGCGTCGCCGTCGCGAGAAAATCCTCTCTTGTCATGTCCGGCGAGCACGCCCTGCATACCGCGCACAGTCCCGCAGTCAGCGCGGCCGCCGCCGAGCTTCCTCTGATGACGTTCATGAATCCCGTCGAGGAATAGGAGGTCCATTCCATCGGAGCCTCGAAGTCGCCGGACGTTCCGGCGCTGATGGCGTAGTCCTCGCTCCACGGGAAAGGCAGCTTCTCCGCCCTTGCGCAGACTATGAGGACGTTGCGTGAATGCATCGCCCGCAGCGCCGAGGATATCCTCCCGTTTCTCTCGGGATACGCGAAGCTCAGGTTCAGCACGTCTATGTCGTACCGCGCGATCCATTCCAGCATCAGCGCGAGCTGTTCATAGCCGTCCATCGCGCCGCCGGCGAAGATCATCCTGACCATCGGCGCGATCTGGAATATGGCGGACGCGACCTGCGTGCCGTGCCGTCCCGAGACGGTTCCGAACGTCCTGTAGAGGATGTCTCTGTCCCGGAAAAATGGCAGCGTCCTGACGAGACCGGTGTCGCAGACGCCTACGGTCACGTTCTCGCCGCGCTTTCTGAAGTACTCCGCCGGTATCATGACGTTCCTATGATCTGCCGATGAACGGCGTCGCCGACGATGTCTCCATCGACTCCACCCAGCGGGAGAAGCGATGTCCGAGCGCATCCTCGAAAATCAGTTCCACCTTGGGGATCACCCGCGCCCCCAGACATTGTTCGACCCATATGCCGTCCTCCTTCAGTCCGTGCGTCTCGAACCGCGCCACTTTCCCTTTCAGCGTGGGTCTGCCCTCAGCGTCGGTCTCGACCTGATCCGGCGTCGGACGATCGTGCGTCACGACTTCGATCCAGTTGCCGCCGGCGTCGAACATGCCTTCATCCGGATTGAAGAGAACGGGACGCTCCGCGAAGTTTTCGTTGTACCATCTTATGATTTCGTCGCCGCCGGGATCGCCGTCCATGAATCTGCGGTATTCTGAGAACGCGTACTTCTTCACGCTGCGAAGCGCCGCGTCGATCGCCTTGTCGGAGGACTCCTCGGACAGCGGTTTCCCGTATGACTCGGTCTGGTATCTGAGCTTGTTTTCGTCCTTCATGGCATGGAAATAGTTTCCGGGAGGGTAGACTTTGCCCTCGTCGTCGGAGAACGGCGACTGGACGACGCCGTTGACGCGGTAGGGTATGGTGACGCTGACGGAGAAGCCGTCGCCGAAGTTGCCGATGTCGGTCCACACGTCGACACCCGACTCCGCCGCCTCCCTTTCGGGCAGACGTTCGTAGTCGCGCTGGATGACTTTCTGATACTCTATGACGGGAGTCACGTAGAGGCTGTCCGGATAGAAGCGTCTTCCGCCGTCCTCGTCGGTGTAGGTGGACTCACGGATATGATCCGACGAGGATACGCCGCCCTTTATCTTCTTATCTCTGGGAATCAGATATTCCTCGCGTCTGTCGAAGTATTTCTTGTAGACGTCGTAGGGATTGACTTCGACGCCGTCCCTGTGGAAAGGATCGTCGTCCGGCCCGAAGGCGGTGGTGTCCTTCGGCAGCGTCATGCCTTCGTTGAACAGAGGATAGTCGCCGTACAGACCGAGCCGCGACGCCTCCTCTCTGGTCAGCTCCTTCCACAGTTCGCAGTAGTCCTCGAAACCGATGAACTCGTAGTTCAGCGTCTGGAAATCCTCCGACAGGCAGTTCCTCTGAAACTCCTCGGATTTCAGCGAGACGAAATCCTCGAAGTTATTCTGCGTGTCTTCCAGTCCGTTCACGGAAAGCCACTGCGCGTACTGTCCGGTGTATGTGTCTCCGTAACGCGAGTGGAAATCATAGTAGCGCAGGTATTCGCCGCGCAGCGTCTCCTGCGCGGCGCCGGGAGTGGGGTTCGGCCAGTAGTTTTCGCCCGCCTTCGTGACGGGGAGGGAGGGAGTCAGTCCGTAGCGGAAAAATCTCTTCCCCGTGTCGCTCTCGATGCATACGAGATCGCCCGGCCGGTTGTGCGCGGCGGCGTAAGCTTCCCCGTCCGGATAGTAGGCGTTGTCGCCGTACCAGTAGTCGCCTCTTCCCTGCCGCGTCCATCTGCGGACGGGTTTTTCGAATCGCCATGTCTGTCCGCCCCGTGTCTCGTCCCACGTGTAGTGCTTCTTTTTCAGGAAATGCTGACGTTCGGTCTTCTCCGCGTCCAGCCAGTATTCCACGGGCAGCGTCCGGTTCATCTCCGTGTCGAAGAAGTACAGCCCGCCGCCCTCGCGGAACGGTCCGAAGGAATGCTGCGGCTTCGACGCGTCGTAGCGTATGCCGAGTCTTCCCCTGTGGTTGGGATAGGTTTCCGAGTAGTCCTCGACGTCCCACGGCTGAATGTACACGCGCCGCCAGTATTCCTCGATGTAGAAGTACCAGCGCGGCTTCCCTATGAGCCTGTAGGAGCGGCTCTGATTGGGATCCTGGGAGTTCGGTCCCCACACGTCCTCGATGGAGAAGCTGTACTGCTGCACGCCGGAATACGCCTGCTGGGAGGCGTTCTTGAGACGGCTGTAGTCCATCATGAAGAAATGGACATGTCCCGCGTGATCGTATATCATGCTTTTCGGCGCGGACGGATACTCCGCGGGGACGGTTTCCTCGAACTGCCAGCAGTCATGATATATCCAGTACAGCGGCGCGAAGCTGAGCATGTTCCAAGATGCTTCCTTTCCGGCGTCATGCCTCATTAATCCGTCGGAGTATAAACGTCGCGAAGCGTCATGACTTCGGCTCCGGCGTGTTGTAGGAGCTGTTTATCTTTCCTCTGTAGGAAGGAGCCATCAGCCTGTCGACCATGCGCATGATCCCGATGAAGTGATAGTCGTTCAGATAATCCGGACGGTTGACGGGGACGCCCGTGAATCGCGCGATCGCGTCCTGCGACGCCCCGTATTCCGGCACGGAGATTTTCTCGAACACGAATTCGGGGAACGGGTTTCTGTGCAGATACAGGGCCTCGCTCACGTTGTCCGACGTCACCTTGGGCGGCTTCACCTCGACCTGCCTGCCGTTGGCGGTGGTGCCGACGCCCTCGACAGGCGAGAACGAAGGATTCTTCCGTGACTGCAGGTTCTCTCCCGACACCGAGAATGGATCGCTGGTTCCGCTGGCCATGGTTATTCCCCGTCTCCCGTATAAGATGTCCGTTTCACGGCATTGAGATGTCTATAAACGCCGGGTCCCTTTCTGCCCCATTTCAGGAAGAGCGAGTACTGCCTGCTCTCCAGAAGAAATTCCGTCCGGTTGCGTTCCCCGTCGTCCGGGCCGCGCTCCGGATGGCGTTCGGAAAGCCACGCGTCATATAGTTCCAGCAGATTGTTCTCCAGTATGTAGCGTTCCGTTGTGTAGTCGGACGCCTCGTATCCGAACGGAGCTTCCTCCGGAGAGATGACCGCCTCGGTCCGGCTCACGTTGTGGAAATCGATCCATTCGCCCTCGGATTCGACGTCCTCGAACCCCGGTTCCAGATAGAAAGGGACCTTGACGGCTTCGGGCTCCTCGTCCGAGGCGAAGAGAATCTCCAGCTTCCCCGTCGGGATCATCAGCGTGTATTCATCGTCCGGCACGACGGCGTCGCCGCCGGAGTCCCTGATGACTGGATGGTTCTCGCCGTCTATGTACACGCTGGCGGACCAGTATTCCGCGTCCATGCCGTCGAACAGGCGGACTTTCCTCCACGAATATTCCTCGCGGTACTCGGTGAGAAACGCCTTTTCCTGTACGGACGGCAGCTCCCTGATACGTCCGTCCACGTAGGCGTACGCGGAGAGCGGCTTCTCGTAAACCATGCGCGCGACGGGGACTCCTCTGTCGCGGTCCTCGAACACCATGGGATTGAAAAAGAGATCCTCGTCGCCGAAAGCGATTCCCTCGTTGAAATCGGACGGAGCGCCTTTCTCGGTGCGCAGCGTGGCGTAGCCGCCCGATTCGGAGATGCTCAGTATCTTCCCGCGCGGACCGAACTCGATTCCGAAATATATCCTGTCATGCACGAGCGTCGGACGCGTCAGCGTGTACATCTCGCTGTGCACGGTGGACGCGTACGTGAACGCGACGCCGTCGGTTCCGGTGAACTTCCTGATGCTGGTGTCCTGGACGCAGTACATGCAGTAGACGCCGTCCCGCAGATACACGGACATGGCGCGGCAGCTCTGTCCGTAGTCCCTGTCGCCGTACAGAAACTTCAGCCGCGTGAAATTCCGCCAGTCGTACAGATCGCCGCTTTCGGTGCGCCACGACTCATATACGCCTCCGTCTTTCCGGACATTGAAGTAGAGCACGTAGGTCTTTCCGGTCTTCAGCAGGCACGGATCCTCGAAGGACTGCGCGCCGTCGATGACGGAGCCGGCCGAATCCAGCGTGCTCGCCGGGAAGAGCTGGCATTCCTCTCCGAACGTCTGCTGCGACAGTCCGCGTGACAGCGTGAACACGTATTCGGTATATCCGGCGCGGTTCTTGCTGTGCTTCTGCGAAATCAGGAAGTAGCACTTCTCGTCGTCGTCGAACATCATCCACGGCATGTGACGCTTCACGTTGAACTGAATCCAGAGCGACTTGAAGTGATCCGTCGCGTCCTCGATGTACCGCAGCTCGCCGTCCAGCAGCTCTCTCGGACGGTCCGTGAGAAACACGACTTCGCCGCGTTCGATTCTGGCGCGGTAGCTTGCACGCGCCGGATTGGCGGTGTGATCGTCTATGTCGCTCCTGTTCCGATCGGTGCCGGGGAAGAAATTCTCGTAGTAGGCCTCGCTGCCGTTCCAGCATTCCGACTGGAAGTCGGTCTTCCACTGCGGCGAGTCGGAGCCGGTTCCGACCCACAGGAAGCAGTCCTCCCCGTACGACGACGCGTCTTCATGCTGCAGCCTGGAGTACCTGTGGTTTCCACGGAAGTCGTTTTCCACGCATGCCTTCCAGTATCTGTGATTCCGCGTGCTGCCGAAAAACTCCACCGAACTCACCGAACCGAGGGATTTCTCGAATATCGGCCGTTTCACCAGATTGTACGGGCATACTCTCCAGAAATACACCTGATTGAAATCGTCGCTTCCGGAGTCCTTCCCGGTGTTCCAGTATTCCGGAAGTCTGTCGGTCTCCAGCTCCCCGGGCAGCTCGGACTTCGGAATGGAAAATCTTCCGGCGAACTGGAAGCTGTAGGGATCGTCGGTGGTGGGGGCCTTCCCGTATTCGTTCGCGTTCGGCGTGTAGACGTTGTCCGGCAGTATGTGCATCCCGCCCGACTCGGCCTCGATTCCGCCCATGATCCGGATGTATGAGACGCCGTCGACGCTCATCGATTCCGGATCGCCTCCGAGATAGCCGGAGCAGTCCTGCCGCTGCCACAGATAGTCTCTTAGCGGCTTTCCGTCCTGCGAGTCGAACGAATCGTAGAAGTCCAGCTGGAAATGAAAGTAGATGTCCCATCTGGTGTCGTATCCGGGCAGCGGCTGCACCTGCAAGGGATAGGAGTCCCCGAAATTCATTCCCTCGTAGTCGCCGCTGCGCTTCCCCGTGACCGGCTGGTTCTCCACTCTGAAGCGGAACGGCTCGTTCAGCTCGGGGCGTCCGGACTCGTCGTACACGTAGACCTGATTGTTCTTCCATCCGTTCGAGAAATAGCCTTTCGCGATCAGTCTGCGCCGGTGCAGCGTCTCGTATCTGTTTCTGACGGCGTAGGCCGCGTTCAGCGTTTTCTGCGCCTCGACGATCGCGGAGTTCGCCGTCTGCAGCCGCTGACCGTACGTCACGCCGTTCTCCGCGACGGACAGGAAATAGTTCTTCGCCCGCTGTCTGCCGGCGTTTTCATAGACGATCGCGTCCCATATGGCTCTGCTGTGCGCGATGAACAGCCGCAGCGCCTCGTCCTCCAGCGCGATGGCGTCGGGGGCGATGGCGCCGCCGTACGCGTCCGTCGGAGCCTCTCTCCATTTCCCGAATTCGGCGCTGTAGTGCGCTTCCACGAAGGCTTTCCTGTCGTCGTAGCGGCTGTCGGGGTAGTTGTTGAGCGACTCGTAGAAGTCCTCGAAGACGCTCTGCAGGGAATTCGTGACTATGTAGTCCGTTCTGGATTCGTCGCCGTCGGTCAGCGAACCGTCTTTCAGAAAGTTCCGGTAATCGGCGCCGCGTCCCGTCCGCTCGATGAAGACTGGTTTTGCCTCCTCGCGGGAAAGTATCCTGTTCTCCTCGAACCACGCGTCGAACCCCTGCGACGCGTCCGCGAGGAACGACGCCCTGTTGTCCCAGAAGAACGCGAAATCGTCGGAATGCGCCGCATCTATGAACAGCGGCTTCAGATAGGACTCGGTCTTTTCGGTGCGCGCCTCTCTGTATGCCGTCCATTCCGCCTCGAGCCCGTACTGCGCGACGAACGCGTCGAAACATGCGTCGTACAGCGCGGCGTCCGTCTTTCCGATGATCATGAAGTGGTATCTGGCGTCGAATCCGGGTTCTCTGAACTTGGCGACGGTCACGTACCAGTCGTCGAACTTCTGATTGATCTCCTCGATCCGCGCGGCCTGCTCCGCCAGTGTTCCGGGAACGGTCACCGCCTGATCCTCGGGCAGATAGACCCACTGTTCCACGGTTTCTCCCTCGTCGTCGACGAATGTCCGGTAGGCCCACCGGTTCCGTCTCCCGGCGATCATGCCGATCTGATCGTCCGCTTTCTTGAGAAATTCGTTTCCCCACATGAGGAAGCTGAACACGGGCGCCGTCATGCCTTCGCGATCCTCCGATGCGATGCTTTCCAGCCGGAAGCGTATGTTCTTGCCGACGACGTCCTGAAGCACGTCGCTGGAGAAGTACACTCTGTGTCTGATCAGATACGCATCCGAAACGACGTCGTCTCCGGTCCTGTTCGAATCGAGATCGACGAGACTGCCGTCAAGACAGTCCGTTCCGAGTTCGATGAACGCGGAGTCCGGCGGACTCTGCTCTCCTGGATCGTAGGCGGCGTAGTAGAAGTTTATGACGTCGTACTTTCTGCCCCGGGCGTCGTCGAAACGGAATTCGATGCAGAATTCATGCTTCCATCTGTCGTAGTTCACGGCGGTGATGATCGGCGGCGAATACGCGTCCTTCGAATATGTGAACACGCCGGACAGCGCCGGGGTGTTGGCCGCGCCGGAATGGATGTTGACTCCGGAGATTCGGAAACGGTAGCGTCCACCCTCCTCGAAACGGCAGTCCGTCTCCGTGCCGTCGGCGACTGCGGTGAAAGTGCCGTTGAGCGTGTCGATGTAGTCGGACTGCTTCAGCTTGACGAAAGGAATCAGCCAGCAGGAGTACTGCGGGAACCACTCGGCCTGTCTGGTCCTGAGCGTCATGAAGTTTCCCGTCGTGCCGCCGGAATCCACCTGCGCGACCTCGAGTCTGGCGTAGACGCTTTCGTCCTGCCCGCCCTCCCAGTGTATCAGGTTGTAGGTGTTCCACTCCGTCTGGAGATACAGGAAACGCCACGGTATCATGGCGCTCATGGAATCTATGAATCCCGAGATTCTCAGCGGACGATCCTCGCCGTATATTTCAGGCGGACGCGTCGCGTATTCCGGGGATTCGTCCTGCGGCAGCGCCGAATAGTAGTATCGCGCCTCCAGAGGGCTCCCGCCGCGGAGGCGGTAGTCTATGTACGGGGCTTTCACACCCTCCGATTCCGGCAGCGCGACCCTGCTGGTGTCGGACAGCAGACGGCGGAACATATGCACCGCCGACACGTACGGGAACGAGACGTCGCTGTCCCGCAGGACGCCGTGGACGTAGCTGTTGCCGCGCGGTATCATCCTGTCTTTCCAGATGCCCTCGCTGTCCTCCTTGAAATATGTTTCCAGCGTGTGATCGGGGACATACCCCCATTTCTCCATCGAGCGCTCCGTCCCTCCCGGCTCTATGAAGACGGGATCGACCACCGTGCCGAGCTTTTCGGAAAGCCGTTCGTAGCCGCTCTCGTCCCAGTTGTCGCCGTAGCGCCGCAGGCTGTAGCCCGGCTCGTATTCCACCGACGAGGTGAAACCGCTCTCGTATTCGGTGATGACGTCCTTCTGCGACGGCGGCGGTCTGTACGCCCCCATGACGTACTGGATGTATCCCTGCGGAACGTCGCCCGCGTGCGCCACGGTCTGCCGTCTGTCTATGCGTCCGACGTTCTGCGACTCGTTGAAGAACGGTTTTTCCCATCCTTCCTCCAGTTCGACATATTCGGCGCAGAGACAGTCCTGGAATCCGATCTGCTTCACGAACTCGCCGGGCGCTCTGCGGTAGTACGCCTTCTCCTCCTCGCTGTATTCATGAGAGACGCACTGTCCGGGCGCGTCGACGTCGCCGTCCGCCGCCCACCAGCCGCAGTCCTCCGCAGGCTTCTTTTCGAAGATGACGGGAATCCGCTTCCTCCGCGCCGGCGCCCCGCCGATCCTGCCCGGAATCATGTCCTTGACATACAGCGGCTCTCCCAGACCGTTCTCTCCGACGTACTTCAGACGGTAGTCGCGCCATCCCATGACGGGCGCGGACGTCTCGCCGGGAAGCCTGCCTCTCAGCGGTTCCGAAGACGGAGCCATGTAGACCGGACGGACATAGTATTTCCGTATGTACACACGGTGCGTCTCCAGATACCGCCTCTCGGTGTACTTGTAGTGGCATCCGTACTGGTTCAGGTGGACGGGATCGCACGTGAACAGCGGTTCCGACGTGTTCATCTCTCCGTCCCTGCCGATGCAGTCGCCCGTGTCGCACGGAACCTCGTATACCGCGTCCGACAGTCCCTGTTTTTTCTCCTCGTAGGGTCTCGACGTCACGTACCTGTCGCTGTCGCCCGTGCCGCTGCATTTCTCGCGTCGCGAGAATCTCGGTCCGGTATCGACGCCGAACAGCCGGTAGCAGCTGTGCTCCACGTCGGCGAACCGGAACGTGCGGTTGGAATCGATCATTCTCGAGCGCATCACGATCCGGAGCTGACCGCCGACTGCGGTCAGATCCCTGTCCTCTATGTCCTGGAAGACGTCGGTCGGGAAGAGTCTGTTCAGCAGCGCGCGGAGCTGATCGCTCAGTTTTTCCGAGGCCGGAACATACATCCGATCCACGCCGTCCTCCAGGACGGAGCCGCTATATGCGACGCCGTTCAGACGGTACGCGAACCTGTCGTTCACGTCCCGCGTTATCCCGACGGGCAGCGTGAACGTGACAGCATACTCGAAAAGCGTCCAGTACCACCTGTTCTCGGAATCGTAGCGTCCGGGATCCGCCGGTCCCAGAAACGAAAACCCGAACTTCACTTCCGGACGGTACACGGGATCGAGCTGATAGAAGTTCCGCCAGACCTCCTTCCGCTTCAGCGCCTCTATGTCGGGATCGTCTCTGACGTCGCCGAAGACGTCGTCCGCTGAGCAGTTGAGCGCCATGCCGTCGTAGTACAGCCCGGAATTCCCGGCGCGCACGATCACGGGACGCCGGATCCGGATCCTCCCGCCGAATCCGGGTTCCTTCACGAACCATGTGACGTCCCTGATCCCGCGTCCCAGCGGCACGTTCTGGCCGATTCTGAAATATTCGTGGAACTCTTCGCCCGCGTCCCTCTCTCTCGCGTAGAATTCGTCTCTGTATTCAAGGCGGAGCCTGTCCGCCTCGAGGCGGCCGTCGCCGTCGTAGCCGTCGTAGATGTTGTAGTCGGGGCGCTTCACTCCGCCGCCGAAGCGGTGCGCGATCTGATCGGCCGGCGCGTATCTGTACAGCGGAACGTCTCTTCCCAGCCTGTCCGCCCAGTATTCCGCCCAGCCGAACTGCCAGAAAGCGTCGTAGTCGCCTTCCGGCATCGGAGCGGGCGTATAGACGGTCTCCCCGTCCTGAACCGTCGCCTGAGCCTTCTCCTCCGGAATCATCAGCAGACGTTCGTAGTTTCTCAGACCGCAGCTGAACCGGTAGCTCATGACGTCGTCGGTGCTGTCGCTGTAGCCGAAGCCGACGCCCGCGTTGTTGATCGCTACGGATGAACTCCACGCGACCTCGTAGCTCTGCGCGTAGCCGTCGTACGCGTACAGATACAGGTAGACGATCACGCTGCGGTTCGGCAGCTGTCTGGCGGAATGCCAGCACACCGTGACGTCCCTGTTGGACGGGATCGAGACGGTCGAGGAATCCAGAGAGCACGGCTTCCTCACCAGCGCCTCGTCGGTGTTCAGACGGTACGTCAGATAGGCCGAGACGATCGGCGAATCCAGATCCGCCACGCGGAAGGAGATCTCGATTTCGCCGTCGGGACGGAGGAGCACGTTCGGATCGTCCGAGGTGCAGTTCGTGACCACCCAGTTGAACATGCAGTACGGCGCCGAGGACGGACTGCTGAAGTAGCCCGCGACCGGCGACCACGGACCGTAGTCCAGCCCGTCGAAGGCGCGTACGCGGTAGAATACCGGCGCCTTGACGTCGACCACCGTCGACAGCGAGGAGAACACTCCCGCGCCGGCCGGCGCGTCCGCCGTTCTGGTGCTGGAAAGCCCCAGCCGGCCGAGGACTCCGTCGAGGAACAGCGGTGTCAGGCTCCACTGCAGCTGATACGATCGCGCCGCGTCGTCGTCCTCGTCCGTGACGTTGCGCCACGTGAACGTGGGACTCATCGTCCCGGTGATCTGTTCCGTGTCCGGATCGACAAGGAAATAGTATCCGTCGTATGTGGAGTCCCATTTCAGCCCCTGCGGGACGGGTTCGAACGCGTATGTGTCTCCGGACGCGTCATGGGTGCTGTAGACCGCCGCGTCGCCGCTGTAGATGCGGATCCGCACTTCCACCGCGCCCGCCCAGACGTTCTGATACATGGGATAGGCGATCTGATGTTCGGGGACGGCGCTCTGTATCGTCGCGGAGCTGTAGTACGCGTATCCGTACGTGCCGTCGCTGAGCCGTGTCGGGAGACGCGACTTGAGTTCGAGACAGAACGCGGTCTGCATGACGTCCTCGGGGATCTCCCACGCGATGATCGGCTGCGGCTCGCCGGTGGGGCAGGGGAGACGGTTCGACGCTCCGGAGGACGCGCTCTTCAGAAAGACATTCAGATACGCCATGCTCGTCTACACGGTTACGACGAAATATCGCCCGGACAGTTCGGACGACCAGAGCTTCTGTCCCCGTGTCGTGGTGACGTATGACGGACTCGCCGAATCGTTCTGCGCCAGGCACCAGTATACGCGTATGTACGCTTTCGAGCGCGGCAGCATCGTCTGACCGAACACGACGCCTCCCGCCGAGGTGTCGTTTATCGCCTCGACGGCCGCCGCCCGCGTCCTCGGCGCAAGTCCGCCGTAGGAGACGTTGAAGTCCGCCCCCGTGCGGCTCACCGTCTCCGCTACCGTCCCCGACTGCACGTCCCACGGACGGTTCTCGTCCACCACCTGCGTGACGGTCTGCGCGTTTCCGGAGGATTCCACATAGCCGCGCGACATGAACTTCATCACGCCGTCGGAGAGGGAGTTGGAACCCTCGTTGTAGATCATCAGATCGACGTATGTCCAGTCTTTCAGTCCGGTGGTCGAGTAGTCCGACGACGGCACCAGCGCGTTGTCGTAGAACAGCAGATCGCCGTATCCGTCGTTCGTCAGTCTGTAGTAGGAATGGTAGGTGTAGCTGGCGAAGATCCGACCCAGCGGCACGGATGCGGAAAACGCGATCGTGCCCTTGTCCTTGTTGATGGAGAAGTTGGAGACGATCCTGCCCGTGTTCTGAGCGCTGTTCTGGAAGCTGTAGACGTCCGTGTAGTCCGGCACGATCCCCTCCGGCACGGCGCACATCGTTATCTCGTAGTAGTCGACGCAGTCGTCGTTGTAGAGCAGAAAGTTCCTCAGTTCGGGACGGCTGCTCTCGCCGCTGGATCTGTCGGCGTACGAGAAGTACGTTTTCGGCGTCTCGGCTCCTCCGCCGCGCCGGAGATAGTCGTAGACGGTGAAGTCGCCCGTGATGGTGGCGCCTGAACGCGTGTCCAGTATGAGCGTTCCGTTTTCCACGTCGAATCCGACGTTGGAAGTCATGTACTGATGCGAGCTGCTGACTTTCGACGGACTGTGCCAGCGGTTCATCGACGTCCCCGGCTCCTGATGTATCCAGACTTCCCCGGTGGTTTCGTTCAGATCGTAGTTCGACAGTATGACGTTGTGACGCGGGCCCGCCTTGATTTTGAATCCCGACGCCTGATAGTCGTTGTCGGTATAGAGGATTATGCAGATCTTCGACGTGGAACTGATGTTCGACGTGATGAAGCCGTTGCCCGTCTGCGTGATGGGCAGCGACGTCCCGCTCTGCATCCGGATGTCGTTGGTGTAGCAGGAACCCGTGAACGCGAAAAGCTCCACCAGCAGCGAGCTGTCCTTGATGCGGTACGATTTCCGGCCGTAGATGTCGACCAGCTCCTCCAGACAGCCCTCCGCCTGCGCGTCGTACACGACCAGCACGTCCCCGTCGTAGGGCGAGAGTATGTTCGGCGGGATGTTCGATATCTGATTGTTGAGATCGAAATACTCGAACTCCAGAGCCAGATCCGAATAGCCCTCGTTGTCGATGACCCAGTAGCGGAGGTTTTCGCCGTTCTCCCCGTACGAGGACGACTCCATGCGTCCGTACGTCTTGTTTCTCTGCCATCCGGAGGTCATGTAGCGATCGTCGGAGTCCGTGGCCAGCGCGGTCTTGTCGTTCGTCAGCTGCAGCTGATCGTAGCGCGCGAGCTCCTCCGTGGTGGGACCCTCCGCTCCGGACTCGTCGACGTCCCTGGAAATCCGCAGCGCCTCCCTGTAGTCGATCCTGCCGTCCTCGCCGACGGGATAGCCGTGCGTGGCGGGATAGAAGATGTCCTCCCACTGTCTGGAAAATTCGTCGGAGGACGTCTTGGATTTCGGTATCTCGCTCATCGAGGTCGTCGACGATACCGCGAAGAATTTCGTCTGATAGGACGCGTCGTCCTCCCTGATGCGGGTGCCTTTCATGCGCCACAGGCGGGAAATCACCGTGATGCTCTGAGCGAGTCTTACCGTGTTGCCCGCCTCGTCCTGGAAGAGCAGCTCCAGATTCATCAGCGCGTCCGGCGACGCCAGCTTCACGCTGCCGTTCAGCAGTCCGCTGCCTCTGACGAGCCCCTCGGCGCTGTAGGTGTGCTGAAAATCGATGTCCTTTATCGACAGACCGCCGGAGAGTCTGGCGCGGATTTCGGCGGGACAGTCCGCCGAATACTGCACGTTCACCAGCCGCGTCGGATGAAAGCGCCTTTCGGCGTCTATGTAGAATCCGGCGTAGTTCCTGCTGCCGGTGGGGCCGGTGACCTCGAAGAGCGTGTTCGTGATTTCGTTGCCTCTCGTTTCGAGGACGAAGGAAATCACGTTGGACGTCGTGTACGTCTTTCCGGAACCGCCTCCGTCGGAGCTTCTGCCCAGCACCAGATAGACGGTCTTCTGTCCCGAGACGTCGGCGTGGGAGGAGACGATTTTGAAGCTTCCGTTCCAGTAGCCGCTGCTCGTGTGCCATGTCAGCTTCGAGAGATCCTGCGCGTCGGCGCTGTCCTGTTCGTCGGTGTACGCCGCGATCTGGCTGCTGCCGCTGTATGTCAGCTCCCCGCTGTCCGGCAGCTTGTCGAGATTCGCGTCGAACGTCAGGATCCAGCGCTTCTCCAGCCACCTGATGTATGTCTTCGACGGACTGCGCCACTGACGGCTTTCTCCCTCCGCGTTCTCGTCCGTCAGCGAGAACACGTCGTTGGTCTTCTCGCCGTACGTGCCGTTGGTGTTTCCGGAGACGGTGTAGTGGAACTGCTGTCTGCTCTTCTCCACGAACGGTATGCCGACGCGTATGCCGCCAGCTTCGCCGTTCAGGGCGTTCCCCCAGTCGTCCTGGGCTCCCGCGAGTATGGAATAGCCGGTGTATCCCTGCTGCTGTTCGGAAAACTTGAAGTCGGAGGCGATTTCGCCGTACGAGAAGTAGATCAGATCCGGTGTCGCCGTGCCGCCGTTCCCGCTCACCGTCAGCGGAATGAACTTGTCGGTGTAGCTGTTCAGAATCAGGAAGCGCCTGTCCTTGGCGACGCCGGGATGCAGCGCTATGGTGAAGTCTTCCGCCATGTTGGATCATCCTTGAGTTTTTCTGGCATATACCGTCAGATAGCTGTCGCCGGCCTCGAAGACGACGTCGTACGGCACCGTCCCGCCGGGACTGTACGTATGCCGCCCGCGTTTCTCAATGTTCTCTCCGACGGATCTGTGCGCGTCGTAATCGGCGTCGGTCAGCTTCTCCAGCACGGCTGTCCCGTCGGTTCCGTCGGCGCTTCCGTTCTCGTAGAGCTTTCCGTCCTTTATACGCCATTTCACGTCGCCCGAAGCCGCCGTCGTCTCCGTCGTCTTCTCCGTCTCGCCGGCGTACGCCGCGTTCCACAGCAGCGTTCCGCCGTTCGGTACGACGGCCAGAGCCCGGTAGTCCGACAGGTTCATCTTCAGCGTCTCGCCCTCGTTCAGCGTGATCTCCTGCCACAGCGTGCACTCTCCGGTCTCGACGTAGTTCACCGCCGGCAGGTAGGTGTTCTGATGGAAGAACGTCGTAGGCATCTTGTTGTCGCTGCGCAGCAGCCAGCGTCTGTCCTCGGCGTGTGCGCTGTACGTCGGATCGTCTATCATCCGGTACTTGAAGACTCCGCTCTCGACGTCGAACTCCCGCAGCAGACCGTTGGACACGTCGCAGATCCCGTCGTAGTAGGCGAATTTCGCGTAGACTTTCCTGAGATAGATCTTCAGCGCGTCCGCCGCGACGCTGTTGTCGGCGCTCGCGTCCGCCGGCGGCCAGTTCCGGACGTCGTTCAGATCCGCCTGCGCGATCGGTTCCGAGAACACCACCGCCCCCTCGCGGTGCAGTATGGAGAATCCCGTGCCGATATAGCTGGGCGCGACGGGATTCTGCGCGCTGCCCTCGTACTTCTGAAAGCCGAGGAAGATGTCCGGGTTGTTGTTGAGATGGTCGGACACCCAGTTCCTGAACGACGAGACGAACTCCTTCGCTATGCGGGTCTTTTCGTAGCAGCAGATCCTGTATCCGCAGCACCAGTGATTGGTTTCCGCATCGCCCTCGGCTTCCCGGACCTTGCCCAGACCGACCGTGTGATTCTCTAGATAGGAGGTGAGAATCCCCGAGGGCAGGGCGGCGTCGGACGTCTCCTTCGGCGTGATCGTCAGCGTCTTCTCCGCCGCCGTGATCGCGAACGGGGAGCTCTCCATAACGGCGCCGTCGCCGTAGATGAGCGCGCCGTGCAGGAACAGCTTCACGCTCTTGAAGAAGTCCTCCCCGCCGTATACCGACGAGAAGTCAATGCTCGCGGAACCGTTACCGTCGACTTTCAGGAGAAAGTCGCGCTGCGGATCGTATCCCGCGTTCTCCGCGACGGCCATCTTGAAAATCCTCTTCGAGACCTTGTCGAAGGCGGTGAGCGACGAAGTGAGCGAACCCGTGTCGCCTTTCCTCCTGCTGTAGTCGGGGGATTCGTAATCCAGATAGTCCGGCACGAACAGATCGTCCAGAATGTCGTCCTCCTCGTTGTAGCGGACGAACAGCTCTTTCGGGAATACGAATCTGCCGTATTCGACGTTGTAGTATTCCGACGACAGCTGTATGGAGACGTCGATTCTGCCGCCGTCCTTGGGGATGTTCGTGATGGTGTACTGGACGTTCTGCTCCAGCTCCCTGAAGAACGAGTCCTCCCCGATCGTCACCCGCTCGAAAAGCCTCGGGCGTCTCTCGTCGGCCTGCGTCAGAATCCAGTTCTGACAGTTCTCGATGACGATGCCGCCCGTCTGGGATATTTCAAGATCTTTGTGCCATGCGGAGTCCTTCACGTCGGTCATCTGCGCGACTTTCTGCCGGCACGGATATGTCCTGATCTTGTATCCGATGTTCCCCTCCGCCTTCAGGGGGAAGCCGTTTTCGTCCGCCCTGTAGCCGTAGCCGGAGGCGTCGTATACGCCGATTCTCCCCGTCCGCGTGCCGTCGTAGATGTTTCCGCGTTCCAGCGCGAGCGTCCCCTCCTTGGACAGATCGTCGGTGAACGTGCGGTAGGTGACTTTCACGCCTCCGGCCGTCTTGTCCTTGAGAAACTGTTCGTCGGCGTAGATGAGATCGCCGAATTCGATCTGCAGCATTTCGCTTCTGCGTCTGGACACCGCCTGTCCGACGTCCGCAGTGACGCTTCCCGTGCTGTCGTAGAGATTGTCCTGAAAGGAGAAGTTCGTCCTGTAGTAGTTTTCCGGAACCGTCTGTTCGCTGTAGCTGCCGTCGTCGTCCGTCTTTATCTGCACTTTCAGCGCGCCGCGGCCTTTCTTCCATCCGTCGCAGCAGACGAATTCGGTCTTCTTGCCGTCCAGAGCGTCGCCGCCGTCACTCAGCATCGCGATCTCCTTCGTATGTTCGGTCGTAGATGCCCTGCCGACCGTGAGATCGCGGTAGGTCACTCCGACAAGCTCCTCGAAAGTCCCCAGATCCAGACTCTTCTCCACGAACGGGTACAGCTCGTCGTCGCTGATCGACTTCAGATCGGTGTCGTTGTCCGGACTGTAGTTCTGGTCCAGACGGTAGATTTTCATCTTGGGGATCGCCATACTTCATGTCCTTTTGTTATTCGGGGCAGTATAACGTCAGAACGGATCGGACGGGTTCCGTTCCTTCGCGTAGACCACGATCGTGGGAGCCGACCAGCAGAGCGACTTGCGTCCCTTGCAGGGCTTGATCGGCAGCTTGAAGATGAGGCATCCGTTCTTGATTCCTCCCGTCCTTTCGCGGATCGTCACGGCTTCGCCCGATCCCGTGTCTATGACCTTCGTGGTGTACGCGGGGGCCTTCACCCAGATCGTGCCGCTGACGACCTGTTCCGGCGCTCCGTAGAACGTGACCTCCGTGCGGCACAGCCCGATGACCCCGGTCAGGTTTTCCCCGAACTGATCCACGAAGAACTTGTCGTTGTCCACCGTGTTGCCCAGAGCGCTGCTCTTGAGACACGGCGAGATGCGGAAGTATCCTCCGGTAAGCGTCTGCGTGCTGTAATGCAGCGTGGCCGGCACATGGTTGTAGCAGACCCACGGTATCGGCCTTCTCTTGATGTTCCCCCGCATGTCGGGCATCTTCGCCGACATGCCGTTGTCCGGCAGATCGCCGATGTTTTCGATGACGGTGATGGCGTCCTTTTCGACCTGATACGACGGTCCCTGATTCTCCGCCTTCGCCTCCAGCGTCACCGGTTCGCCGGAACCCGTCCAGTACCTGATGGAGAGCCGCGTCGGATAGAACGAGATGTTTTCCCGCGTGTCTTTCAGCGACTGCTCGAAATCTCTCAGCGGGATCTCCTTGCCCGCCGCGACGCCCGTCGCGGGGAGGTACAGCCGGTTGTGCGCCGCGTCGAAATAGTAGTTGCCCGCGCTGATGACGTGCACGCTCCTCTGCTCGTAGCCGCCGTCCGCGCCGATCGTGCGCACGTGCCGCTCGGAAAGCGCGTAGCGCAGATCGTCCCTGCTGTCCGTCTCCTCGAGCAGGACGCCTCCGGAATCGTTCCTGCCGATGGATACGGCGAGTATCTGCGTCGGAAACTCCTCGAGCTGGTATACGTTCTTCTTCGTGCTGAACAGGAAATACTTCTCCCGGGCGCCGCCGGTCATGGTGAGATCGGACTTCTTGTAGTGAAATCCGTACACCTTGAACGACCTGATTTCCGAGGTGTAGCGCTTCGGCGTCAGAGTCAGTTTCGACACGCTTTTCGCGTCGAGTCCGCCCTTGAAATGGAACGACAGCTCCGTCATGTCGTCGTTGAGCGTCGCCGCCGACAGTATGCGGCGCTCCGTCTTCGTCGCCGCCTTTCCGTCCGCGTCGGTCGTGTAGGTCACCGTGCAGTCGAGTCCGCTCCAGTCGAACAGTCCCATGCTCTGGAAGCTGCCCGAGGCGCGCAGCGTGTAGCCGTTCTCCATCCGGAGTTCGGACGAGTCGAAGACGAGCTTTTCGTCCGTCTCGGCGGGATCCACCTCGATCTGGATGTAGCGCGCCCGTCTCCAGTTTCCCTCGCCGAGACGGAACAGCGTGGGCACGGACGCGGCGCTGTGCGTCTTCCCGTCGAAGCTGTACGTATATCCGCCCGCGTTTCCCGACGCGGCGGGATCGTAGACGACGTTCAGCAGCGACGTCCAGACGGCGCCTTCCGAATGTCTGCAGGAGACCCGGAACGACGTCTTCTCCGCCGCCGCTATCTCGAATCCGGTGATGAACGGGTTCTCCTGAAAGCTTTCCTGATAATACCACGAGTACAGTCCGTCGCCGGCGATCGTCACCGCGCCGGGTTCGCCGGAGAGATCGGCTCCGCATCCTGGACATGTGGTCTGCCCGTCGCCGAACGACAGCTTCTTGCGTTCCGAGTAGATTCCGACGGTCGATCCGTGCGTCACGCAGTCCTCGTTCGGACACATGCAGGACGAGCAGTTGATGCTCGGCGCCTGATAGCGCCAGTTCTTCTCGGATTCCTCCAGCGGCGCCCTGCACAGATCGAAGATCGCCGTCTGCGGCTCGAATATGTAGCTGTTGGTGACCCAGCTTCTGCCGTTGACGAGACCGGAGGGATGATACCCGCTCGCGAAGGAGGTCACGCCGGCCACGCGATCCTGTATGCCGCTGATGCAGCCCGTCGGCAGCGAGAAGTACCCGTAGCACGAGTTCGGGCATTCCTTTATTTCGAGCGTGTCGGCGGGATTCTGCGTCTTCTTCCTGACAAGGCACGAGCTGGACGAGACCGTCGTGTATTCGTAGGACTCTCCGAACATCTTCTCGAGCAGTTCCACGGCCTGCTCCGGAGTCGTTACGCGCCCGCCCGTCGGAAGACGGCCGACGTCGGATTTCTCGCCGTTGTCGGAGATCCAGTAGCATTCGCTGCCTTTCCTCACCGTGAACGGCAGCAGAAACGTGCACAGGAACTGAATGCCCGCGTCGGCGAGCCGGTACTGAGTCCCGTCGTTCGCCGGTTCCGGCACGGTGCGATCCGATTCCAGCGCGGGCATGGTGCAGTCGTCGTTCAGCAGGTAGCCCGCGATCCAGCCGTCCGGTTCCTGCCGTGAATTCCATTTTTCCGCTTCGCCGCGTCTCGCCCATACGCCGACGCCCTGCCATTCGGGGATTTCGAACTTCGTCTTGCTGACCTCCTCCAGCGTCCTGCCCGCCTTGCAGTAGTAGCGCCGATCTATCCGCGCATTGTAATGCGCCTTGAAAAGCGACGTGATGTCGAAGACATGGCTGACGACGCCGGCCTGACTGTCGCCGGTGCTTCCGGTGTAGCTGGTCGGCGGCGTTCCCGAAGACGCCTGTATGATGACCGGTCTGTCGTATCCGGAGCTTTCCTCCTTGCGCTCCATGTCCACGGAATTCGGCACGCGCCGTTCGGTGTTGGAGCCCGTGAAATCGAAATATCCGGGGATCGACTGCATCTGCTCGGGCAGCGTCGAAGACACGAATTCATCGGCGAACCGCTGGAAGTCGAAAGTCACGTCGTTCTGACGGCTGCCGTCGCTCGCCGAGAATTCCACGTCCACCAGACTTCTTTCGGTCTCCTCCTGCATCTCCTCCTGCGTCAGGTTCTGCCAGATGTCGTCGGAACACCAGTTCTGCCGCAGGCTGCCGTCCTTGTCGACGCCGACGAACCGGAACTTCATGTCGGCCTTCGTCGAGGCGGAGAGCCTGTCGTTGTAGACCAGCCCCGAATCCACGTCCGATCCGTAAGCGTAGATGGGATCGTCCCCGCCGTTCAGATCGGTCTTGGGCGCGCCGTAATGCTTCCAGAAGCCCTCGTCCCGCACGCCGGGCAGTCCCGTCCAGTTCCGCAGGAAATCCGACGCGTACAGCGATCGGTAGGTCGCGGGACGGTTCGAATCCGTGGCGAAGTCGTAGTAGTCCCTCTCGTCCATGGGCACGACGGGGGAGCCCGCGTTCGCGGAGATCTCCTTCTTCGGGACGTCGTGATAGTTGCCCTCGGAGTCGTACACGCCGTCGCTGCCCGCCTGTCCGTGCAGATGACGGTAGCGTCCGTCCTCGAAATGCTTCTCCGTGAACGGATGATAGTGATCGTAGTAGACGAAGCCGCTCCACGAGCGTCCCAGCGGCTCCTTGTAGGGTTCGCCGGCGGGCGACACGATCGCGTACGCCGCCAGTATGTCCTTGTCCAGCGGCAGTATGCCGTGTATGAACATGGCGCACTTCGCGACCGTCCTGTGGCCGCCCGACTGACGGTAGGGCGTGCCCGCATACTCCTCGATGCCGTCCATGTGATAGTTTCCGCCGGTCAGGTCGGAGTAGCGGCCGCCGAGCAGTCCGTTGAGCCACCACCAGCTCAGGCCGGGAGGATAGTATTCCCTGACGGTGCCCCATTCGTAGTCTCCAGACCAGAACTGCACATGACTGTCGATGCCGCTGTCGTTCGCCGCGAGGATGACCGACGGCACGCGGCAGTGACCCCTGGAGATGTAGCGCGGCACTTCCGGTTCGGTGCGCTTTTCGTAGGAGGCCCTGCGCCGGGGGAAATCGCTCTGACCCGGCAGGTCGGAGCAGTACGCCGTGATCGGTTCGATGCGGTTTCTCAGCGCCGTCATCTCGGCGACGGTGATCATCTTCAGACCGTCGTCCGACGCGTCGGTATAGGGCAGCATCAGCGCCTCGTTCGCGTCGTCGGTGGCGAAGCCGGGCAGGGGATTGTACGGCATGACACCGTTGTAGGACGCGTATCTGCCGCGATCCTCCTTCGACACCCCGGTCCACCTGACCGTGCCGTAAACCTCGCCTTCGTCGTCCTCTGCGGACACGAAATCCGGCACCGGCACGAAATACCCCGTCTGCTCCGGATAGCCCAGCGAGAATTCCCTCGACGCGGACATTCCCGAACCCTGCCACGCGTTGTCCTTGAAATCCCCCAGCCGGTACTTGATCTGCCGTATGATCGTGTTGGTGACCACCGTCGGGTTCTTCCAGTAGTATCCGTCCAGCGGCACGCATGTCCCGGGCGGAGCCCACACCTGCACCGTGCCGATCGCGTTCAGCTTGAAGAACTTCCGCATGATGGACGCGTCCGCCGGCCACCGCGAGCCGACGTCCATGTGCTCGCCTCTGCTGCCGTGGATGCGTTCGAGCCGGCTTCCGCACCACGGGCACAGCATGTCGCGGAACCGCCACGCCAGATAGTAGTCGCACTGCGGGCAGTGCGCGGCCAGCCTCATCGTCGGCAGAGCGTATCTGTTGTGCACGGTCGGCGGCGCCCAGTACGGATCGCCGCCGCTGTCGTCCTCCAGCATCGGGCGTCCTTCCCTGAGCCCGGTTTCGACGTTGATTTCGGACTTCCGGAATTCCTCCAGCAGCCAGAGCGGATCGTTGGAATGCACCGCGCAGTTCACCGTCTTCGGATGCCTCATCTCCCCGGAAGTCGTGTCCAGAAAGGTGTTGCCTTTCTTCATGGAGATCGTGACGGGCGCTCCGGCGTCCTTTCTGGATTCGTCCGTCGATATCGGCGAGTCGGCGCCGACGCTCTGTTCGTCGACGATGTAGTCGCCGGAGGCATCCGTCCAGTAGCCCTGCTTGTTCATCGCCTGCGGAGCACCGTCGTAGTCGACATCGCCGACTATGTCGCCCATGGCGTCGCGGTATGCGTCCGATTCGACGTCCTGCAGGAACTCCGGTCCCATCTTCGAGTAGTCCTTGTACTGCGGATGATAGCCGCCGATGAACTTGTTCTCGTTGGTGATGATCAGCGTGTTCCTCGTGAACTTGACGAAGTCGGCGTCGCATCTGCAGAACCAGATCGCCTTTTCCGCGCCGGCGTTGTCCAGCGCCTGGTACCAGAAGAACCCGCGCACCGGATCGGCGAGATGAATCTTTCCGCACAGGCTCATACTGCCGTCCGAGCCGTGCGCGCCGCGGGTGTCTTTGACGTACACGCCGCCCAGATCGGCGACGACGCTTTCGCTGCGCGACCAGACGTCCCAGACCTCGTCTCCGCCGACGGAGCCGCTGCGGTCGAACCAGTAGGTGTTTCCGGGGTCGTCGTTGTACAGCCTCCGTTCCTCGTCGGAGAGAGCCTTCCACATCTCCGCCAGCGAGAGAAGCACCGGCGAACACGTCGTCATCGTGTTCTGGAATTCCAGAGCCCTCTTCTGGACGCATGCGGTCGGACATCCCGGATGTCCCGACGCGCCGCGCGTGCCGGCGCTGCGGTAGTAGCGGCACGATCCTTCCGAGTTTCCGGCGCGTCTGGACGGATCCCATCCGTCCTGCATGGCGACGCCGCAGATGTCGTTGCAGAAAGCCGCCCTGGCGCAGAACATGGGCGTCTCGAACCACCGCGAGAAACCCTGCTGATCCATGTCGCCGAAGAAGACCGTGTCCCCCTTGAACGCGTTCGAGCTCTCGTAGGTGTTCAGAGCCATCTTCCCCGTGCCGCGCAGGACTTCCACGCCTCTGCCGAAACCGTTGCCGGAATTCAGCTGCCTGCTGAGCCGCACCGGATTCTCCGGCTCGTACACCACCTCGAACTGCGCCTCGTACCAGACGGAGACCTCCGTGGGATTGTAGATGTCCTCGCGGCCGAGTCTGCCGCTCATGCCCATGCCCATGGCGACGAACATGTCCGCCGAGGGCAGTCCCGTCGAATTCTGCAGAAAGTTGTCAGCCCACATCCGCTTGTCGGCGTCTTCGCCGGAATAGATGCCCAGCACCTGCTCGTTGTACTGCGCCTTGTTATACGCGGTCGCCTGATAGTCGGCGAGGATCGGATATTCCGGACCGCCGACATAGTCCGGGCATTCGGAGTTATTGACGCTGCATTTCTCCCAGACGAAGTTCTTCTTCAGCGTCTGCAGCCGAGGATCGTCCTCCGACATGCTCTCTATGGATTCGCAGCGGCAGCGTCCGCCGCCGCCGGACGCGAGGCCGCTCTTCAGCATCCGGCATCCCCCGTGGCTGATGCTTCCGGTGGGCAGATAGGTATTCGCGAGACGCGCGCCGTTCTGCCGTTCGGTGGCGAACGCCACGACGTTTCTGGGCGTGTTCTGCCTGACGCCGTCCGGTATCTGACCCTCCTGATAGGTCTTCACCTCGTAGCTGTAATACGGCCTGCCCGTCTCCGGATCCGTCTGCGGCTTCATCTCCGGCAGCGCGTCGATGTACGCGTCTCTGCCCTCCCAGTACACGACGCCGTAGCTGTTGGCGTAGTAGGGCACGCCGATGTGCGCCACGTAGGTGGGACGGATCTTCGCCGCCGTCTTCGACACGTCCATCCATTCCGCAGGCGCGCCCATGTTGATCGTGCCGGGCGGGACGTTGCCGTGTTCGCCCCATTTCACGCTCTGTACGGGCACGTCCACGCGGTAGAGTCTTCCGCCGCTGTCCCAGGATCGGAATCTGCCCAGGTCTCTGCGATCCTCCTCCTCGTTCAGTTCGTCCCAGTGGCACACCTGCCGGCATGATTTCACGAATTTCGCGTGATGATGCTGCGCGGGGACGTCCGCCGAACCCTCGGACTCCAGTATGTTCTCCTCCAGCGTGTCGGAATATTTCTCCAGCGTCTCGGGGCTGTCGGAGACGAGTTCCCCGTCGGCGTTCTTCAGCTTGAGCGTGTCCTCGTCGAACAGCGGCGGCTCGACTATGATCTCCCCTGATCCCGTCCCCTTGAAGATGTATTCCGTGAACATCCACGGATCGTCCACGTTCGGGAAAAGTATCGTCTCGGCGTTGAGATCCGACACCTGCGCGAAACGGTAGTCCGTCTGGAACTTGTCCACCCATGTGTTCCAGCTGCTCAGCTGCAGCGCGGACGTGTTGAGCGGATAGTAGCTGAGATCGTACAGCGACTCCATCGGCCCTCCCGGGCCGACCAGGTTCTCCGGCATTATGTCGTATTCGAAGCCGGAGCCGTCGCCCCAGCAGCTGAACGGCGTGAAGACCTCGTGCTCGTTTCTGATCTTCTCGTCATAGTCGGGGATGTCGTCGAATCCCGCTTTCTCGGCGGGACGCGGCGTCCTGTCGTCCCCCGGTCTCAGTCGCGGCGTCTGATCCTCCGGGGACCGCTTCTCCGCATAGTCTATCTCGTATTCGGTATGTTCCTGAACGTCCGTCCAGCGCTGTATGCTGACTTTCAGCGGCCGGGTCTCGCCGCTCTCTCCTACGGGTTTCTTGTACAGCGGACAGAATTCGGGATCTATGTAGCAGTATTCCAGACACGCAGGCTTCCGGAAGCTGTGTTCGCCGTTTTCGACTCTGATCGACATCGGTGGATGAAAATCCTCTTTGCAATAGCCGTCTTAATAAAGCTGCGGGATTTTTGCTGGTTTCCGGAAGGCGGGGGACGGCGCGGCGGACGGTTTCATGCGTCCGTTCCGCTCCTCCCGGGCATCGGACGGGAAAATTCTCGCGATTTTATCGTATTTTTTTTTTTTTTTCATATTTGATTTCCGGTTTTGAGCGGTGTAATAGGTACCGAAACGCTTTCAGCCGAGCTTCAACATCCTTTCACGCGAAACACGGTGAAATTCAGAAAAAAGGAGACGAAATGACCAGATTTGTCCTGAGCAGAAAAGGCTTCGACAGCTCGTACGGTAAACACCCCAGTCTGATCCTGCCCGACGGCACGATGCTGTCCATACCTATTCCGGAGCAGAACTCCGCAGGAGAGAGATTCGATACCGGCAGAAGATTTTCGGAGCTGAACCTGCCGCCTCTTCCATATCCCGTCGACATGGACAGCTGCTGCCATCTCGATCCCGACATCCGCGAGAGCATCTGGAAGAAGCTGCCGGAAAACTGGGTGCCGTCTTTCGGACAGTGCAATGCGGCCCAGTCTCATCTCCGCAACCATGACATCGGGGCGGGGGACGTCTTCCTGTTCTTCGGACTGTTCCAGAAAGTGGACGACGGCGGCCGTCTCGTCGGCAGATGCTTCCACGCCATCTGGGGATACATGCAGGTGGAGTCGGTGCTGCATCTCGACGATCCGGAAGACGCGCGGACGGCGTCCGAAAGATTGCCGTGGCATCCACACACGACGGGGACGGTCCGCAGTCTCGAACCGTACGAAAAGCACAACACGCTGTACGTCGGCAGCAGGCGCGGAAAACTCCGCATCGACGGCAGGGAATGCGGCTATCCGTCCTACGGCGCCTTCAGGTTCACGGGGGATTCGGAAAAGTTCCTGCGTCTCACGATCAGGGAGTCGCAGCAGACCACCCGCTGGGATTACGAAGCGCTGCCGTGGGTGGATCGGATCGGCAGGCGCAGCAACATGACCTACCATCCGGACATGTTTCAGACGGAGTACTTCCAGAGCGCCAGCCGAGGAGAGGAATTCGTGATCGCGCGGGAAAAGTCCTCCACGGCCGAGTCGAGACTGCTGGAAATTCTGAATGTCGCGGTGTAATGTTCCGGAGAGCGCGGATCACGTGCGCCGGATCGGGCGGTTGTATGAAAGCGGGTTCTGAAATGTCAGCTGCAATCTGCGGAGCGGCGCGGGTGCGCCGCAGTCCGCGCGACGCGGTCTTCCGTATCGATGAACGGGACGGCGATCGCGCCGCGACGCTCCGTGACATCGCGGTGCGGTGGCTTGCGCCGGTGCCTGCGGAGGCGTTCTGGTACTACAGGGAAAACCCGCTGGACGACGATCTGGATTATCTGGACGACGGCAATTTCAGCGATCGTTACATCAAGACCGTCTTCATGAGTCACATGAAAGCGGCGGCGCATCCCTATGACGTCGCGGATCTGCTGAAGCGGCTCTCGTGCGATCCCGACGGGGAAGTCACGCCGCTCGAAATCTTCCTGTGCTCGGAGAGTTCGCTTGAAAACCGTCGGTATACGCGGGAGCTGACGGGCTACGCGTCGGACGGCGTCTCCTCCTCCGACGGCGCCGGTCCGCGCAGCCGTCTGACGCAGGTGTATTCCGAGATCGGCGCGCCGGGCGACGACTTCTGCGGTTTCGTTCTTACGAACGGCATGAACCGGCTTCCCGTCGGCAGAAGCCGCGTCTCCGTGAGGGACAGACTGAAAAAACCGGAATACGACCTGTTGAGCGGACGAGCCGACGTCGCCGGCCTCCGTCTGCAGCGGTGAATTTTCACGGAACGTCCGATGGATCTCGACAGGACAGCGCGCGCATGGATGACGTTCCGCAGAAATCTCGACGGTGTCATACATGCGTCGCGTCTCAACAGGATGAACGACCGCTTCAATCTGCATTCCGACTTCCGGCACACCGACATCAGAGACATGCTGGTATGCCTTGACGCGGCTCTGAGAAGTCTCGACGTCATCCGCAGCGAGCTTCAGAAATGACCGGGGAGGACATCGACGGCAGGCTTGAGAACGTGGTCCGCAGATACGCCGCCGTCAGGGAGCTGTTCGAAAATCCGCGCCTTCTCGCCGATCACGGCGACAGTCCGGAGCTGATCAGTGCAATTGAGGAGATGTACGCGGAACTCCTGCGGATAAGGCGCGACGTCGAGGAATACGAGCGTTCGCTGCCCGCGATGTCGAAGAGCGCCGCCGCCGGCTACAGACCGCCCGATACGAGGGTCGCTCCGGACGAGCCGTCATGTTCCGCCGGCTCTCCGTCCTGCCGGGCGGAGGCGGGATTCCTGCAGGAGGTCTTCGAAAACACGCGCAACACGGCGTGTCTTCTGTTCAGTTCTGTATGCTCGTGGGTGCTGGACACGTCCGATATGCAGCTGCAGGGCGGACACGCATGGATCGGCCAGCTGCTCTCCGCAGCGCTGATGATCTACGGTTCCGTCGTCGGCGTCGTCCAGTACTTACAGCTGCGGAAGCTGGCGAAGCTGCCGGACGGACGGCGATTCGAGGAACGCGCTTCGCTGCGGGACAGACAGCGTCAGCTCGACACTCTGTTCATCGTGATGCCGTTCGTCGTGATGCCGATGTTCTACAGACCGTTTGTCCTGGTGATTCTGTGGCATCTGTTCTTCACCGGGTTCCTGCGCCGGCTGTCCATGCGAAGCGGAAAGCGCCGCTGAAAAGCTTGCAGTCGTGTTTCGGCACGTTTTCGGACGCTTCCCGCACGGGTCGGCGTTCTGCATATGCAGTTTCATAGGTGCACGGGAAACCCGTCCAGAAAACGCTGCGAGGACAGATTTACCGTATCCGGGATCGGACGGGAAGCGCGAAAATCCGTGCGATGCGGGCTGCCGCCACGGCGGTTACATCCGTTGCCGGGATTCGCCTGTGATCTTTCTGGCGATTCTGATCAGTTTGCATGCAGCCGTCATCTCCGCACTTTTCGACGGGGAGACACGTCCGCTCCGCTGCGCGAAACGCCGCATGTTGGACTGCACTTCTCCGTAATATGTCCTTTTCGAGTCAATGCTGACGCCGGATCGTGAATCGCCGACGTAATTGACTGTCCTTATGAATGCGCCGCAGACCATCACCTCGCATTCGTCCCTGTGCTTGAACATGAACGGCCGTTCCCGTCTGCCTATGCATGAGGCGACGCAGGCGCTGATCGGAATCCTCGCTGTTACCGTTGTCTTGATGCTGCCATCGATGGAGAATCGCAGATCGGGATTCGTAGTCCAGCTTTCGAAGTTGTTGCCTCTGTAAGGAACTTTCTCTCCCAGTTCTCCCGATATTTTTGAAAGCTGGTTATGATCGGTGCTGCGAAACAGCGTGATGGTGTCGTCGTCGTTCGCGAGTCCGGTCATGCGAAGGATTTCCTGCTCGCTCATCATGTAGTTTCTGACATCCTGGAGCGTGTCTGGGCTGTACATCGGTATGCGATGTCTGTCGTTCCTGAAATCCGGGCTCAGGTGAAACAGATATCCCATCAGCGTCGAGAGACGGTGGGATACGGACAGCTTCTTCTTGTCCGCGAAAGCGACGATCAGCCTGTCGAATCTGAGATATGTTTCACGGTGATTGCCGAGAAGGGAGATTACCGTGTCCGCCGCCGCGTAATCCCTTGTCATGTCAGAAGATACAAAACTGACAACCTGTCGCGGATCGTCGGCGATCCTGGAAATCCTCGCGCACAGTTCCGGAGACGGCTGCACCGTCGACGGATTGTGAACGAGCAGACTGGGTACATGTCCTCTTCCGCGATCGCTCCCTCTCGCCCAGCCGTGTCCGGTCAGATACCATCCCCCGCCTTTCGGCCGATTGCTGTGTGTGGGATCATAGCGATACTCATATTCGCCGGTATAGCCGGATTCATCGTAAGCGACGATATATCTCATTTTCCCTTGCTCCTCGCCCATGCCACCAGTTTTTCCTCGGTGAACTCACCATTCTCAAGTCTCTTCATATACCGTTTTGCCAGCGTATGCGTGATCATGGGATCGCCGTAGTCGAGATCTGCGTCTCTCCCATGCTTGAAGACGGATTCCAGCTGCTCTTTTCTCCGTCTTTCTATCTCATCGAAGAAATTCGGATCGTCGTAATACAGCCCCTTGTGACTGTAGTTCCTGGCGATACCGTTGAAGTGCATGATAAGCTCTTCCAGCGTGAGTCTGTGTACTTTGCCTTCTTCGTCTTTTTTCAACAATTCTATCATCTCGGCGAACTCTTCAAGCTCATCCCTGAAGTCGTCACGGTTCATCCCGTACTGCTTGATTCGCCATTCAAGGATGTCGCGTTCATGTTCCAGCTCATGGTAGTTGTTGGTGTCGATCATGTTGGAATATCCACCATGGGCTTCGTACCATTCGCCGGAAAGATCCATGGCTTTTGTCAACTTATTCGTATCTTTTAGATACTTGAAGAAAATGGGATCTTCGTTGTCTTTTACCGGTTGTTTGAATCTGCTCATGATCGTCCCCTTTCTGACGTTTTTTCGTTGGATTTTTGCTGTTTCGACATCTTAGTCTGCTTGTTTATGCTTTGTTCCAACGTACAAAGAAACAAGTAATTTCAATCGTCGGCACAATTACATTTTCCCCGGAATCATAGCCGGATTCATCGTAAGCCAGAATACGTTTCATCATCTTTTGCTCCTCGCCCATGCCACCAGTTTTTCCTCCGTGAACTCACCATTCTCAAGTCTCTTCATGTACCGTTTCGCCAGCGTATGCGTGATCATGGGATCGCCGTAGTCGAGATCTGCGTCTTTTCCATGCTTGAAGACGGATTCCAGCTGCTCTTTCCTACGTCTTTCTATCTCATCGAAGAAATTCGGGTCATCGTAATACAGCTCCTTGTGGCTGTAGTTCCTGGCGATACCGTTGAAGTGCATGATCAGCTCTTCCAGCGTCAGTCTGTGTACTTTGCCTTCTTCGTCTTTCTTCAACGCTTCTATCATCTCGGCGAAGTACTTAAACTCATCCCTGAAGTCGTCACGGTTCATTCCGTACTGTTTGATTCGCCATTCAAGAATGTCGCGTTCATGCTCAAGCTCATGGTAGTTGTTGGTGTTGATCATGTTGGAATATCCACCATGTGCTTCGTACCATTCGCCGGAAAGATCCATGGCTTTTGTCAGATCCCTTGTGTCTTTAAGATACTTGAAATAAATAGGATCCTCATTGTCTTTTACCGGTTGTTTGAATCTGCTCATGATCGTCCCTTTCCTTTTGTCCTGCGGACTCTCTTTCGATCCGCCGTGCATGCCTTTCCATGTGACTTGCGGACACAGCAGCGGCTCTGTCCGACTACATCTCCGAATGCGGCATGATGCGCCCGACGGACAGGTCCTTTCACGTTTCTTTATGAAGCGTCGAAAGATTTTTGCGAAATTTTCGGAGTTTTCGCGAAATCCGGGGGAGGAGCGAGTCGCAACAGCTGATGCCGCCTATTTCCAGCAGATGGGCTGCAGGCTCGTGCCCGGCGCGAACACGGCGTAGGCGAATCCCGCGTTGTTGTTGTCGGCATGGTTGTGGCGTCGCAGGCCGCCGGAACCGCCGGATCCGCCGCCGGAGAAGTCGATGGCGATGTTGCCTTCCTGTACCATCAGGACGTAGACCGCCCTGACCACGGGAGTCACCACATATCCGGCGTCGTTGACGCTGCCGCCGCTGGCGCGTAGCCGTTCCCATGCGATCAGCGCACTGCACAGCAGCTTCACCGAATAGCTGTCCAGATCCACGTCTTCCAGCTTGTCGTTTTCAAAGCGCAGAATCTTGCTGGAATCGTATATGTACGCGCCCACGGCGTCTTTCTGCAGCGTGTTTCTGCGCTCGGAGAGGTTTGTCCAGAACATTATGTTGAATCCCGCTCTGCCGGGCAGCTTCCCCACGCACGGAGTGATGGTCTCGTAAAGCGGCGAGACCGCGATCGTGGAAGCATCGGAATGATTCCCGTCGTCGAACGGCACCGGCCTGGGAGTGGAGTCCAGCGCTCCGTTGGCATAGAATCTGGAGTAATGCAGTGCGCGGAACGCGCTGCGCTTTTCGACCGCGCTCAGCTCCAGTCTGTATCTGGCCGGGCCGTATCCTGCGGCGAAATACGAGACATCCCCCGTGAGCGTCAATACGGAGTTGAAAAACGCGAAACAGTCTCCGTTGGGAGCAGTCAGCAGGCAGGGGTTGCGTCCTATGTCGGCTATCATATGCTGTAGCGTCCTTCGATCTTCAGCCTGATCGGCAGTCCCGTCGCTCCGTCGTTCGTGACGGAGATGGTATCATCCCCGTTGATCGTGCAGACGACGCGGCCCACAGCCGCGTCCGAAATCATCGGCGTCACGAACACGGGCGTCATGCCGTCGATCTTCACCGTGGCCGCTGCGGTTCCGGGACTGGACTCGATGTCGTGGTAGACCGCCGGCAGCATTTCCTGATCGTTCACGTACAGCGCGTGATTCACGCGCAGCGTGCTCTGCGACAGCTCGGCGCCGTGCGGGTTGGTGGAGTCCATCGTGTGCGCGGCGATGCTCCTGAGATACTGCTTGTCCGCGTCGGCGTCGATCACTGGTTCGTCGCCCGTCAGATCGACGGTGCATAGCAGTATGTGACTGGCGTCGCTCGTTCTTTCCGTGGATGCGGCTATCCGGCATGCCTCCGGATTCGTCTCCATCTCCGTGGTGTATCCGCAGCTGACATAGTAGACGAAGCCTTTCACCAGCGGGAGACGGATCGTGTCCGTGCGGAACGCCAGCCTGCCGTTGAGCACCGCTATCAGCGTATAGGACGTCCCCGTCGGGGATATGGTCAGCGTGCAGGGGTTCTCCGACGGATTCGATACGGCGTAGGAGGCGTCCTCGATGATCGCCTTCGTCGCTCCGTAGGTCGCCACGAAGAGCAGCGAATCTATGATGGCGGCGCGGCGCTTCTCCTCGTCCTGCGTCATGAAGTCGTCGGTCACCATGTAGGGTATCTGATAGAATCTTGTTCTGCCGCCGTATGCCATGTCGTTCACCCGCACCTTTCTATGTCGGCCGGTATTTCCGCTCCGGCGTCCGACATCCGTACCTTCGTATGACCGCATCTGATGCGGCGTCGGACGGGTTCGCTGCCGCGCTGGCTTCTGCCCGTGGAGCGGTACGAACTGGTGAACGCCGCCATGTTGTAGCCGCGCTGAGTGTTCTCCGTCATTATCCTGTTCGCGTACCGCCGGATCAGCGATGTGCCGTTCATGTTGTTCTTCAGCCTCCGTTCACGTCGAATCTCGCGATCGAGAGCGACGTTATCCATTCTTTGGTCTGCATATTAAGATCGTGCGTGATTCCGGTGAGGTAGAAGTCCATGCTGCCGATCTTCACGCGGTCGAATATGCAGAAAGCGTGGCAGCCCGGGACGGTGACGCTGCCTTCGTAGATCTCCGAAGTCCCGAAGCGGACGTTGACTCTGTGAAACTCCTCCAGATCCTTGATGGTGACTATCCCCGGTTCGGCGAATGTGTAGATCCTCGACCACGGGTAGTCGTTCGAATTTATGTGCACCTGGGAGAATTTCATGCCGGGCTTCTCCCCTGCGGGGAACAGGCTGCCGTTCTCGGAGTTTTCCTCCGCGAGGACTCCGAGCGTCAGGAACGTGTTGTATCTGTTCTCGAGATAAGGCGTGATCTCCATGGATATGATGTCCGCTGCGGAGAACGAGGCCACCACGGGACCGCGGCTGACCCATTCCGGACAGCCGTATTCGTCCATATGGTAGAAGTAGCCGCAGCCGTCCGGCTGGATGATGAACTGATGGTTGATCTTCTTCGCTATCTCTCTGATGGCGTCGAGACACGGCGTGCCCAGCACGAAGTTGACCGCCGGGGCTTTCCAGTCCCATGAACGCGGCAGGATCATGTCGTGCACGCTGACGCCCCGGCTGGAGAATTCCGGCACGTACTTGAGTCTGCATCCCGTGTAGGAGATGAAGTAGTTCATCACCCCCTCCGGATCCGACGTGAACACGGCGTCGCCGTCCCAGAACGGACAGTTGACCAGCTTCATGTCGGAGAGCTTCTTCTGGATGCCGGTCAGACGGACGCCGAGCGTGCTCGACGACTCCGAGACCTGATCCTGTATCTCCATGGCGTATCCCTTGAAGAACTGTCCCCACGGCATTTCGTACTCTTCGTTGGGCTTTATGTCGTGCGCACCGCCGTTCATGGTGGAGCCGTCCTCGTTGTAGAACCCGTTCTCCGCGACGAGAGTCAGCGCGCCTATTATCTGCTGCGGCAGCACGTTCAGCTTCATCATCAGATACTTGTCGAGGGACAGCGTGCCCGTCGTGCCCTCCAGACCGTGCTGCACCTGCACGCCCGTTATGAACTTCTCCCATCCGGCCGCGTTGTCGCAGCACGCGGCGCCGTTCGTGTAGTCGGTGTAGAGCTCCCCGACCACGTTGACGGAGAAGTCTCTGCGGAAGTCTCCGTCTCCGTTCAGTATGTCGTTGAGTCTGCCTTCCCGTTTGGTCACATGGATGAGACCGAATATCTCCACGGGATATTTCTGCAGAACGTCGCCGGCGTCGAACCTGAAGTCCGCGCGGAAGACGCTCGTCTGCGTTTCGGCGTCGTATTCCACTAGACGGGAGCTGAACTTCGTCGGCACGACATATCTGTAGGTGGTTTTCCCCACCTCCAGCAGGAAGTAATCCTCCTGACTGGACAGACCGTCGTTGTTCTGCGTCTGTTCGCCGGAGAGCCGGTAGAAGTAGGAGAACTCCACCACCGGCGCGTACCGCAGCGACGCGAACCCGAAGTTGCCGCAGCAGTTATACCATGTGCATTCGACTCTGTCGCCGAACGTGATGTACACGTTCCTGGCATCCAGCACTATCTCGTCGGCGTTGCCGAGCTTGTGCTCCGCGGGAAACCGGTTGACCGGCGGATTCGTGATGCCGGATATGTCGAGCTCCTTCGATTTCCTGCAGATGAGGGATTTGGAGCTCTGCTCCGGATCGGTGATCAGATCGCCGGTGACGATGAGATTGTTCATCACCGAATAGAAGAACAGCACGTTCCTGCTGTTCAGGGCGTCGCTGTTGGTCAGATTTATCTTCTGCCCCAGCTGCGTGAAGGTCAGCGGACCCTCCGTGCCGCCGTTGGCGTTGATCTCCACTTTCAGGTTGGTGCCGGGCGACGCCGTGAAGACCACTTCCGACGGTCCGGCGGCCGACAGTCCGCCCTGTTCTTCGGCCAGCGTGAAACGGAATTTCACGCCGCAGTTCTTCCCCTCCAGCATCTCGTAGCTGTTGAAATCCAGCAGCAGCGCGAAGGCGCCGTCGCCATGAAAGTCCGCCTCGAACTTCTGTTCGAACTCCTCCTTGTGGAGCAGCGGATTCCTGCCCAGCATGGATATGTAGGAATTCGTATCGTCGATTTCGTGGACTACGCCGTAGTTCTTCATGCATCCGGCGGCCTTCTCCGTCTCCGCGCCGGCGCCGCCGTCATGCGGCGATTCGGTTTCGACTCTTCTGGCGATCCATCTGAAGGCGTGCGGATCGTCGTCGGAGCCGGGCGCGCCGCCCTCCAGCGACAGCAGGTTCCTGCCGAAGTTCTGCACATATATCAGCTGCGGTATCAATGTGCCGACGGGATTTATGAATCCCGAGTTCTTTTCCAGCTCGCTCCTGTCGTAGATCAGGGCGTCGGCAGGCGTTCCTTCCTCTCTCAGCTGCGGCACGGTCGCCTTGACCTTGCGGAAATAGATCATCTGATCGGCGTTCTGCAGCGTGGTCATGTCCTTCAGCGGATCGGGATCGGCGTCGTCGGGAAACGTCATCACGGGTATTCCCTTGAACGGGATGTGCTCGAAGGAATATCGGCTCCCTTTCACATCCTGCACGGTCAGGATTTCACCCAGTCTTATGTGCAGAGGCGGATCTTCAGACATTCTGGGACTCCATGCCGCCTCGCGCCACCTGTTTCGCCGTGCCCGGCGACGTCACCACGCGCTTGACCGCCTCCTCGAACATGGTGTTGTTGAACTTCACCTGGACCTCGACGGTGATTTTCGAGGGGGTCGCCGTGTCGTCCTTCGTCGTGACCGGCGCGGAGGTATCTCTCAGCGTCGAAACGGGTTCGTGGAACGGTTCGGAAACCGGCGCGGACAGCGGCGCGGACGCGGACGGAGCCGCGCCGATGCCGGACGGATACCACGGCGGCGTCGGCTGCTCCGGCGTACCTCCGGATACCGGCGTCTGCGGGGAGGGGGAGAGACCGGAAACCTCGTCGCCGATCATCGGCGCGGGCAGTCCCAGCGTCTCGTTCAGCAGGTTGTAGATTTTCTTTTCCCAGAAGACCGCCGTCTCCAGCGCGTCCGTCTCGGTCTTGAATTCCTCTCCCAGCGTGAACCATTCGCCGTCGGCCGAGCTGGATTTCCCCGCCTGACCCCTGTCGGACGCCGGGCTGATCGCGGACTGCCGTTCGGCGCCGCTCTCCGGTATGTCGCCGCTGAACAGCGGCACGGATTCCGTCTGGAACATGCTGTTGCCGAAGACGCGATCGGAATAGCCGCCGGAGGATTTTCCGCCGCGCATCACCGTGCCTTCCCTGTTCTGATAGTATCCGAAGCCGTATTTGCCCGCCAGATTCCCCGGACCCTGGATGCCCGCCGTCTCGCCGAAGGAGCCGATCATGCTGCCGAACACTTTCTCCATCATGGAGCGCTGGGCTCCGTACTGCGCCTGGACCGCTTCGAGATCCCTGCGCATCCATTCGTTGCGGGCCTTGCTGATCTCCTCCTCGCTGCTGCCGCTCTTCAGCACGCGTTCATACGCCTCCCTGGCGTAGACGGCCTGTTCCTTCGTGTAGGCGACTCTCCGTCTTTCGTTGGCGACGATGGACTCCATGGGCGCTCCGATCGACTGCAGGAAGCCGGACTGAACGTCCAGAGCCTCCAGCGCGAGATCGGAGGTCCGCTTCTTGGCCTCATACTCGGCCTGCGCCAGACCGGCTATGCGTTCCTCCAGCTGGACGCGCTGTTCCATCTTCATCGTCCTGACCTCGCTGGAAAGCGTGTCGCGCTGCCGGCCGATCGCCCTGAGCTCCTCCGGGCTGCGCGCGCTCTCCGCGCGCCGATCCAGCTCCTTCATGCCGCCGGCGTATGTCTCCTCGATGCTCCGCAGCGCTATCCCGTACTGCTCCTTCGCGCTGCTCACGCCGAGATCCGCGTGACGCGTCGCGGCGTCCGCGCTGAGGAACTTCCTCGCGTACGCCATGCCCGCGTCGGACTCTCTGCCGTAGGAGGCGGTCCGCATGTATTCGAGCTGCTCCCTGTATCCGCTCAGCAATGAGAGCATGTTGCGGAAAAGCTGCATGCTTCTGCCGGCGGCCTCGTTGCTTTTCTTCTGCAGTTCGACCGCGGTCTGGTCGGAGACCGTCAGCATGCTCACGAGAGCGATCATCTTGTCCTTGAAACCCTTGTCCGCGTTTCCGGCGCTGACGCTCCGGACGAATCCGTCGACGTCTCTTTCGAGCCTTTTTATCTCGGCGGCTTTTTCCGAACTCGGGTTTGCGGCGTACTCCAGACGGGCCGAGCTCAGCTGCTCCGACATCGAGAGGAACCGCCGCGCGTCCGCGTCGTTTCCGACGGTCTGCCTGACGCTCTTCAGAATCTCCCTCCGCTGTCCGGACAGTTCCTTCCTGCCGTCGGCCGCAGCCTTTTTCAGGGCGTTCATCTCCTCGGAGGCGTTACGGACGGCGGCTGTCGCGTATGCGCCGTATCTGCCCGTCTCCAGCATGCTGTCTTTGGCCGACTCCATGGCGGACTGCGCCAGCTCCCAGAATTTCGCCGACGGATCCTGCGATACCCGGTCGGAAAGCATCATCGACGCGCTGCGGATTTCCTCGACCTGCGCGAGATAGCCGGAAATGCTCTTGTTCCGCACCTGCAGGGCTGCGGTCGAGCTGTCGTGCGCGGCGGACGACTCGCTGAGCACCGACTGATCCCTGCCGATCTGCCGGTATGCCTCCCTTAATTCCGGGCTGCTGCGGGCCGCGCCGAGGATGCTCTCGATCCCGGCGGGCGCGTAGCCCGACGCCTTGGAGAGGAAGTGCATCAGCGTCTTCAGCTGGCCCTTGTCGAAACCGCCGCCTTTCGCGGCCGATTCCCTGAGATCGTCGAAAAGCCTGTCCTTTCTCTCCTGCAGCACCGGTATCGCCTTTTTCAGATCCTCCCGGAATTTCGGATCGATGTCGTCTTTCGCCGCTGCGGCCTGGTGGTGTTCGAGCGATGTCCGCAGCGCCTTCGTCACTCTGTCGAGCAGTCCGCTCCGGCCGGCCGCGAAATCGTCTTCCGACATCTTCTCGATCTCGTCCAGAATCTTCTTGTATTCCTCCTGATCCGACTTGAGAACCTCGGCGGCGCCGACGGTGCTTTCGTATGTCTTCGGATCCAGTCCCGTGCTTTCCCTTATCCGCCGCTCGAGATCCTCCCTGCGTCTGTTCAGCGCGCTCTGACTGTCCCTGAGCGCGGTCAGATTGATGTTTCCCTCCGCGTCGTATATGTCGGAGCGGAGCGACGAACCGCCGCCGCTCTGCAGTATGCGGTAGCGTTCGCGTGCGTTCCTTGCCGTCTGACGGACGGTCTCCAGCTGGCTGTCGCTCATCGCCCTTTCATCGAGAAACTGTCTGGTCGCCGCCGCCGCGGAGTCCGCGACGCGTCTTGAAACCGCCGCCGCCTCGCCGAGCGACATCCCCGAAGTCAGTCCCAGGCCTCTGTCCGCGCCGGCGAGACTGATTTCGCTGATCTTCTTCTTCAGTGAGTTCTGGATCACCGTGGGGATCTTGTCGTATTCGCCGACGGTGGAGAGAATCTCGTCAAGCCATTTCCGGGAGATCCTGGCCTGCTCCTCCGTCAGCTTGTTGCTGGCGTTTATTCTGACGGCGTAGTTCATCTCCTCCTGCTTGAAGAGCCGCATGCGCTGTCTGCTGATTTCCTCGGTGTTCGTCCTGAAGGCGGTTCCCGCGCTCTCCAGAATCCTGCCGACGTTGGCGCCGTAGCCCGCGTCGGCGCCGCCCATGGTGGTGATGAGCGTGTTCGCCGCCCGTGCGCCCGCGATGTTCATCTCGTCGAATCTGGCATAGGCGCCGGAATCGATTTTCTTCAGGAAGCGTTCGATCTGCTCCTGAAACCGCAGCGACGCTGCCATCTCACCGGAACTGTCCTCCTGGATTTTCCGTATCTCCGCGATGCGCCTGTCCGTCCGTTCGACTATGGAGATGAGCTCTCTGTCAAGTTTCCGCGCACTGTCGTCCTCGGACGAGACGCCGGCCGAGGCGCCGCCGTAGCCGTACGCGAGAAGCTGCAGTCTGCGCCTGTTCTCATCCGCGAGCTGCGCTTTCACGCCGCTTTCCTCCAGCGAACTTTCGCTCCGCCAGAGCAGCGGATTGTTCGCAGTGTTCTTTCTGTGCTCCTCCCTGTCCGCGTATTCTCCGACGGCGTAGCCTATTGCGGAGCCCAGCGCGGCTCCGCCTCCGGCTCCCGCTATGGCCGCGTAGGGGTTGCCGTGTCCGAGAAGAAGACCGGAGATGCCGCCGATCATGCTGCCGAACGTGCCGCCGGACCGGGCGTACTTCCATCCGCTCACGGAATGCTTCGCGGGATCGTATTCCATCGAGGTGTCTCCCGCGACGAATCCGGTGCTTCTGTAGATCCGACCGTTTCCGGCCTCGGCGTCTCTGCCGGCTCGCTCCGTCCTCTCCTGCGATCGCGCGGCGAGTCCGCTGACGGCGGAGTTCACCGCGTATGAGGCCAGCGCCGACAGAGCCATCGCCCCCATCAGCTCCATGCCGCCCGTGCCGCCCGCCGCAGGGACGGCGCCGGCTCTGCGGGACGACCCCGGCGTCACCGGACGCACCGGGAACGGCGGGATCAGGACTCTGTTCAGCAGTTTCGATACGGCGTGCGCGGTGACCGCGGCCTGATAGACGCTTGCGCCTATGGGAATCAGCGTGCCGATGCCCCGGCCGAACTTCAGCAGCGTCGGCAGGACTATGTCGAAGCTGTCCTTCAGCGTCATGGAGATGTTTTCGCCGAGCACTCTCATGTCCTGCAGCGCGTCCACTATCGCTCTGTCGCCTTTGTTCAGGCCGGCGTTTTCGGCGTCCCCGCCGCCGAACACGCCCTGTTCGATCAGATCGGCGGCGGCTCCGCTCCTCCCGCCGGCCATCAGGTTCGCGTACATGTTCTCCATGTCGGCGACGGAGCCCGAGCCGGTCAGCAGAAAGTTCTGCTGTCCGGCGGTGAGCTCGCCCATGATTTCCAGCGCGTTCTGCAGCTGCTGATAATCCAGAGCGCCGAAGCTGTTCTTTATGTTTTCGGCGGTCTTCAGGATGGTCTGCATCTCGACTCCGGCGTTCCGGAAGGCGGATCGGATATGATCCCCGAGCCTGACCATGTCCTCCCTGGTCAGGTCAAGCCCGTCGCGCAGCTCGTCGAAAACGCCACCGCCCGCCATGGAATCCAGATTGGTCCGCAGGTTGTGCGCGGCGATGTCCAGCTTCGCGAGATTTTCCACGGAACCGCCGATCCCGTTCATGAAGTCGCCGAGCTGCTTGCCGACGAAAGCTATCGCCGCGCCCACCGCCATCATCCCCGTGGGCGTGCCCTGCAGGAAAGCCTTCCAGCTTTCCAGCATGGCGTCGGTGTCCTTGTTGAAGTGTATCAGCGCGGTGTCGGCGGCTCCGACGGAACGCTGCATCTCGTTCAGCGAAAGTTCGCCTGTCCTGGATTCCTGGACGATGCGCTCCTTCTCCTCGATGGACGATGCGTTCCTGTAGCGGTTCATCAGGTCGGTGCACTGCCGTTTCTGCGCCCGCGTGAGATAGCGCAGCTCCGTCAGATCGAGCATCGACTTGGCGGCGTTTCCTTCGCGTCTGGCGTTTTCCTTTTCGGCCTCGCCGGAAGACTGCGACTTCACGATCTCGTCGCAGCGCCGGATCGTCATGGCGAGCTTCCTAGCGTCGTCCGACAGATCCCTGAAGTCGTTTATCGGAAGCGCCTCTCTGAGCGTCTTGAACTGTTCCGCCCATTCCCTGGCTTCCCTGAGCGCCTTTCTGAATTCGGAGTCGTTTCCGCTTCTGTGGGCGGCGTAGCCTGTCCGCAGAATCCGTCCCTGCAGATGTCCCAGCTGACGCCGCTCCTTCTCGTCGAGATCCTGCCGCATCGCGATTTCCACAAGCGGCTTCATCGCGGTGTGACGCGCCATCAGCTCGTCGTAGCTGCGGCGCGGCCGCGTCGACTGCATCTGTCTCAGGTTGTAGTTGTATTCCTGAATGAACGACTCCGTGTTCTTCCCTTTTCTCTTGACGGAGGTCGTGTCGATCGCCTCCAGCCCTCTGCTGGCGTCGAGCCTTTCGGCGGTCTCGAAGGCCTCCTGCACGACCTTGTCGAGATTTCTCGAATACGAAGCTCTGTTGAGACCGTATTCGTCGTCGTGCAGCATGTCCTGGTACGAGTGGAATGCCCTGTTCTGGATGTCCTGAAACTTTCCGATCTCCTCCTTGGTGAACCGGTTGATGATCTCCTTCAGGGAGCGGATCATTTCGATGTTGTCGGTGAGCTGTCTGCGCTCCTTCGCCGTGTATGACGACTGATAGAGCGACGCCAGATGCCTCTCCGCGTCGCCGGCCATCTGGCTCAGGCTGTCGTGCGCCGCCGAGATCGAGCCGCCCTGCGCGAACATGGGCATCCCCGTGGCGTCGATCCGCCTGCGGTGCGGATTGCCGCCGGCCATGCGGAACACCTCCGTCGGCGTTCTGCCGCCGACGATTCTGGCGAGGTTGAGCATCTGCCTTTCGGTCAGTACCCATTCCCCCGCGTTGACCCTGACGAGATTCTTGTCGCCGAAGCGTTTCGTGCCGCGTATGCGTCCGCCGTATGTGAAAGTCTGCGGAGACGGGACAGCCGTCACGGGGGAGGGCGTCGATCTGCCGAAGGACCGACGGTATCTGCCGACCTCGGTCTGCGCGGAACGCAGCAGCGAGATGTTCGCGCTGAGTCCGCTGTTCATCGCCTGAATCCCGCCGCGTCCCTCGGCGCCGAGGCGTTTCCAGCTTTCCGACAGATCCTGACTGCCGTCGCGGGTGCGGCGGACGATCCTGTCGTAGGTCTCGAAATCCTTCGCGATGCGCGTAAGCCTGCCGTGGAGCGTGTCGCTGCTGCCGGATACCGCGTCTACGATGCTTCCGAGGACGGACAGAGCCTCGGACGATCGGCCTATCTTCTTCCTGACGCTGTCGAAAGCCGCCGAAAGCCGTTCATCGTCGAGACTTCTGGTCTGTTCCTCGAGCTGTTGAAGAATATCCAGTGGCATGGCGGTGACGCTCCGTTCATGAAATGTTCAGCTGCTTCTCCAGCATTCCCATGACCGTGTCCAGAATCGCCGCGGGGATCGTGTAGAGCAGCTTCAGCGACGCGTCGCTCAGCGCTCCGCCCGGGTCGCGGCGCAGAGGAATCGGACCGTCGTTTTCGTCGGTGTAGTTCCAGCTTCTGAGATGATACATCCAGAAAAAGTTTCTCAGACGGATCAGGTTGACGCTGTTCGTGCGATCCTCGGTGTTGTACACCGTGGACTGCATGCGGTACAGATTGAGGCGATCGTAAGGTATTCTGCTGAAACCGAATTCATGCACCGCGCGCAGGAAATCGTCGCCGGATTCCGCGATTTCGCCGGGCACGCAGAACTCGAAACAGCCTGTCTCCGGATTGTAGAAGGCGGTGACCCTTATCGGGATCACGTCGTCCTCGGCGAAGAAGAACTTCGGCCTGACTCTGGCGCCGTCCGTCTTCTCCCGCGTCTCCTGTCCGCCGGCACCGCTCTCCGCGCCGGATCCGGAGACGTTCTGTTCGTTTTCCGCGATCGTCGGTTCCTGTGCTGTCTCTTCCATTGTCCGCTCCCTGTACTGTTTTTCATCCGCCGGTGATTGTGAACAGATCACCGTCCCCTCTAATACTGGCGGAATTATTCGTGTATGTTTTCATTCCCTCGCCGGACATTCCGGCGAAGCTGTATCCTTTCTGACCGAGGAACGATCTGGCGGTGAACCGCAGCGTCCTGTCACCCAGAACGAGCGAATTATGTTCGAACCATCGTTCCCAGCAGGTTATTTCGAACGACACGTCCATCAGTCCCACGCGCAGATAGGTGGGTCCCGTCCATCGGCTTTCGTTCAGATAGCACGGCGTGACGCTTCTGCTGAAGCTCAGAATGAAGTTCTGAACGCCCTCGTTGCCGTAGGTCCAGTACGGCTCCAGCTTCGGAAACGTGCCGTACGTCATGCCTGCGGAGGGCGGCTTCACGGCGATGTCGAACTCGTATCCGTTGCAGGACATGAAGCCGATGGACGCGTTTATCGGCGCACCCGTGTCCGCCGTGACGGAGAAGCTGTTCCAGACGGCTCCGGGTATGGAGATCTGCCCTTCGCCGTCGCACAGCAGTATGTCCATGAACGAGCGTCTCTGGAAGAAGCTGTAGTCGGCGCTGAAGAGCAGATCGCGCAGCTCGTCCGTCATCTCGAACGACAGGTTCCCGCTGTAGCTGTATACGCCCGTCCCGGTGCGGAAGCGTCCGCCTCTGGACTCGTCGAGTCCGGTGTAGTATGTCCCCTGCGTAGGAACCGTTCTGGAACGCTCGTAGCTGGCGTTCAGCAGCGGGACCCGCGTTCTCTCCGACGCGGTTCCGCCGGAAAGGGAGCCGGACTTCCCGCCGTGCCGCAGCTGTATCTCACAGAAGGAGCCGTATCCGAGAAGGAAGCCGACGTCGGCCGGATCGCTCATCTGAGTCTCCTCCTTATGCCGGCCTTCGCTTTCGATTCGTTCTCCATCTGCCGGATTTTCGCGCTCTGGATCTGGTTCTCCATGCCGGTGATCATCCGCAGTCCGGAGCGTATCTTCATCGGAAGCCTCTGCAGATCGAAATAGTTCAGACCGAAGTTCTTCCACATGTCCGCGAGCGTGCAGTACAGTGAAACCATCTCGTGAGGATTGGCGACGGAGCCGCCTTTCGCGAAAAGCAGATGGCACTGTTTCGATATCGTCGCCGTCTCCTCGTCGCTGAAAGTGTATCTGAAGACCATGTCGGACAGTATCTTCAGTATGGCGGGATGCAGCGACATGACCCTTCTCCATGTGGCCGCGTCGAGCTTGCCTTCCTCGTCAAGCGTGAGCGGCGCGTCGAAGTTCCAGCTTCTCAGCATGTTGCGCAGATAGAACTCCTTCATCTTCCGGTGGTTGAAGATCCTGATGCGCTCCATGGGGGAGGGGGAGCAGTCTTCAAGCGAATACTGCTCCAGTCTCTCCCACACCGCGCCGGTCATCTCCCAGAACGTGAATTCAAGCCTGTCGGCGTTCGGTACGGGCGTGCGGTACACGGACAGCCGTCCCCCGGACGCGTAGGCGTACAGCGTCAGCCTGATGTACTCGGGCGACTTCAGCAGCGGCAGACTGCATTTCACGACCTCATCCATTCTGTTCCAGCACCTGATTCATCATGTGGATGATGCAGTTGATTATCGCGGGAAAGAAGCCTCTGAAGACGTCGTAGCTCTCGTCGCTGAGCACCCCGTCCACGTGCAGCAGTCTGAACTTCGCGTCATATTCCTCGAACGACCACGCCTTGATCAGGTTGCGGATCTTCAGCTCGTTGAACCGGTTCTGATTGAGCGTGAAGCTGCGCGTCTGTCCCTGGTATTCCATGGAACGGTTCTGCCACGAAAGCTCCTCGTCGTATTTCCACATGCGGAACTTCACCCAGTGCCGCTCCAGATCGGGATCCCTCAGATAGGCGTCCTCGGCGTAGACGCGGACTCTGCCGTCGGCGAATCCCAGGCAGAATCGGACGGTGAACTCGCTCTGAGGAGTGACCTCGTACTTGGAGAAGGACACCGCGTGCGCCTCCGCGTCGGCCGCCGGCGCTTCGTCCGCAGACTGCGGCTTCGGCCGATCCTCAGGCTCCTTCGGTACGAAGACGCCGTTGTTGCCCTTTCGACCGACGACCTCGCCGCTTTCCGCGTCCAGAAGTTCGCCGTTGTCGCCGTATGTTACTTTCCTCATTGCGTCAGGATTCCGTGTATGTCGTAATTCGCCGTGTATTCGAGGTACGATCCGCCGAAAGCCGGCGTGATTTCGGCGACGTTCGCTCCGGTGACGGTGAATACCGGCAGATTCCGTATGCCGAACGAGAGCTCCTCCGACGGGAAGAGACCGCGCGTGTTCATGAACGTGCCGTCGCTGTCGCCGGAGAAGTCGATGGCGTACGGCTCATATATCAGTCTGGACATCGAGCAGGACATCTCCGGCAGTCCGAAGAGCACGTGCGTCGATATCGGCGCGACGCCGGCGCCGCTGCCCACGCATCCGTATTTCGGAGTCAGATTCTGCGTGAAGCTGAACGAGAAGCCGGTGACGTCCGACACCTCGGTCTTGCCGTCGGTTACGCGCCATTCGTAGTAGGCGACGGGATCGGCGACGGGCGGCTCGGTCCGGTTCAGAGCGTGCGCGTTCCTCTTTCCCCACGCATAAGACACGCCGTCGGTGCGCACGAAGAACGTCATGCTGACTTCCAGTATGGTGTTCGTGGCGACGGAGAACGAAAACGAGTTCAGATAGCATTCCGCGAAGCGCCAGCGGATGTCCGAGTCCTGATCGTACAGCCCGACGGTGAACTTCCTGTTCCTCTCCGTTCTGAGCGTGTCGAAAATCGCTTTCAGCAGATCCGCCTCCGGTTCGAAGCTGATCGACAGATCGACCGACGGCACGTCCTGACAGTACGCGCCCCTATGCTGTTCGACGGCGTTGACGCCGGCGGCGAAACGCCATGCCGCGCCGGACACGATCTTGTTCTTATGAAACGCCGCGGAGAAGCCTGTCAGCGATATTTTCCGCGCCGCGCCGTCGCCGATGGCGATCTCCGCGTACGGCGTGAAGCTGCCGCTGACCATGACTGTCTCCGACATGATTCCTCCGTATGGAAAAGGCGGGAACATGAGATTCCCGCCGCGCTTCAGACGCCGGCGGCGTCATTTCTTGTCTTCGTTCATGCTGTACCGAGTGATGCTCTGGAGCGAAAGCGGCGGTCTCTTGCCGTCGCCGATGGCGGTGAAGGAGAAGTCCGCCGTGATGTAGCTGCTTCCGTTCTGAACTGCGGTGCTGCCGGAGGAGCGCACGATTTTCGGCAGCAGTATCCTGTGCCGCGTGTGCGGCTCCGCCGGGGACTTCACTTCGAACATCAGCGCCTTCTGGCTGTGATAGGAGTTCGGATCGAATTCGCTCTGCAGCTTGAATACGGTGTAGCTGCCCTCGGCGGACATGGAGCCCAGGATGATGTAGTCCGGAGCCAGCGGCGCCGGAAACTCGTTCGTGTCGCGGTACGCGGTGCCCTGTCCGCACGTCTTCAGGAACTCCACCTGCGAACTGTAGCTTGCCGACCAGTTTATGACGTCGGGAATCTTGGTCTTGCCATCCGCGTCGCTGTAGACTTCCATTGCCCAGTACGGATAGAGTCCGTTGTAGGCCATCGGCAGCGCGCCTGCGGACGCGCCCAGCTCGGAATTGCCGGAAGTGCCCGCGACGATCTTGTTGTTCTCTCCGTCGATGTAGCTGGACCAGTTCATGTCCGCAGTGAGCACCGCGTCCTGCGACGCGCTGAACGACAGCGAAGTGCACCATCCGTTGCCCGTGAAGCCGTGTTCGCCGTTGGGCAGTATCTCGATCTTCGTGCCGGAGGGATTGCCGCGGTTGGTGAACGCGAAGGTCTTCACCGCTTCGAAACCGTCTCCGGCGGTCATCTCGCATGCGATGCTTCCCTCTATCTGCAGATAGTTGTCGGCATACGCCACCTGATCGGAGGCGTTCTGATAGCCGGCGCCCCAGACGCCGGTGGAGAAGATCGGGTTGTGGGACAGGTTGATGTTGCCGCCAGTCGCGAGAAGTATGACCGTATTGAGCTTGACTATGCCCCTGTACCCGACGTCGCCGGAAAAAGTGGTAGACATGGTATTCTCCCTGTTGTATGGTTATGCCAGAGTTTGAAAATCCCCTGCATTTAAGGCGATTATAAGTCTTGCGGTCAAAGTTTTTCTCTTTTCCTGTAGGCGGCCAGAGCGGTTCTCAGCGATTTCAGGGCGTTTTCAATCTGTCCGAGCTGATATGTCAGCGACGGTTCGTCCGCATACCGCGCCACCGTTCTGCCCGACCTGAAGACGTTCTTTATCTTCATGTAGCGCGTCACTGCGGAGCGTAGCGTCTCGGTCACATGGAGATTCTGCCAGTCTCTTCTATCCATGCTGAAGTTCCTCCTGAATGACGCGCAGCGAATGCAGCGCCGCGTCGAGCGCGTCCGTCATGCTGTCGAGATCCGTCCGGTGGAAGTCCGGATGCAGGTTGAAATCGAAGTTCAGCTTCATCAGGCGGTCCGAGCGGATGATCGTGTCCAGCTCCCTGCGGAACACGGGCCATTCCCTCAAAATTCTGTTGATGTTCATTCTCCGCGTCCTCTGTATGTTCAGTTCTCGGGTATGTGATCCTTCTTCCAGTCGACCTTCGCCGGTCCGAGCAGCGCTCCGGGATGCGGGAAGCTCTCCAGCACGCGGCAGTTCATCTGCCAGCGCGCCACGCGTATCACGAAATCCCGCGCCGCGCTGTATTCCACGCTCCGTATGTCGGAATACTGGCACAGCACGGGGGCGTCGCTCATGTCCTGATGCTCGTTCGGCACCGGCCATGTCATGTTGACCGGGAAGTTGTATATCTGGATTATCTTCCGGGTCAGTTCGCTTATGTATTCCGCCCCGAGCTCGACGGACGTGCCGCAGCTGACGGTCAGCGTGCAGTCGATGGTGTACTCCCCGGTCATCGCGCTCAGATGCGTCCATTCCATCGATCCGGAGACCGGCTCCATCTCCAGCGACGGAAACTGCGACAGCGGCAGCGTCTTCCGCATCCCCTTGAAGAGATGCAGCGACGCGCCGCTCTGATAGGAGCGTATCAGCGTGTTGATCTCGTCGGCGTTCGCCTTGAGAATCAGTATCAGTCCCTCTATCAGGTTTGACGGCGATGTGATCATATTCCCGTTTCACCGCTTTCCCGGGCTTCTCCGCATGGCTACAGGAAATATTCCGCAGTCTTGGACGGCGCCAGATTCGGCGGCATCGTCGGCAGCGGGTTCTTGCGTCTCTGTCCGGGTATTCTCATGCTGAAATCGGTGATCTGCTGCATCTCCTTCTTCGCGTCGTCGACGAAAGCGCGCGCCTGCTCGTTCATGTTCGGCTCGAGATTCTGGAACTCCGACTGCATAAGCAGCCCGGAGGTCCACTGGATCGCCAGCAGACGCAGCTTGCCCGGAAAGACTCTCCGCACCGAGCCGTCGTTCTGCACCTGATTGTAGGCGGCTATGGGCGTGAAGTAGAATTCGGACAGATATCCGTCGATCGCGTCGTCGACAAGACGCTGGTATTTCTCCACGGCGGCGGGCTTCAGAGTGGAGAGCCTGTCCTCGGAGATGTTCAGCGACCGGCAGAACATGCGGATGTTCTCCGGCGATCCGGAATAGTATCTGCGACCGCCTCCGTCGTCATCGTCGTCCTGCACGGAGTCCAGCGTGAACATGCGGCATTCGAACATCTCGCCGTCCTCCGGGGGCGCGGGAAAGGAAATCCTCAGTTCGTTCTCATCCAGCTGCATGGGGAACAGAACTGGCCTCCTCTCCGCGTCAAGAAGCTGCGCGGAATAGTCCGCGCCCAGACTGTGGCGGATCGTCAGAATGCGGTCGTCCCATGTGTACCGGCGATCTGCTCCGCCGGCGTCCCGACTGCCGATACGTACCGTGTCATACATGATGGTTCATCTCCTCGGCAGATCGCCGACAAGGCGGTTGAATCTGGCGCCTCTCAGCGGACCGTAGCTGATGCTGCCGTTGCGGTAGCGGGCGGTGGAGCCGACGAGAAGCGCTTCGTAGTAATGCTCCGTGGGCTTCGCGAGAAGATTGGGCGCGCGCATTTTCGGGTTGTTGATCGACATGTACGCGCGTTCCTCGGCGTTGCGCTTGACGGTCTCCAGCTGGGAGACGATGCTGTCTCCGCCGTCGTAGAAGCCGTTCTGAGAAATCGCGAAGATCAGTCTTCCTTTCCACAGATCATATTCCAGTATCAGTTTCTCCATGCACATCGACACCACCAGATCCGCCACGATGCCGAGATACGAGTCCGGCAGCGTTTCGACGGTATGGTTAAGTACGGCTCCGTTTCCCGCCGTATTGGTGACGATCACCGCTCTGCGTATGAAGCCCTCCAGCACCGGCTGCGGGAAGTAGTTGAAGCAGTACGTCGCCTGCACCGTGTCGCCGGGCGTCAGATCGAAGTCAAGACTGATTTTGCCCATTTCGTGGTCGATGCGGAACAGCTTTTCCGAAAGCATCTTCCTGCCTCCGTTGAGATAGACCTCCGCAGGGTAGGCGGGGTTCCAGTTGGAATATGTGAAGCGCAGCAGACGCTCGTCGAGGATCGTCCCCGTTTCGTAGTTTATGATGATCTGCTCGAATTCCATGATCGTCGGGAACAGCATGACGTTGATCAGCGTGTCGATCCTGTCGTTGCCCGTTGCAATCTTCGGTATGTAGGTTCCGGGAATCGTTTCCATCACAGGGTATCTCCTTTAAGTTGGGAGGAAAATAAAGACTTTTTCCCGCCCGCTGAATCGGTCGTGCGCGTTGTAACCGCTTTCGGGACGGGCCGACTTTCCTGTTTTTTTCGCGGAAAAATTCGCGCGCTTCATATATAGACGGAAAGGTTGAGAGGAACGATCAGGAAAACGCTGTGCATCCCGGAGCGGGGCTTCCGCCGCGGACGGCGCAGGCGCAGAGGATTTCGTGAATTTCCTAACGGGCATAGCCCGAGGATTTTCAATATTACGGAGGAGCATGCGGGAATGGCGGATACGACGGGTCGGCTGGACAGAATTGCATGGAACATCGTGAAAAGCATGCACGCGCGGAAGAAGGCTTCGGTGATTCACGTTCCGACTGAAGACGGAGTCGAGGCAGTGGAGATTCGTAATGTAAGAATCATCATCGAGAAGATACCGCCGAAAATCAAATCGAAAATTTTTGCGGGAAGAACGACAAGAACTTCCGGCATATACGATTTCAGAAACAAGAAACCTTTCTATCCGAAGCAGGAGCTGATTCGGCTGCTTTCTGAAAAACCGGCCAGAATCAAGTTTGACGACAGAATTGACAATCTTGCCGATCCTGAAAAGCAGGGGATGGGAATTTCCAGAGAACAAGCAGCAGAAATCATCAAAGAACTTGATCCAAGGCATATTTTCAAAGGCGGGAATTTTCGAGAAACCTTGACAAGAATGAATCCTCCTGTCGATGTATATTCCAAATATTTTCAGACGGAAGAAGGCGGGGAGATCGAGTTGTACATAAAATTCTATATTGCCGATCACACTCTGGTTGTCGTGGTAAGTTTCCATGAGAGCATTCAGATATGAGAAAGCGTCTTGTCAAGAAGAGAGCCGACTGGCGCTACGACTGCAAGCGGCCGATGAAAATCGGCCGCGTTCTGAAAAGATGCAGTCCGTACATCGGCGCTTATGAAGTCAGAGGAAGACTGCCTTACTGTCCGCTATGCAAGTCGTGTTTCATCAGCTATACTCTGGGCATCAGAGAAGAGGAAGTCCAGATGCGCAGAGCCTCCGAGCTTCTCTTGAAGAACTATCCTCCCGGCAGATACGAATATCTCTCCGAAGAGGAGGTTTTCAGGCGCGAGAGGAAAAGGAAATATGACCACATCTACGATGATGACGAATCATTATTGAAATATCTTCGGTACGTCATCTTCAACATCATCTTGGAAGACAGGCGGATCTACTTGAAAAAATCTTTCGATCTCCATCAGCATAACAGGACGGGATGGTTCGACATCACGAAACCGGAAGAGGAAACGGGAAAGTGAGAAAGCGTCTCATGAAAAAAGTCGGCGACTGGTGCCGCAGATGCAGACGTCCCATGAAAATCAGCCGGGTATGGAAAAGATGCAGTCCGTACATCGGCGCTTATGAAGTCAGAGGAAGACTGCCTTACTGTCCGCTATGCAAGTCGTGTTTCATCAGCTATACTCTGGGCATCAGAGAAGAGGAAGTCCAGATGCGCAGAGCCTCCGAGCTTCTCTTGAAGAACTATCCTCCCGGCAGATACGAATATCTCTCTGAGGAAGAGGTTGTTCAACATGAAAAAAAGAAGAGATACGATCCGGTTTTCGACGGCAAGGAAAAGCTTTTCTTGGGACATATTCGTCTCTTCATCTTCAACATCATCTTGGAAGACAGACGGATATATCTGAAGAAGTCGTTTGATATCTACCAGCATAACAGGACGGGATGGTTCGACATCACGAAGCCGGAGGAGGAGAGCTGACGATTCACAGTCTCCGTCCGAACTGCTCCGCGTTGGAAAGCTCCACGCCGAGGACTTCGTCGAAATGCGGTGTTCCGCCGGATCTGTATCTTCCGAACTTCATGACGACATTCCCGGCCGGCCGCAGCTTCTCTATCTGACCGGGAATTTCCTCCGGATAGTATCCGGTGTAGATGACCGCATCGTCCTGACAGCGCTTGCGGAACTTGCAGATGAATCCGTACACCTCGTCGAACTGAAGCATCGGCTCGAGCCCGCCGAAGACCACGGCTTTCGTGAGAGGATTTTCCAGGTATTCTCCGATAAGCCTGTCGTCGTCCACGGCGACGTCGGGGTATCTTGAGATATCCATGTTCTGACACACGGCGTCGGGACAGTCGCTGTGGCATTTCCAGTCGCAGCGGCATGTTCCGATGAACATGCAGGGGACTCTGTAGTTCACGAAATCCTCGAAGATGACTTCCTTGACAAGCATTTCCGGGACTCCCGCTCAGAAGAAATACCGCATCCAGTATTCCTCTTTCCGCTCTCTGGAGTAGTTCTTTTCCGGCACAAGGAATCCCACGATCCGCTGGACGGTGGTGTACTTCGGTTCGCCGCAGTAGGGACAGGTCTCTCCGAAGAAGCTGTGGTTCGTCCTGCAGACCGAAATCCGGTAGCAGAACGCGAAATAGTTGCATCCCGCCGAGGCGACGAAATTAAGCAGATCCCACGCTTCCTCGAACGTCTTGAACGGCGTGGCGATATTTATATGCGCGATGCTTCCCCCGCTGCAGGCCTTGTCCAGAACAGCCGAAATACGCACTTTCTCTCTGATGGTGGTCTTCACCGCCAGCGGAATCCACTGGTTGGCGTACAGCGGCAGCGTGTACTTCTCGTCCGGGAAAGAGAGTCTGTCCTTCGCCATGAGGATGGATGCGGCTCTTTCCGCCGGGACCTGTTCGACGTTGATCTGGTAGTCGCAGTGATTCTGTTCCCGGAACAGATCCGCCTCTTCCCGGATGACCGCCAGAATCTCCCTGGCGAAGTCCACTCCTTCGTCGGTATACGTGGTGTAGCCGAGTTCGTCCGTCCGGATGAAACCGTATTTCTCAAGCGTCTCGAAGACTCCTATGATGCCGACGGTATTGTACTGGTTGTCCATCCGCATCACGCTCTTGGAGTAGTTGGGAAGCAGGTTCTTTTCGCTGTTCCGGCGGATGATGGATCTGACCGTGTCGAGACACTTCAGATTCAGACGGACTCTATCCCTCAGCGCGTCGATGTACTCCTCCTTCGGATGCGAATACGCGATTCTCGCCAGATTCACGGTGTTGACCTTGACCGAACCCACGGAGAGCGCGGTTCCGCCGATGGAGTTGAAGTAGCCCAGCTTCTTCACGTCGGAAACCAGCCGGCAGCAGTTCGAAAGGGAGGTCACGTCGTCAAACGTGGCGAAATTCGCGTCGCCCCAGCGCATGTTGTGTCTGCAGCACCATCTGGCGTAGTCCTCGTTGACGAACTTTCCGTTCTGGAAAAGGAGCGAATACGTCATCACGGGAAACGTCATGGCGTTTTTCGCCCGGACGTCCGCCAGAACCTCCATGAAGCGTTTCTGATACTCCAGAATGTCGTCGACGGCGTCGATCATGAACGAGCCGTCGGGGAATTCCTTGCCTCCGAAAAGTTCGACCAGATAGTTCCTGTCGAAGATTGTGAAGTTCGTGAACGCGCTCTGATTGACCCGCAGATAAGGCTGGTTCAGCTTGTAGATGATCCGCTGGAACTCCTGATCGCGGTAGTATTCAGGCGTTCTGGTGTAGTATCCGGCCTCCACGTCCCTGCGCCAGAAGTAGTACGAATAGACCAGGAACGACGGCAGTCCGCACGCGCCCGACGAACGGTTGGAGGTCCACGACACGAATTCTCCGACGAAATCCGTCCACGTCACCAGATGTTCCGGAGGCCGGGGATTGAAGCCGTCGATGAAGTACAGGCCTTTTGTCGCGAGATCCTCCAGATCGTAGGCGTAGCAGTACGGCACCGAGGTCGACGTGGGCGCGTCATGGAGATAGAAATCGCCGTACCATTCGGCTTTCAGCCAGTCGCAGGCCGTCTGGAAGCCCCACTTCTTGTTGATTTCGTAGAAAATCTTGTTGAACGCCAGCAGTTTCAGGTGTGGCTTGTTCATCTCGGACAGCAGCGAACATATGTCCTTGGTGGCGACGTTGGCGTTTCCGTCGATGGAGGAGTCCGCCACGGTGTTCTTGTCGATGAAGCTGTCGATGAAGTCGGTGTAGCTCAGCTGCGACTCCGAAAACCCGTTCAGACGCGCGAGCTGTTCGCCGCCTTCGCTCGCGAGACGGTTGAACGCGGCGGTGAAGCTGCGATCCAGTCTGATGTTGATGTTCATGGAAGCGGCCTCACAGCGAATTCACGTACGCGTTAGCCTCGGCGAAATCCATCAGCCTGTCCGCCGCTTTCAGGTGAGGAGCGGTCTGCAGACCGAGCGATTTCATGACTTCCACATCGGTGCACTCCTGAAACGGAATGTTCTTACGGCGGAGCTTGGTTTCCAGCACGCGGCATTTCGGACAGTGCGTGGTGTACAGGACGATTTCTTCCATGATATGTGTCTCCCGATTTTATGCGTAAAAAACTGCGGAGAAACCGGCGCGGCGGCCTCCGCATCCACAATTATGAAGCCATAAGCGGAATCTTAAATTTTCGGAACGCGCTCCCGCCATGCGTGTTCGCCGCGTCTGCCGGCGGCGACGTTGGCTCTGTAGCGTTCCTCCGCCTGGCGGCGCATCGTGACGGACGGTTCGTGGCCGGCTTTCCAGCTCACGTTCGGCGCGGTGCGCCATCCGCGCACGGCTCTGACGCCGTCCTCGCAGACTATCTCCGACGGACACTGTCCGAAGGGAAACGTCAGCGTCACCCATGAACCGTCTTCTCTGCGGAAATCATAAAAGGCTGCCATCGTCCCGTATGTCCTCAGTTTCTCGGCGGTTCATCGTTCTTCGCCTCGCGGCCCGCTTCCGCCTCCTTCTCGGCGCGGCGCTGCGCGGCCTTTTCCATCGCCGCCTGACGCGCCTTCACCAGCCCGGCCAGTCGCGCCTGTCTGATCTCTTCCAGCCTCCGCTGCTTCTCCGGAGTGATCTCCGGAGCCGAGGAGCCGCGCTCCGGACTGTCGCCATCCGCGCCCGTCCTGATCGGCGTGCTCTCCGTCGTGACGATCCTCATGCCGCGCACCATGCGTACGCCGCCGTCGTTCTCCGCGCCGGTTTCACGCTGCTGCGGCTCTTTCCTGATCTCTTTCTGCGAAATCTGTGTGACCTGCTCGTCCTGTATTTCCACTCTCATTTTCTTTCGCTCCGGAACTCTGATCACCCTGGGCTGCCGCACGTTTTCCGGGGAACGGGATTCGTCGTCGCTCAGCTCCCTCAGGAGACCGTTGCGCACCAGCAGCACGAAGTCGATGTTGAACGGCGTCTCCTGACAGCCCACGCTGACGACGTCGTCCCTGACGGTGAAGCGGGTTCCCGTCATGTACGAGCACTTCAGCGAGGGAATGTGCACGTTCGCGCATGCTTCATAGACCTTCACGCCGGCTGTCTGTTCCATCTGCTCATCTTCCTTTCTGTCTGGTTTTCTTACTTATTCGTCGAGGAACATGTTCCATTCTTTCTTGAAGATGGAATCATAAATCTCACAGCTGTCTTCAAGCGAACCGTCGACGATCTGGCCGATGTCGTCCAGACTGCCGTGTATCGTCGTTGGATTGAAATACCGGAAACTGCGGAACCCCAGATTCTTCCCCATGGTGATGCTGAGCATCTCATTGGCCTTCGTGGTCACTATCGGGAGCAGCTCGACGGCCCAGCGCACCAGCGAAAACCGCCTGACCTGCCGCAGCGTCAGATCGTCGTTCGGAAGATTCGTTCCCGTGCCCATCACCAGCACGTCGATGTTCTCCCTGGAGACGTTCAGGTGCTTCTGCAGAACGGAATACGTTATGCCTACGGGGACGTTTTCCACGATGCCGCCGTCGATGAGGATGTTTTCCGAAAACGGCTCGAAGAATATCGGAGCGGCCGACGTGCTGCGTCCGATCTTCCACAAGTCATAGTCCAGATAGGATTCGTCGAAGTTCTGGAAAATGACCAGCGATCTTTTCCTGAAGTCCATCGCCGGCACGATGAATTTCCCCGGACAGTCCTTCACCCTGGCGGGGAGGGCTGTCTTGAGAAACTTCTCGATCCCCCTGGACGAGTACAGCGTCTTCCCCGGAGTCAGTTTCCTCAGCAGACTTTTTCTGAATATCTGCGGAGCGGCTTCGCGGAAGAGCCGGTGCGTCTCTTCCGTGCCCAGCCCGGATGCGTAGCACAGCGCCAGAATGCCTCCGATGGACGTTCCCGCCACCACGTCGATCCTGTCGAAATCGCCGTCGTCGACGCCGCGCAGGAAGTGGCACGGCACCATCCCGAAGATTCCGCCGCCGGACAGGACAAGGACTTTCAAAGCTCTGTTTTGAATGGCTTTCATTGCTCGAACTGGCATGCCGGACACCGCTGACAGACCACGCCCTTGTATGAACTGCGGGAAATTTCCCCGTCCATGTTGTCAAGGGACTTTTCAAGTTTGACCAGAAGCGCCTCCTCGAACGCCGACAGCATGTCGAAGATGGCGCTGGTACGCGAGACGTTGTCCACATAGGAGTATGTGGAGTTCGACACCGACTCCACGAACAGGAAGAAGGATCTGCGGATGTCGTTGGTCGATTCGATGAAGCGGTCTATCACCACCTGCGGCACGCCGTCGTGCTGCGCCTTCTCCTGCCATTCCGACAGAGCTCTGTACAGGAACTCCTTGGTTTCATACTGGAATTCCGTGATGGAGAGGCTGTTGACGTCGTTGCGCTGCACGTGCTCCCTCAGCAGCCGGTCGTACACCTCGAGACGGATCGTCATCAGACCGCTGAAAATCTTTCTTCGCAGGACGCATCTGCAGTTGATGTATTTCAGACGCTGGTTTATCAGGAAGTGGTATTTGGCGAATATCGGATGGTGCATGATGTCGATCCGCCTGAGCTTTCTGAACCTGACGTTCTGCAGAGAGTCCTGAATACGCCGGACCAGCGCTTCCGATACGCCTCTGGTGAAGATCGTGACGACGGACACGATCAGCAGCAGGCATCCGGTCATCGTCCATCCGAAGTGTCTCTGCAGGAATTCTATGAGTTCGAAACTTTCCATCGCGCGCGTCCCGCCATGCACGCTCTAGCCCAGCGTGTACTTTTCCCTGATTATGCTTTTCACCTCGGAACGGCGGTAGGAAAATTTCCTGGGCTCAACAAGGCACTTGCCGTTGAGATAGTCGTTCTTCAGCTTTTCAAGCTCCGCCTGCCGCAGATTCGTCTTGAACACGAACCATACGATGATTCTTCCGAAATGGTCGGTAGTCTCCACATGGTCCAGTTCAAACTGCCCGTCCAGCGTCCAGTAGAAAGACGCTTCCTCGGTGTCTTTGGTCTTTATGAAGCCGGTGTCGTTTCCCATCGATTCCGTTCCTGTGTTTTTCTGTCAGTTCCCGCTGTAAGAACCGCGTCTATAAACGGACGGCTGTTTCGCGGGCTGCGCGGAGCATCTCGAACCGCCCGCGACAGCGACGGAGACGTCCGTCCGTTTCCGTGCTGGTTTCCTGCGCAGGAAGCGCCGCCATGCCGTGACGGATTTCAAAAATTTCCTGAAAAATTTCCGCCGTTCATAAAGAAGTGTGATCAGGAAACGACGGCGACGGTTGAACGACGTGACTCGGAAGTACGGAGAAAGAAAAAATGCGAAAGCTGAAGTGGAACAGGCACAATGTCACAACGGAACGTCATAACTGGCGGATCGTGATCGCCAGATTCGACGTTTCGGATTACTGGTTCGGATATTACGCGGTATCCTGGACCGGGAGTCAGATCGCCGTTTTCCGCAAGGTCGCCAGACTGTTCGAAGCTTCCTCGGTTGAAGTCAAATATGGATATGACGACGACGATCGTCTGACCGAGCCGGAGGAAAGAATCATCACCGTTGTCGACTATACGAAGGAAGACGGGACGGAAGTTCTGGAGTTCCGCAGAGAGCTGGAAGTACCCGAGGGTGCGCGGAGGCGGTTCCGGCGCTACACCGTGGACGAACTTCTTAACACGAACGGCAGAACAGGAAAGGAAACGGGAAAATGCAGATGAAGACGACCGGTGAAAAACTGCAGGCGCTCCGGACGGCGCGCCGCGCCATCAGAGCGATGGACGTCGCCAGACGGGCGAGCGCCCGGTATGAAAGAACCGGACGCCAGGGCGACAGGATCGCCATGGAGGATCGGCTGGACATCGTCCGTCGGCTGGCTTTCGTCGCCGAGGAGACATTGAAAGGCATGGGCATCAACCTGGGCCGCATGAAATTCTACACTCTTGAGGACTCTCCGGCTTTTGCCGGAGTGTTCAGGGATTTCCGGGGAAAATCTCCGGAGGAGATGCGGAGGAAGTATCAGCCCCTCCGCCGTGCGCCCAGACGGGTGACACGTCGGACACTGTCCCTTGTGAAAGCATCGTAACGGAAAGATCGGATCATGAATTCGTGGGAATTTTCCGAAGGCGTTGCGAAACAGATAGAACGGCTGAAGTCGCTCCTTCGCAGAGAGGAGGAACTGGAGGAATTCAACTTGAGTCTTCAGAGGGAAGCCGACAGGTACGGGGTCGATCTGAATGCCGGACTGTGGGAGGACGTGGAGCCAGAAGTCCCCGAAGAGAAGCGTCCGAGTTTCTTCAACGATGTCTGGCTGGAATATCGGGAGAACTGCGGCCGCGTCCGCGACAATCTGGCGAAGATCGTCTCTCTGCGGAGAACCATCGTCGATATGATGAACAGGGAGGAGAATCTCTGGGAGGACTGAAGACGCTCCGTGAGAGAACAGCCGATGATGATGCGGAAGGCGGTAATAATTCACCCGGGAAAAGACCTTCTTTCACTTAACAAAACGATGAACCTGTGCTATTGTTACCTCCGTATCTTCCTTGGGGAGTTCTCAGATATCAGGGCGGATGTACTTTCTGTCAGGTACGGAGAGTTCCATTGCGGAAACTGGAACTCAGCAGGTTTTCCACGGATTCAGAAAAATCCGGATAGCAGGGACGTGTGTTTATGAAACCGGCGGATCGTGAGCAGCGGATTCATGATATGAGCATGGACTCGGTACATTGCCCGGCGGAACGCGAGGCAGTGTCCATGACAAAGACGACAGAGCCGAATCGGTTCGTTGACGATGAATCTTCCCGCATCGCTGAAGAAGTGCGGACTCCAGTACACGCGGCGGTTGTCTCTCTGTTCGCCGGGTGCGGGGGACTGGATCTGGGATTCATCGGCGGATTCGACTTTCTCGGACATAGATACCCCAGGACAGGTTTCAATATTGTCTGGGCAAATGAGATTGATGCGGCCGCATGCGTAACTTATAGAAGGAATCTTGGAAACCACATAGTCATGGGGGATATAAGTGACGAAATCGAGAATCTTCCGGACAAAGCGGACATAGTCATAGGAGGATTTCCCTGCCAGGATATATCCATCAACGGGAAGATGCTCGGCATCAAAGGGAAAAGGAGCAGTCTGTATACATATATAGTCGAGGCGGTGAAGCGCATCCATCCGAAAGTGTTTGTTGCGGAGAATGTCGGCGGATTGCTCCTGAAAAAGAATTCCGGATCGTTCGCGAAAATCATGGCTGATTTTGAAGCTTTGGGATATGACATCAACTGCCGGCTTTATCATGCGGAAGATTACGGCGTACCGCAGACCAGAAAACGCGTCTTCATCGTCGGTGTGCGGAAGGGGCTTCCGGCATTCATACCTCCTGCTCCGACGACCCTCGGAAATCCCGTCACGGTAAAGACGGCAATCCGGGATCTTGAAGACAGAGCGGAAGAGAAAGCATTTTCTCACATATGGAGCAAGGCGAATGTAAGCGGTGAACAGGGGAACAGGAGGATGGTTGCAGACAGACCCGGGTACACGATTCGAGCGGAGTGTCACGGTAACATTCAGTTTCACTACTCGCTTCCGCGACGCATTTCCATGCGGGAGGCGGCCAGAATTCAATCTTTCCCGGATTCATTTGTCTTTCCATGCGGGCTTCGAGACACGGAAAGACAGATAGGGAATGCAGTGCCGCCTGTGTTGGGATGGCATGTCGCAAACGCGGTGAAAAGCGTGCTGCAGGTATGAACCCGGCATCTATCTTTCCGGATTCTGAGGAAAGTCCCTGTAGCTGCCGACGATGACGAAGACACTGCCGGTGACGTGCATCTGTTTCCTCCGGCAGTCCTGCCGTCCGGCGGTGTCGGCGCGGCGTTTCAGGATGATCCGTTCGATTTCGGCCGTTTGAGAACGACCGTCGGGGCATAGCTTCATGGACTCGAGTCTCCCACCGGCCACATGCCGCATCGATATCTCCCTGAACTATCTGCGGAATCATCTTCAACAGTCCCGAAAAGGCCTTCTTCTCATAAGCATCGTGCACTTTACGTGCAATTTTCATCCATGAAAACCAGTCGTATGCTTGACAAAGCATCAGATCCATGCCAATTTCACCCTGTGTCCGTGCTCTCCATATTCTTCTGGCGGTTTGATTCTACAGAGTAAAGGGCAGATGCACTTTCTCAAGCAGAACTTTCTTTCACAAAATTCGGGACAACACTGATTGATATGACGACAAAGGAATTCGAGTCTCTGCTAGATCGATGCTGTGAAATATTGACTGCGGAGGCGCGGTCTGTTGGATTCAGCTCATCAAAGATTTTTGAAAATCGAGTACGAGAGGCACTTTCCGCGCTGACGGCGGACGATGCTTCTGTTGAAATTGATTTCAACTCTCCCGCACAGGCGTTTCCAGATATAGCGATGGGCGAGTATGGTGTCGAGGTCAAATATACTACTGCTGACACATGGCGGAGTATTGCAAACAGTGTCCTTGAGACACAGCGTGTCGAAAGCGTCAAGTATATTTATGTCGTATTCGGAAAAATGGGCGGTATCCCGGAAGTTCGTTGGAGCGAATATGAATCTAGCGTGGTTCATGTCCGCACATCCCACGTTCCAAGATTTGAAGTCGAGATAGCGACAAACCCCGCTGCGGCAAGAGAATCGTTATTTCGGCAGATGGGAATACGCTACGACGATTTCAGAAAACTGGATATGGCTGAAAAGATGAAATACATCCGTGCATATGCGCGGAAGATGCACCCGGATGGCAGACTGTGGTGGATCGAAGACAAGAATGTGGATGAGCACACATTGCCGATTCAGGTTCGCCTTTATACAAACCTGCCGGCCGACAGGAAAACAAGATTGCGTGCGGAAGCCGCACTGGTCTGCCCGGATATAGTCAAATCGGGAAGAGACAGAAATAAATATGATGACGCCGTCCTCTATCTGCTGACCTACCATGGCATACTTTGTCATCAGGCGAGGGATCTTTTTTCTGCTGGAAGCGTGGCCAATCCTAGGAACGATGATGATGGAGGCATCTATATCGCACGGGCGTTGAAACTAATCGAAAAAGAGATGCGAAAAGCCGCGCTTGAAATGGCTGACGAAATTTTTGTCGAATATTGGCATGAAAGTGTTCCACCGCAAAAACGCATCTCCCGATGGCTTGAAAAGGCTGATGCTGTCGCGATGGGATGGAGACCCTCCGAAACCCTGTTTTTTGATTAAACGTTGGAGGGGGGGGAAGGCTGCAACATCCAGAAAATCCATTCCCGTGTTCTGGTGAAGCAGTGTTGCTTCCGCTGCTGCGGCGTTCCGGCGTGACCGTCGCGGAAAAGCTTTTTTCAATGACATGGTTCCTGCATTTCTGCATGTCGTTCCGTCGCGCACCCGTGGAATATGGTTTGAGGCGTGGCGTCATAAAATTCGTCTGATCCGGCTTCTGCGTCTGATTTCTGCTCCGCCGTACACATGCAGAACGTATTTCAGGATTTTCTGCAGGATTCTTTCCCTGTTTTCCGGTGTCACGAAATCTTCATACTCGAAAAGGCATTCATAGCGGCCGTCCTCCGTTCTGCCGATTTCAAGACGGACATGCTGATGCTCATACCTCTTGAACCAGCAGATCTCGAGGTATGGTTCTATTCCATCTTCATTCGGAAAGAACGTGATGGTACATCCTTTTTCGTCGTCATCCCGGCAGACGCCGTCGATGCATTCTTCCGGAAGAACACGGAGAAAATCCTCTACGATTGGAAGATGATTCCGAATGATCGGCGAAACGGCGCAGCCTTTTCTTTTTCCGGAAGGAGATTTCCCTTTTTCAGGCGGAGAATGCATCCTGCCGCTTATCTCGCGTTCCCTGTAAAACTTATCCAGAAATTCCTGCTTATGCTGTTCTATGATTTCCATGCAATCACGGATTTCTTCCGGAGTGAACTGACATCGTTTCCCTTTCGGTCGAAAAAGCGCAACCACGGGGAGAAGCCAGAATTTCACCTCCCGATTCTCCCTCTTCACATGAACATGAGCTCTCTCCTCGAGATCGGCGGAATAGATGCCAAACCGGAATCCGTCATAAAGCCCGAAGTTCGCCATCGCCGTGACGGATTTTCCGGGTCGGTTTCTGTCGATTTCCATCTCGCTCCAGCTCTTTCGCGTTTCCGTGATCGCCTCTCATGATCCGCTCTTCGTCTCGGGCATCGACGCAGCGGCTGCATCAGTTATATGAAGATGGAAAATTTTTCGACGAAAAAACGCCTTCCGGAACCGGCGCCGCGGACCTACGTCATATGCGGCTCCGAAGCTAGTCCAGCAGATCGGTAAGCCAAGACTTTCTGGTCACGTCCTCGGGATTCCTCCCGGAGCGTTCCCGCGCATGGAGATATCTGCGCATGGAAAGCTTCCTGATGACGGCAAGCCATCTGTCGCCGTACTTCTCGGTGGTTCTGACGATGTATCCGTGAAACGCGCCGTCGCTGAACGGATACAGCCTGCCGTCTCTGAGATTCAGTCCGGTGTCGACCACGGGCAGCGATTCCAGCTCCTTCGCGGTGAACAGGAGGCATTCCTCGCCGCCGCCGTCGTTCGACTCGACCTGCAGCGCATGGTACTGTGCGCACGCCGCCGCTTTCCTGTCCCTGTTCGCGACGATGAAGACCCTGCCGAGCTTCACTTTGTCTGACATTTATGTCCTCCCTCAGCTGTATCTGACGTTGAATGTGAACAGCCGTCCGTCCGGTACGGGTTTCCTGCAGGAATCATACGTAGGATAACGCACCAGAGACGACCACTTCCATGCGTCGGTGATGCATTCCTCGAAATCATCCGAATCGACTCCTCTGCCCATGGGACCGTCCACGGTATGGAGCCGCGAGTGCGAATACTCGTGCGCCACAATCTCCATAAGCATGTCCATGCCCTTGGAAAACGTCTTTTCCGAGATGAGTATGTCTCTGCCCGGAAGGAACGGAACGCACAGTCCGTATCCGAACCATGATATTGGATGCAGCCGGGTCGCGCATCTGTAGATGCCGCAGCCCGCTTCGGTCATCCGGTTCAGGTCGCGGATCACGCGCAGCTGCTGTTCCTGTATCGACGCGTGAAAGAAATTGTACGCGAATTCGGGGCGGTCGATATGCTGCTGGTAGCAGGAGGAGATTCTGCCGAAGGCTTCGTTCATCTGCCGCTGCTCGTCTTCCGTGAAGTTTCTTTTGAACAATCCCATGGAGTCCGTTCCTTGATCTGATATGCGCTTGTGAAAATCCCCTCGGCATTCAAGTTTCTCCGGGAGGCTCCGGGTGATTCGCCGTTTACGGCCGGTCTTTCTCTTTTCCGCCGCAGGCCTCGATGATCTCGAGCAGCCGGGTCAGGAATTTCAGAAGTTTCTTCATTTTCATAAATCCTTGATCGTGTCCTGCATCATGCCGATGAACTGAAGCCACCGACCTGTTCTCGCCGAGTCCGTCCGCGCCTTGATTTTGTAGAGCATGACGCCGCGGTCGAGTTCCGCTTTCAGCGCAGCGGCGTCGAATCCGTCCTTCGAGGTTTCGTAAGCTATCACCTTTTCGAACAGCGGCGCGGCGGTGTGTTCGTTCAGCTTCCCGGCGGCGAGCTGCTCCCGCCAGAGCGCGGCGGCTTTCTCCATGTCGCCCGCCTCCGCGTACAGCAGCAGCAGCTTGTTCGGACCGTTTTTACATCTGCGGTAGAGCGGATCGAGCTTCTCCAGCGGCTCTCCGAGGATTCTCATGAGCTGAGCGGCCTCGAACACCGCGTGATCCGAGCCGCTCGCGACGCCATAGGCGATCGCGTCGTCGATGCGCGACTTCACCGTCTCGCCCGCGTACCACGGATTGACGATCCACAGTTTCCGGCTCTCGTAGGCGTAATAGGTCTTCTTCATGCCCGGCGCGATTTCCGACAGGATCTGATCGTACCGCCCGACCAGATCCGCGAACGTCGCTTCGGGATGAAGCCGTCCGTAGACGCTGGCGGCGGCCTGCGCGTAGCAGCATTTGACCGTCAGAAGCGGCGAGGCCTTGGCCTTGTCTTTGATCGCGTCCAGCTCCGCCTGAGCCGCATCGGGAGCGGCCTTGGCGAGCGTCAGTCCGATCGCGCAAGGCTCCGAACCGTCCAGCTGGGAATCCGGGACTAGTCCTGCGCGGGAGACAGCGGCGGCGAACAGCGCGGCCGTGATCACTGCCGATACGGTGACGTGTTTCATGCTTCTTCTCCGATTGTTCATTCCGTCAGCTGTTAAGATCCTTGAGAGTGTCCTGCATCGCTCCGATGAAGTTGAGCCACGGATTGACTTCTCCTTCCTTCTTCGGCTTGAACGCCCTGGCCTTGATCTTGTAGATGCTGATCGCGCGTCTGAGCTTCGTCTTGAGCTGCTCGGGATCAAAATCCTCCCTGCCGTACTCGTAGGCGATCACGCTCTGATACAGGGAATCCAGCAGAGCCGGAGCCAGCTTTCCGGAGAACGCCTGTTCCCAGAAGATCTGCGTGGCCTTGTCGGACCTGCCCGCCTGGGCGTACAGATGCGCCAGCGTGGCCATGCCGTAGCTGTTGGATCTGCGGAACCACGGGTCGGCCTGTTCGACGTCGTTCGTCACGTAGTATACGACGGTCGCGTATTCCGACAGGGCGTAGGGATTGGTCAGCTTGTCCTTCAGTGTCTCCAGCATCTCCTTCATGACCGTGTCGGCCTTGTATTTGAGAAAATAGCTGTGTCCGAGGACGACTCTGTCCCAGTCGTTCGGCTCGGTGTTCTTCAGGCCGACCGCCTTGGCCGTCTCCACGTACTTCTCCACGATCTGCGCGTAGCTGACGGTCTGATCCGTTCTGGCGTACACTGCGGCCGACGCCAGGCTGTACATATGTCTGGCCTCTTCGGGAACTCCCGCAGCGGTCGCTTTCTCCCTGGCTGCGTCCAGCTGCGCCTTGGCTTCCAGCACGTCCAGCGAACCTACCGCGACCATCCAGTTCCGGGCGTCCTTCCCGCTGATCATGTCGTCGGTGATGATGCTGTCCGCGGCGTACGCTCCGCCCGCGATGCACAGGCCGAGCGCGGCTCCTCCAAGATGTCTGAGCAGTTTGCGTGTCTTCATGGTGTATCCTCCCCTTGTTATGGTTTGACGTCGGGTTTGATGAGTCTGTATGAATACTCGGACATGTTGTCCGTGACGCCCTGTGAATCCGTCCCGTCGGCGTGCGTCACGATTGTGCCGTACGCTCCGGCTCTCAGCCACCTGCGTTCGATCGCCTCGATGCCGCGCAGGTCCTCCTCATAACTCGTGTCGCGTCTATGCGTGGTGAGAAAGTACGGGCGGGGTCCGCTGATCAGGACGTACTTCGCGGCTCCCTGTATCGGCTTCAGCAGTCCTCCCGTCACTCCGCTCGCGTCGATGCCGGGAGCGCCGAGATTCGTAACGACATAGCCGCTGCCGCCCGCCGCCATCCGCACCACCAGCCTGACGGCGGCGTGATTCTTCAGACGGCCTTTCACGTCGTACCATGCGCCGGGGGAACTGATCGCCGCCGTCTCGCCGTAATAGACTTCGCCGAGAACCGGAATATTCGGATTGCCCGCCCGCACATTCACGGCGGTGTAGTACATGAACGCGTCGTCCTGAATGAAGAGATGCGAACTGGTCCTGCGCCAGTGCGACAGAAAACCGTCGCAGACACGCGCCAGCGACTGCAGATAAAGTCCGTAGGTTTCCGGATCAAGAAACACGCTCACTTTCAGATCCTCGCGCCCGCCGAAAGCGAACCAGACCTTGAAGCCCCGTCTGAGATAGGCCGCGAGATCCGTCAGATCGCCGACCGTCTCGCTGCCGTCGAACGTCAGCAGCACGGCGTTGAACCCCTGTCCATGACGGTAGTTGAGGTTGTCGCGCAGGATCCGCGCCTGCTCCTCGTTCTGCGGCATTCTCACCTCCGCGATCATCCTCACGCCCTTCGGAGGTTCGATGTAGGCGATGGAACCCGTTCCCTCCCGATAGATGGCGAGCCACGATTTCACCGCGTCGTCGCCCAGCGAGAAGAGTCGGCCGTCCAGTGCGCTCCGCGTATCGGCGATGCGCTTCAGCAGAGCTTTCCGCTCCGGGGTGTGAATCTTGTCGATCTCCTGCTGTATGCTCGGGATCCGCAGCTGCGGAATTTCCGCGCCTCCGTTCTCACCGATCGCTTTCACGTCCAGCGTCGGAATCTCCAGCCCCGGAATCCGCTGCGGCGGTATGATCAGCTCCCTGATTTCAATCCTGACGGGAGCCGGCGCTCTGCGTCCGTCGCCCGCATAGGGCGGCAGTTCCTTGAAAACCGGTTCCTCCGCATTCGCCGCCATGCAGAAGCAGAAGATCGCCGCCAGCGCCGTCGTCATCCAGCCGAGCGCTCCGACGACGGCATAGTCCGCCTTGAACTTTGTGAACATTGTTTTCCTTTCACTCCGTCTTTCAGAATCACCGATGCGGACGAACCGTCCTGCCGGCTCCTGAATTCGCCTTAACTTTCACTTTCATCACGAAAGGAGCGGACCATGTGCTGGACTTGATCTTGCCGTCTCCGGCGGCTCCGGATTCCTTCGTGCCGACCGTCCATCCGGTGATCGGACCGTATTCGTCGGACGCTCCGTGTCCCACGGAGCTGTCGGGAATGAGCTTTTCATCGATCTCCTCTTCAAGATCGCCAGTGGCGTAGACGCCGTCCGTCAGATACAGCCGAATCAGAACCACGGAATCCTCGGTCACTCCGGGGATGTTGATGGTGTTGCGTCCGAACAGAGCCACCGGTTCGTCGAAATTCATGTCCCAGTCGGGACTGTCGATCTCCTTCACGGTGACCCAGCCTGCGGCTTTCCCGTCTCCCGCCGTTTTCTCCTCGCCGTTTCTGATCAGCTTGTACTGCAGAACGGCTCTGGTGATCCTGCCGTCGCCGGAACCGCTTTCGTCCTTTGTCTTATGATTCGAGACTTTGATGAATACCGTGAACGGCATCGCCACGGTCTGTCCGTTGCGGATTTCAAACTGATTCTCCCCGAGAGGTCTGTAATGCACCACGTCACCGGAAAGATAGGCTATGTAGTTGTCTTCAAGATGTCCGGTGTAGTTGCCTCCGAACCAGCATGCCGAAGCCATGAGCGAAGCTCCTAGCGTCAGCGCGGTGAGCAGATGTTTCAATCTGCGCATGATTGTGACTCCCTGTTTCAGACGGTTGGAAGTGATTTGCTTTTGAAAGTGGGGAGAAAATAAAGCCGCGCTTTGAAATCGTGCGAGGGGAGGCGGCTGCGGCGAGCAGAAACCGTCGGCGATGAAGCCGGGAGACGGACAGCTGTCTTTGGAGAATCCGGTGTGACGGAGACGCTGTCTTATGCGAATTTCACGAGGAGCATCGGAACAGATTGCGGAACGACGGCTTTCCCGGACGCATCACGCGTAATCCGATGCAGAATTTGGGATTTGGAACATTATGCGGACGAGCCGTTCGGGGCATGACGCCGTTCGGAGCGCGGCCCGGACATGTTCCCTCGACAGAACGAAAAAAAACGCTCATCCATGGGCATCATGGGCTTTACGAGCACGGCATGAAGCGAGGGAATCCGGCTGCGGGTCTCATGGAAGCGGTTTTTTTCATGATTCTTCCAATTCGATGATTTCTCTGACTATTCTTAACAGCTCCCGAGCCACGCGTCTCCGATTGAAAGGGCGAGAAGCCTTCCTGTCGTCGTCACGGCCGGTGAAACGCTGCATGTTGGAGCGGGCTTCCTCCAGATAGGTTTCCCTGACATGGGGCAGTTTGATCCCGTATGAATCTCCGACGTAGGTGACGTTTCTGATGAAAGCGGCGCAGACCATCACCTCGCACTCTCCGCGATGCTTGAACATGAAAGGTCTTTCACGTCTGCCGATACAGGACGCTATGCAGGCATGGAGCGGCACTCTTGCCATGACCTTGCTTTTCCTTGTCCCGTCCGGAGTGAACTTCAGTCCCGGGTTCGTGCTCCAGCTTTCGAAATTGTTTCCTCTGTATGAAATATTGTCCGACGATCCGTATCCATTGGCACGGAACTGGGTATTATCAGTATTTCGAAACAGAGTGATTGTGTCGTCTTCATTGACGAGGCCGCTCATGCGGATGATTTCCTGCTCGTTAGCAATGTATTTCATCATTTGACTTACTGTTTCTTCGCAATATTTAGGTATAGGTTTCCTGTCATTGCGGAAATCCGGACTCAGATGAAACAGGTAGCCCATTATGGCAGAGAGATGATGGGAGACCTTAGGCTTTTCCCTGTCGGCGTATCCAAGAATCAAATCGTCTATCTCTCTGAAACTGTTTCTGTGATCTCCGAGCTGCCTGACGACTTCGTCTGATGCGGAGAAACAGTTGGCGACGCCTGAAGAAACGAAAGTGTTGATGCTCTTGCTGCATCTCGCAATCTTCATCCGATGTTCTGGAGAAGCCTTTACAACGGACGGGGTCTTGATTGGATTGCTTGGAATATGGCCTCTTGTACGACTGCTGCCTCTCGCCCAGCCGTGTCTTGTCAGATACCAGCCTCCGCCTTTCGGCCGATTGCTGTGCGTGGGATCATAGCGATACTCGTATTCGCCGGTATAGCCGGATTCATCGTAAGCGACGATATGTCTCATTTTCTCAGCCCTTTCTTTTTTGCTGCCATTCTGGCCTCGACTTTCTTCAAAAAATACGGATCGTTGTAATCAAGGCCTTCGTCGTCCAAATCAGCTGCGAATTTCGCAAGATCCTCTTGCGGTTCGTCGTCAAGATCGTCAGAACCGTCATCCAGGCCCTCTTCGTGACGTTTCAATTCCTCAACCCACCTGTCGTACTCCTCGATCGTCTCTTTGAAATCATCCATGTCGAGGCCGTATTCCTTGATACGCTCTACGAGCGTGTCACGCTCAAGTTCGGCTTCATGATAGTCGTTGGTGCAGAGGACATACTTGGAACCTCCATGGGAGTTGGTCCATTCATCCATGAGACGCATGGTTTCGCTGAGCTTCCCCGTCTCATTCAGGAATTTCCAGAACATTGCGTTCACTCTCTGCCCGTCGACGATCACGTACTCGTTGCCATTTTCGCTCTCATGCTTTTCCATTTTTCCTCAATCCTTTCTTTTTCGCGGCCATTCTGGCTTCAATCTTTTTAAGAACATAAGGATCGTCATAATCAAGGCCTTCGTCGTCCAAATCGGCTGCGAATATGCCGAGATTCACCCGCTCCGCCTCATCCTCGAGCTCATCTTCTACGGTCGCACGTCCCTCCTCACGACGCTTCAGCTTTGCAACCCACCTGTCGTACTCCTCGATCGTCTCTTTGAAATCATCCATGTCGAGGCCGTATTCCTTGATACGCTCTACGAGCGTGTCACGCTCAAGTTCGGCTTCATGATAGTCGTTGGTGCATATCAACCCTTTGCATCCGCCATGAGCCATGTTCCATTCATGTACAAGATCCAGAGTTTTGCTGATGCTTTTAGTCTCATTCAGATACTTCCAGAAGACTGCATCCACTTTCTGACCGTCAACGATCACATAGTCACTGTCGCCTTCATGCTCGTTCACTTCCATAATCGTGTCCCCCGGGCATTTTCTTCAACCGATGATATGTGTGTCACCTGCAACCCGTTCTTCGTCTTCATCTTCGACGGAGCGGCTGCATCTGCTTTATGAAGAGGAAAAAATTTTCGACGAAAAAATAGCATTGTCCCGAATTCTGCGGCAGGGAAGTTCCGGCGGCGAAATGTATGCGCATTTCATGGAAATCGTAAAGAATATTTCAAAAGAAAAGAGAAACAGTCTTAGCACGACTGGAGGAATGAACGGTTTTCAGAACTCGCTGGACGAAGGACGGACGTGGCCGTCGCCTCGTTGCCATATCAGGTATCCCGCCGGGCTGTCCGTCTGCGGCGGAAAGTCACGCCGTCACCGTATCCAGTCTCCTCTTCAGCTCCGCCAGTGACAGCGCATGGTATCCGCCGTTTTCGAACATCAGCACGGAGCCGTCCTCGATTCCGTCGGCGGACGGCAGCGGCGTCGACGGTTCCGGACTCACCGGCGCCTCGGTGGCGCAGGGATAGATCATGCCGTACCAGTCGGAGGCTATGTCGGCCGCTTCATTCGACGCCGACGGATCGCCGGTCGGATCCGCGTCGGCCCTGATCACCCATCTGTAGCGGATGTAATACAGTTTCGACGCGTCGATTTCGGAGACCTCCGTCAGATCGACCATGACGGGCCAGCCTCCGAAGCTGCTGCCGAACCCTTTCTCAGGGCAGGCGACCCAGCCGTCGCCGGTGTAGCCTCTGACTTTCCCTCCGCCGCTGCCGGCGTCGGAGGATTTCAGCAGCGGCCTGAATCCGCCTCCGCCGCCGTCCGTCTCGCTGTATTCGATTTCCAGATGCAGAGCCGATTCGCTTTCAGGACAGGTGAACATGAGCGGGCACTTCCGCGTCGGCCGTCCGTCGGACGCGCCGGGCGCGTCGGAAACGCCCGGATCGCCTTTCGGTATGCCGAATCTGAAGACGAAGACCTTGGCGGAGTCGTCGCCCTCGGCGGTCACCGACACGGTCGCGTCCCGTCCCGGCTCCAGCGTCTCCACCGTCGCCTCCGGCGTCCCGAACCCAGCGGACGCGCCGTCTCTGCCGGGTTCTCCCTTAAGCTCCGCTTTCTGTTCGTCGGTCAGCTGGTCGAAAGCGATGCCGCCTCCGCCCAGCTCGGCGAAGCTCTTTCTGGAAACCTGATAACCGCTCCGCATGAGGTCGAACGGTTCCGCCGGCACCGGCACGTCGCCTTCGGGATAGCGCAGGCCTTTCGTCCAGCGCAGTTCATCGATGGTGGCCCGGGCGCCGTCGAGCAGAAACAGATCCCGTCCCGAGACGTCGGGAACGCATTCGGCGTCGACCAGAAGCGCACCGTCCTCGTAGAGTCTGGTGCGGGTTCCGTCGAACTGCACCGCCAGAAAGTACCACTGATCCGCGTTCGGATCATCCCTGAACGTGGAGTACGTCCTGTCTCCGTTTTCGAAATAGAAACCGTCTCCGGCGACGCGCATCATGATCCGGAAGCCGCCGCCGTCTTCTCCGAACGACAGGAGCGTCTGCTCTAGCGCCGTCATCGGCGAATCCAGTTTCACAAAGAATTCCAGCGTCCATGCGTCGGCGCGGAAGGCGTCCGACCACGGGATCTTCAGCGCATGTTTTCCGCCGGAGCAGGTGTCCGCATGAATGCCGTTTCCGAACCTGCCGGCGACGATGCTGGGCGTCGCCTCCAGCGCCTGCGGTCGGTTCAGTCCCGTCTCGTCACTGTATGTCTCGTCGTCGAAGTGCATGAGCAGCAGCGTACAGTCCTCGACCGGTCTCCCGAGAAACACCACGGGATTGCCCGTCAGGTCTTCCGGGACGGAACCGGGAGGGGGAAGCAGGCATCCGCCCCCGGTTTCGATTTCGACGTCGCCCGTTTCATCCGGAGTCACGCCGTTGACGCTCTTCACGCTGCCGCTGCCGACTTCTATGCCGTCGTAGGTGAGTCTCCCTCCGGAATCCGACAGCTTCTCCAGCGCGTCCATGTTGGCATGCGCGTGCGACTTCCGCACGGCGTCCGCGATCTGCTCCGGGGTCGTCCCGTCGGATACGGGAAAGTCCGCCTCGGTCAGCACTCTGGATTTCTTCCAGAATAGAGCGTCGTCATCGTACGTCAGATCGTCCGACGCGAAGAACTTCCGCCCGTCCAGACTGCTGGCTCCGCCTATTCTCAGGATCGTCATCGTGTCATGCCTGGTTGAATGATTGCACCGTGTTCCGGAATCCCAGGTGATCCAGTCCGAGCGATCCCCGGAAGTCGCAGCGATACAGATCCGCCACCTCCGCGTCCGACAGGATTCTGTCGTACATCAGCAGATTCACCAGCCGGGCGCCGCTGTCGATCGTCACGGTCGTGCGGTATGTCGTGGCATACGCGCAGCTCGATTCGGAAACGCCGACTCCGTCGTGGAAGAAGCGGTATCGGGAACCGTCCTTCGTCAGCGCGAAAGTGAAATGCTCCTCGCGGGGATGCGAGAACATTGTTCCTTCGCCGCTGCTGAAGCGGTACGCGGCGTCATCCAGCTCCAGCCAGAGCCCTCCGGTCAGTCTGTCGCCGAAGACGAGTGGATACCGCGTCCGGCCGGTGAAGCAGATGCTCATCGAGAATCTCTCCGCGTTGATCGGACTTCTGTCGAGAACCAGAACGCCGTCGGATATGCCGTCCGTCCAGAAGCTGATTCCGCTTCCGCAGTCGAAAGTGTTGCCGACCCTGTCGGCGAATCTGGTTCCGTCGGCCGAACAGCCGGAGTCGATCCGGCAGGACGGCGCGTCGGGGATCCTCGTCTCAACTTCCGGGCTGATTATCTCTTTCCTCATACATGTCTTCCAGAGAACGGAAGGAACTCACCTTGCCGAACTCGTTGAATCCGGCGCTCCGCGCGTCCGAATCGCTTCTGATGCTCTTGATCATAACTCCACCACGTTCGCGACGGCTTCGATCAGGTGGCTGTCGGAGCTGACATACAGCTTGTGTCCGTTCGGAATCACGACGAATCCCTCCCACAGCATCACATAGTTGTACGCGGTCAGGTTGACCCTGATCCTGCCGTATTCGGCGTCGTCGGCGTCTTTGCGGACGACGTCGACCACGGCGGCGTCGGAGCCGGAGATCAGTTCGAGACTCTTTATCACGGTGGAACCGCCGCTTCCCGTGAGAACCAGCGTCTCCACGCCGCCGTCCGTCTTCACATGATGATTGGTTATGTTCATTCAGTTCACCCGAACGTCAGCGCGTACATGACGGCTTCCGCCGCAGTCAGTCCGCCGGTGGTGTTTCTGCCCGCCTCGCCGTGGAAGAAGCGCACTTTCCATGTCCCGGAGACGACGGCTCCGGCGAGATCCGCCTCCACGCCGTCGGACACTCTCCGCTGCGCGGCTAACACTAGATTCCCCGCCGAATCCTCCAGCGCGAATCCTCCGACGACGGCGTCCCGCACAAGCAGTCTGCCCTCGGTCAGATCGTCCGCCGTGAACGAAAAATCTTCCACTGCTGAACTCTCCTTGCCCTGGACGTTTGAAAACAGCTTTCCAATATTAGGCCAGCAAATAACGGCGGACTTTCTTTTGCCGCGTCTCGTGACGTCGGAAATGCGTAAGCGGGGATTTCCCCCGGAGGACGGCGCATTTTCCCGGGGCAGGGGAGCGCATTGACCTTTCTCCAGGCCGAAGCGTGGCGCGTGTTCCGGCGCGGGCGCCGTGCTCGGGACGCTTCCGAGGACGGTCGCGGCCTGACAGTATGATTCAGCGTGTGATCACGCGATGCGCGTCAGAATTCCTTCTCGCAGCGTGATTCGGCGGATCCGCCGGTCGTCTGACTTTTCAGATGAAACTCAGTCTCCGACATTCCGGCTCTTGAATCCGCGCGTCATTCAGCGGCGGGTGCCGTCCCGGACGTCCTGGCGGCTCCGGCCTGTTTCACGGCGTCAAGTTTCTCCGAAAGCTCTTCCAGAGTGATCGCCGTATACCTGCCGTCCGCGAAGAACAGCACGCTGTTCTCTTTCAGATCCGACACGGACGGCAGCGGTGTCGACGGGCCTGAGCTCACAGGAGCTTCCGTGGCGCACGGGTATACCATGTGATACCAGTCGGAGAACGTGTAATCGGAATCGTCCACACTGTCAACCCATGCGGTCGGGTCTATGTCCCCGCCGTTCCGGATCGCCCAGCGGTATCGGATGTAGTACAGCTTCGATGCGTCTATTTCAGAAACATTCGCCGTATCGACCATGACGGGCCAGCCTCCGAAAGGAGATTCGATTCCGTCCGTGTTTCCGGTGACGAACCTGACCCATCCTCCGCCGGCGTTGCAGTACACTTCGTGAATGTTCTGCGTCAGCCTTGTGTCAACAAGCGTCCGGTACGTCGGCTCTTCCGCGTCCGCCTCGGCGTATTCCACAATCAGATACAGCGCCTTCTCGTTCTCCGGGCAGGTGAAGAGCAGAGGAGGCTTGCGCACCGATACGGTCTCCGCGCCGCCGTCTCCCCGCGCTCCTTTCGGTATCCCGAAACTGAACTGGAAAACCTTTGCCGTATCCGGGGAATTTTCGTCGACCGTGACCTCGGCGGTGGCGTTCTGATCCGCTTCCAGCGTCTGCACCGACGTCGTCGGCTTTCCGAAACCTGCGGAGACGCCGTCTTTCCCGTTTTCTCCCTGAATTCCCCGATCGCCCTGTTCGCCCTTCGGCAGCTGCAGCGTGAAAGCGATATCCTGTGCGCCGTCCGCGCCGTCGGTGACACTTGCGCTGCCCGAAGCCGATCCGGCCGGTTCGGCCGTAGTCACGGTCACTGTGACATTGCCGATCTTCGCATCTCTGCCTTTTTCGCCCGGCTGTCCGTTCTGACCCGCCGCGCCCGGTTCGCCTCTCGGTATTTTGAAGCTGAGCTTCTGCACCGGCGACTCGCCCTCGACGGTGACCGCGCCTTCCTCGGCGGAATCGACGAACTCCACCGTGCCGATCGAAAGCACGTTGGGCGCCCCGGCTTCGCCCTGCGCTCCGGGCGGGCCCGGATCGCCGTCTTTCCCGTCCTCGCCTTTCACACCCTGTTCGCCCTGCGGGCCTCTGGGCAGCGAAAAAGTGAACGTCATGTTCTGCTTTCCCGTTTCGCCGTCGTCGGTGACCTCGGCGGTTCCGGAGGCGGCTCCGTCGGCGCTCTCCAGCGTGTTCACCGTGACGGTCACCTCGCCGATCTTCCCGTCTCTGCCCGCAGGTCCCTCCGGGCCGGCGTCGCCTCTGTCGCCTTTCGGGATTCTGAACTTGAACGTCAGATTCTTGGTGTTGTCGCCCGTCGTCTCGTCGACGGAATCGTTCGCAGCGACTTCCACTGCGGCCTCGCCGTCCTCCGCCGTCTCGGTCTCGACGGTGATCGCGCCTATCTTCGCGCTTTTCCCGTCGGATCCCGCCGGGCCCTGAACGCCGGGCTCGCCTTTGAGCATCCGCTTCTGCTCCTCGCTGAGCTCTATCGTGGCGTTCTTCAGATCCTTGATTCTCGCGATTCTGTTGCCGTCGGCGAAGTCGTCGCCGTCGGAATCGGCGTAGTAGACCCCGTCAGGATTGATCGCGACACGCGTGCAGCTTCCGTTCGGATCATGGGAGTACATCTGGATATGCCGTCTGTCGCTTCCGTCGGTGAGGGAGACGCAGCTCGTCACTCCGGAGGCGTTCGTGAACGCCATCTTGCCGCCGTCGGCCATGTTTCTGAACGTCGCGGCGCCCTTGTCGGAGACGTGCTCGCCGATCATGTCCAGATCGGTTTTGTTGGCGTGATCGTGCATTCCGGCTCTGAGTTCGTCGTAGCCGTCCACGCCGATGGTGACGGTTCTGTTCTCCGTGTCGAAATGCAGAACGCAGCCGTCCTGTGTCCTGAGCGTGACGCCGCCGGTGATGGCGTCGTCTCCCTCGGCGCTCCTGACGGTGAACACGCCCGCGTCCAGAACGGGCTTTATCCGTTCCAGAAGCGAATATTCCGCGTCGGCTATCTTCCAGTCTCCGACGAACTTGATGTTTCCATGCTGAGTGAAGAAGGACATGGCATCCGGCTCCTTAAGTTGAACTTATGTAACAATGCGCGGAAAATAACAACCGCAAAAGATTCTTCCCGCTCACGTGCGGCTGCGGTTCGGCAGACCGTCATCGATGACGGGAAGACGCTCCCGGGGCGGCGGAGAGACGTGCGCGGTCTGTGAGCGGTCTTGCGCCGCATGCATGCCTGCGGCGCCCGATGCGCTAGGGATTCCCGTCGGCAGACCCGCTCACGGCGACCGACTCGACGGGTTTCGCGTACACCACGTGCCATGTTTCATCCTCGGTCAGCGGCTTCGAGCCGAAATCGGCGGAAAGCGTGGTGGTACAGTCCGTCGCGTCCGAGCTGTACCTGATCTCCGGATAGATCACGCCTCGAGCGTCGCTGACGTGCATCACACGTCCGGGAATGGTTTCCGAACTCCACTGTCCGGAAGTGCCTCTGCCGATTTTCACCGTGACGGAGACCAGCTGCACAGCCGTCTCCAGAGACGCCCGGACCGACTCTGCAGCCTCCGCCGCAGCGGAGGCGGCGGCTTCCTGAACTCCGGATACTCTGAAGCCGTCGGGACCTACCGTCAGGAATTTCTCGCTGCCGGGATCGACTTTTCCGGAAAAGCTGCCGCCGTCTTTTGAAAGACCGTCGCCCGCAGTGTACACGTCCACGAGGCCGTTAAGATCGACCGAAGTCGCCGAGGACGTGCCGTCGGCCAGATTGAAGTTGAACGTCAGTCTGTGGCTGTCGGCGTCGTAGGCGGCGCTGCTCAGAAAGCGATCCTTCTCTATCTGGATGCGGCTTCCCAGTTCCGTCTCCCCGTCGCCGCCCACAAGGGCGTATTCCCTGCTGATGTTCGCGCCGAGACCGTCCGTGAAAGCTTTCAGCTGCACTGCGGTTCTCAGACCGTCGTCGGACTGTGCAAGGACTTTCTCGGCGGCATCAAGCTTCAGCGTGACGATCCTGTCGGCGCCGTCGGCGGCGACGGCGATCGCTCCGTCGCCGGCGACGCTGATCGCGCTCTCCCGCAGCTGTCTCACGGAATCCTCGGCGTTCTTCACGCGTCCGCTGAGACCGCTTCCGTCGTCTCTGCCCACATATTCCCAGATTTCGTTCAGATCCTCGCCGCCCGTCTTCAGCAGCGTCCACTCGTCGTTGTCATAGCGGTAGAAATATATGCGGCCGTCGCCGGGGACCACGGGACAGACGGAGCTGACTTCCGCGTCGGCGGGGAGCTCGTCCGCGCTGGCTACCATGCTGAGCATGGCTCCGTCCGCGTGCACGCGCAGCGCGTCCTTTCCGGGATCGAAGACGGCGTTCATGTAGTCCTGCGTGGAATAGTACCCCATGGACGTGCGCAGAGCGCCGCTGCGGTTTCTGAACACTCGGTTGAAGATGTCCTGCGTCTGTAGATATTGTTTCGGCATGTTCCCGGACTCCGGATGATTCTGATTCTCGTCTGAAAATCGGCGGAGTATAAATGTCCGGCGGCAAAGCGCGTCGCGGGAAAATTCACTTTATTTTTGACTGAAATACCTTATCATATGTCAAAACAGCGGTTATATTATAGAAAATCCGCTGAAAGACATTCCGCTTCCGGAAACCGGAGCCGTGTCGGCGCATGGTTTCCCATGCCGGCGGAACGTGAAGATTTCGCCGCATGAACCGGGAGACGCGGGATGCTCCGCGCGGAGGCGGGTATGATCGGGCCGACGACCGTCGGAAGCGGACGATTCCGCGCCCGGGCCGCGTGGCGGACAAACCGGAATATTCAAAATTTTTCCGAGATTTCTCCGACGCTTCAGATATTCGGTGAAGGGAGACGCGTAGGCGGCCCTGAGAACCAGAAGCGAGGAGCGCAGAAATGAAGCACGACGATGAAATCCAGAAAATCCAGTCCCAGATCGAAGCCAAGAACAGGAAAATCAGACAGCTGCGGGATCGCATCGCGATTTTGAAAAGAAGGAACATCATACGCATCGGCGTCGCGAAAGAGAGGAACATAGATCTGAAGAACGTATCTCCGCTGGAAATCTACAACGTCCTCGGATACGAGGAAGGCGACAGATTCTTCTGGGACGTATACGAGAAATTCCATGACGCCGAGGAGCTGATCGGCGATCTCAAGTTCGGCATCAGAGATCTTCAATATGACGTCGAGGCGCTGGAATATCAGATGAACTTGAAGAAGCGGCAGTCCGAAATGCGTTCGGAGATCTGCGGTGCGATGCACGATTTCCTGAATGCATGGCGCGACGCGATGGCGAGAGGATGAGCGACGCCGTTATAATCGCTCTTATTCCAGATACCCGCACCGGTGTGAGCAACTTATTACCGAAAGGTCAAATCATGAATCAGAAAAATCTGAAAGCGGCCCGGCAGGTCATGGCGATAGCCAGAGAACTCATCGCATCGTCCGACTACATCTACGATCCGAAGCATGAGAAGCATCCGGGAGGCGGCTACCATCAGACCGAAAAAGGATGGAGCAAAGTCAAGGAGCAATCCGACGGAGACAAGGCGAAACCGAAGACCGAGGGAGGGCGTTCCGGGCATGACGCGCAGAAGAAACGCGTCAAGTCGCTCTATGAATCCATGAACAGCGTCTACAAAGAGAGCGAAAGCTTCTGGGACTGGGACAAGTTCACGACTCCGGAAAACCGGGAGACCATAGCGTCGCTTTCCGGCAGCGAGCTGCGTAAATTCAAATCCGACATGGAAAACGTCGACGGCGGCATGACCCATCCGTTCGTCCGTGAGGCGTACGCCCAGAATCCGAACGAGGACGAGCAGGAACTGTACAACGCGCTGATGGACGAGGATCTCAACGTGCCGTTGTTCGTTGTTCAGAACAAGAACTGTCCGAACGACATCCTCGAGGCCATAGCCACGGGCGACGAGTCCGCGCTGCCCGAGGAGTTCACATACGACTACATTCAGGAAGATGCTCCTGAAATCATCAGCGAGGCCAAACGCCACCTGGAAGCGCGTAACTCCGGCGGGGAATATTCTCCCGCCTATACCAGACCGATTTACTGACGGAAGAAGGAGGCTTGAAAAATGAACAGACGTATGGTTGCTGAAGAACTTGTAAAAATCGCCAAGTCTCTTAATGCCGGAATTAATGATGAACTTACCAGTTTCTACAAGGGAGACGAGGCTGACATCCACATTGACAAATACTACGAACAAAAAGGGACAGTGTACGATGTCTGCTGTTCTATTCTGAACGGCATTCGTCACAAAAGATTTCTAGAAGGCAATGAGAGAGAGAAAAACGAGATTCTCAAAGCTCTTTCGAATATACTCAAAAGCCTTCCAGGTATTGAAGCGGCAATCAAAAAAGAGATTGATTTTCTGAAAAATCTTTGAATCGTCAGATCAATTTCCCAAAGAAAAAATGTCCAGAACAGGATATCTGAAATCCTGTTCTAGACTTTCCTCCCTGTTTCATCATTAAACACGTCTTGCGCAAACGCAGAACGCCTGGACGGCGGAACTCATCAGGCATGCGACACGGCGATGCCGGATTTTCCGAAAAAATCGCAGACGCTTCATATAGAAAGCGGAACCGGGAAGATTCGCCGATGTTTTTCGGGAGATTTTCACGGGATTACGTATGCAGATGAAATCAATCAGAGGGCAGGGATCATGGGATTCAGAGCGCATGTCGTGAAAAAGTACGTCGTCGAATACGGAACCACCTACTATGCGGACGAATTCGACAAGATGCTCCGGCGCATACAGAGCTATCCTCCGTATGCGGACGTCGTGCAGTGGAGCACCATCAGCGGTGACGTCTATGAACTTGACAGACATGTTCTGGAATCGGTGCGGGACGACTCCTGCGGGCAGGACGTCCCCGATGATCTGAGGACGTTCGCAAGGGACGTTCTGGCATATTCCGATCCCGCTCTGCATTACGTGAGAGTGGAACTGTTCTGATTTCCACGACGGCGAGCGTCGTCTAAACAGAAAAGGATCTGACGGATGGGAAACGACACGGTGTCCGGTTTCGAAATCACGGTGGCGATCAGGGTGACCGGATCCGGTCTGTACGGCCGGATCAGGAGTCTCGCGTTCTCGCTGATGAATCTGCTCGGCGTCGAACGCAGGATCGGCGCGATCATCGCCAATACGACTGGGGAACGGTATCCGTTCCGGGTACTGAAGAGCGTCGGATGCGGCTGTGCGGATCCGGAACTCAATTTCGGAATCGCCGGCCGCTGCCTCAGAATCACGCTGGACGGCATCTCCGCCATGACGGCGGAACGCATAGCATCCGGGCTCTGCAGAGATTTTCATCAGGAGTCGGCACTGATCCGCGATGTCGGCGCGGGCAGCTACAAGCTGTGGAGAGCATGAAGTCGCGACTCCGTACGCGCAGGGAAGTCAAAATCCGGAACGGCACGGGAGGAGATCCGCAGCGGGGGATCTGAATCATGGATTTCCAGAAAATCCGGAATTTTCTCGATCGCTTCATATAGAAACAGATACGGAAAGCCGGATTCCGGGAACACCGAAAGGGGAGACGACCATGAACATCGAAATTCTCAAATCTCAAAAGGCGGAAGCCAGAAGAAACACGTTCAAACCCGCGTCCGATCTCAGGGTCGGAGATTTCCTCTACCTTACCATGTGCAATCTCAAAAACGACGGCAACCGCATGATCAGAGTGATCGAGGATGCCGTCGCCGAAGGATTCTACTCCGCCGGAGTGCTCTGCAAGATTGAAAAGATCGTGCACTGCAGCGACGAGGAACTTTTCTCCAACAGTTTTGAATTCGGGAAGGGCGGCAGTGATTCCGACGTCTTCGAATCCGGAGAGGAACTTAAGGCGCACTATCCTCAAGACGATTTCCACAGGTATTTCTACACATTGGTGACGCTTGTCATTTCCGACGGAGGGAAGTTCGTCTTTGCGGACGCGGAGGGATACGACTACCCGCGCTACATTCTGGTCAGGGACGGATATCGTGAGATGTTCAGAGACGAGATTGAACAGGAGCGTCTCGCCAGGGAAGCCCGTGAAAAGGCCGACGAAGCCGAGCGTGCCCGGGAGCGCGAGGAACAGAAAAGGAAACTTGCCCGGGAAGTTTCTGAAGAATTCGGCTATCTTGATCCGAAAAAGTCCGTCAAGGCAAACTGGATCGCGGTCTGCAAGAGGCTGTTCGATTTTCCCGTGAAAGTGTCGAAACGCAGCGATTACTCCGGAGAGCCGCAGATCATCCTGATATGCCGGAATCATGAAGAATGCTCCAGAGTCGCGCAAACCGTCAGGGAACTGGAAAGTCGTTTCCGATACAGCGCCGGAGAATACGAGAGTCCGTACGACTTCTGTCCCGGCGAAGCGGTCGGAAACGCCGTGGACGATGTGGTGCCCGGATTCTTCCGCAGTGTCGATGTGGAGTAGGGAACACCGAAAAAACCGGAAAAACTTCCGACGCTTCATATATAGGTGTGACAGGACAAGATTCCTTTACGAAAAGTAAACTTTCAGAAACCGGGGGAGAGGATTATGATCAGTTTCGCGGATGTCCAGATGGATTCCCACAGTCTGATTGTGGAATTCGATTATACCGAAGGGAAAAACGGCCTGATGGACGACATCAAGATCATCAAGGTCGCCCTCCGGAGCAGGAGCGGAGACAACGATCGTCCGATCAGGGGGTACGATGACTTCGCGGCCATGGCGGTTCAGGACATTCACGACTGCCACGTTTCCGGAGGTCCCTCCTATTACGGCGAATGGGACGGACCCCGGATCGGCGAGGCCTACGACGGCTATGAGGAAGTCTGTGCGGAAGCCCGGGCGGAGGAGGAGAGGGAGCTGCAGCTGATCGAGGAGTCGAATAGAATGAGGCAGAATCAGCCGGCGTATGGCGGACTCTGAACAGCCGGGAAAGGATTTGGAAATGGAAGAGAATCAGCAGGTTCCATGGAGCGAGGTTTTGAAAGACTGGGCGGACATCATCTGGACTGAAATTGTGTATAAATGGAAGTTCTTTGTCGGTTCAATCAGATTCAGCATTCACGGACCGGACAAGGCTGCTAAAAACTTCCGCCCTTTGTGCACGCTGGGTCCCTATGTCACCGATCCTGACTTTAAGAAGAAATGGGGAGACGGCATAGACAAAGAAAAAGAACAATCCGAAGACGAAACAGAAAACGAGGATGCAAAAAAGGAAGATTGAAATAAAGAGCATTCTTTATTTTCAGTTCCATTTTGTGAAGAATTTTCTCACTGACGAGAAAGAGTCACAAAATGGAACTGAATTTTTACTTTGATTTTGACGAAGGGACGCCGAAAGCGGCATCTCTGGCTCATGTGATAGCTACTCGTATTTTTACTGCCGCAAGGAGAGTCATTGATTTACTTCCTGGCGGTGAAATCATCGTATCCACAACCGTCTCAAATGAAAAACTGTACAATTGGCTTAAAAGGACAGGATTTTTCATTCTGAATAGATTCTTTACAAAAGGCAGAATGAATAGAATTATTGAAAAAGCATTCTTGAAAAATGGAATATTGAATTTCGGGTGGAGAATAGTGAAAGCCGGCAAAGGCAAATACCAAAGTTTAGAGACGGGAAAATATTCCGGCGATAATTGTTATCAGATAGTCATGCACAATACTCCAATGTCTGTAATCGAAGAGATAGCCACAGCGTTTTGCAGAGAGTTCCGGCAGGAGACCGTCTTGACTCATGATCTCGGCAAAACACCTACTACTACTGGGCTGAGGACTGTCACGCGGTTTGAATGCATATCTTGGATTTCCGGAAAATTCGGGATTTTCGGGAGACGCTTCATATATCTGTGTAAACGGGGAAAGGTTCTCCCGAGAAAGGCGAAAGGACGCTGATCATGAAGAAGATCGGAATGCTCGTAACGGATCCTGATGAACTGGAAGCCATCCGTCAACAGCGGATCATCGCCGACGAATCCATCAAGAAATGGTATTCCAAAGCATACCCGGATGACAGCGAGGCCGAATACATCCGCCCGAATGTGACGTTCTATGAGCTATTCGAGGCTCTCGACGCCCACAAAGACATTGCAAGGATCATCGGCACGGGAGATTCCGTTGTTCGGGAAAGATGCTTCTCCCGTCTGGCGGAGATCATGGAGATCTCCTATGATGAAATATACGAGCAATTCCTCAATTGTCCGTAGTCAAGTCTCAATTAATCCGAATAATGACTTGCACTCCGGCGATAGCGGCCGGATTGTTCGATGACAAGTATGTTGCCGGAGATTTCAAGTATCCCTCCGAATTCCGGCAGTGAAAGAGTGTGCGGGCAATAATTGGCAATCAGTCGGAGGGAATGCCGTATCGCCCGCATCTTGCGGGACGACCTGCGGAGCAGGGAAACGATACGGCCGATCGACCGTATGTTACGAGCAGCTGTTTAGAGCGTCGTTGCGGGAGGTTGGGAATAAGGGAGATAATAAGGGAGATGATTCCGTGTCTATTGCAAAGGAAGTCTGCAAGCGCCGGATAGGTGGGAATCAAGTCATTTCCTTCTTTTCCCCCAAATATAACTGTCGTTGTTTTCATAGTTTACAATCATGACACTCTCTCCTGGTGGAATTCCTTACATAGTCCTGTAGCGATTGATTCTATCACTTCTATCGGGGTGTCTCTCAGAATCAACAGTGTGGAATCATCTTCTGTTTCGTCCCCCGTAGTCAGACTTGTATAATGACCTTTACCTTTGAGAATCGTCCATCCAAAATCTAGTTTGTTGTTTTTAATCATCGCATCTTTGATGATTTTCTTCATTTTCCAATTGTTTTTAATAAACTTGTTGTAAATTGAAAGACCTTTGCGCTGAAGCCAATTATACAATGCCGTATTTGAAACAGTTGAAGAGACACTGATTTCCCCGCCTTTAAGCAGGTTTTTCAATCTTCCATAATCGCCGCTGCTGGCGAAAACTATGCGGGCGGCTATCGCATCAGATAAAGTCGCCGCCTTCAATTCCTCATCATCAAAATCATAATAAAAAGCAAGTTCCATTCTGGAATCCTCCCCATGAGAGTTGTTGATATACAAAATGGAACCGGATATAAGGTTTAGTTATCCAGATATCGTTGCAAGACCTGTCTTTAGTTAGAGTCATTTAGAGCACCATTTGAACTTTTTCCTCTTCTTTTCCCGCTCTTCTTTCTTCTTCCTGGCCGCCTCTATTCTCTCTTTCCAGAACGGGTCGTCTTCACTGACTCCACCTCCGATGCAGGAAAGCGGTGAGATGCCTTTTACGATGTCATTAGGTCCATGAAGAGTAAATTTGATCGAACCTATGAAGCTCCACCATTCGCATTTCATGGTCTCCCAGAGATCAATCGCTATCTCTTTCAGAAGCTGTCTGTTTGAAACTCTCTGGCTTTTATCCTCTTTCCATCCTTTCTGCTTCTTTGCTTCTTCCTTTTTCCTGGCCGCCTCTATTCTCTCTTTCCAGAACGGGTCGTCTTCACTGACTCCACCTCCGATGCAGGAAAGCGGTGAGATGCCTTTTACGATGTCATTAGGTCCATGAAGAGTAAATTTGATCGAACCTATGAAGCTCCACCATTCGCATTTCATGGTCTCCCAGAGATCAATCGCTATCTCTTTCAGAAGCTGTCTGTTTGAAACTCTCTGGCTTTTATCCTCTTTCCATCCTTTCTGCTTCTTTGCTTCTTCCTTTTTCCTGGCCGCCTCTATTCTCTCTTTCCAGAACGGGTCGTCTTCACTGACTCCACCTCCGATGCAGGAAAGCGGTGAGATGCCTTTTACGATGTCATTAGGTCCATGAAGAGTAAATTTGATCGAACCTATGAAGCTCCACCATTCGCATTTCATGGTCTCCCAGAGATCAATCGCTATCTCTTTCAGAAGCTGTCTGTTTGAAACTCTCTGGCTTTTATCCTCTTTCCATCCTTTCTGCTTCTTTGCTTCTTCCTTTTTCCTGGCCGCCTCTATTCTCTCTTTCCAGAACGGGTCGTCTTCACTGACTCCACCTCCGATGCAGGAAAGCGGTGAGAATCCCCTGACGATGTCATTAGGTCCATAGATGAAAAATCTGAATGAACGGATAGAGCTCTTCACCTCGTACTTCATGAGCTCCCAGAGTTCTCCAGCTATTTCTTTCAGGAGCTGCCTGTTTGAAATTCTCTGGCTTTTATCCTCTTTCCATCTTTTCTGCTTCTTTGCCTCTTTCTTCTTCCTGGCCGCCTCTATTCTCTCTTTCCAGAACGGGTCGTCTTCACTGACTCCACCTCCGATGCAGGAAAGCGGTGAGAATCCCCTGACGATGTCATTAGGTCCATAGATGAAAAATCTGAATGAACGGATAGAGCTCTTCACCTCGTACTTCATGAGCTCCCAGAGTTCTCCAGCTATTTCTTTCAGGAGCTGCCTGTTTGAAATTCTCTGTTCCTTTTCCATAATGTCAACTCCTCTCTCGGGGATTTCTATCTGATCCTGTCGTCACTTCCGGCTCTTTCGCCCGCCTGCTTCGACTTCCGACATCTGCAATTACAGCAGATTTTCCCCGGTTTTCCCGGAAGTCCGCTGGATTTCCTCTGGAGGTATATGAAGCGTATAAAAATTTCGGGGAATTTTTCCGGACCGGCATGCAAGACTCTCGGGAAAGATGCATGCATACAGCGGATTATCCCGCATGTCTTCCTGCGCTTACGCCGATGCGATAAAATACATCATGAACCGCCATTTTTGCAAATTTCCACTTTTCCGCAGGATGTCTTTGGAAATCCATGACCTTCTTCTCATCGATCACGGTATCAAACAGTCTCTGACTGTCGCCGCAATTTCCTGCGTTATCAGGAAATGGACTCCGTAGCCGCGCATTTCTGAACACTGAAAAAAGCAGGCCGGAGCCGAAGCCCCGACCTGCTTGCTGCTCAGGCGGCTGTGACTCAGCTGCGTGCAATCTTCAGGCGCTGCGCACCGTAAGGATTGTGCAGCAGGAAACCGAGCTGCTCGAACATGCTGAAGCCGACCACCCGCGCTTTCGGATTGTCCGCGCTGAGAATCGTCAGATCGTAACGCACCGGAATGCGTCCGAAGAATTCCGGTTCGCAGGTCAGATACACCGTACCCTGCGGAACGACGCGGCTGACCACGATCTTCGCTCCCCAAAGCGAATTGCGCACGCCTGTCTTCAGCAGTTCGCCCTGGGATTCCGGATCCAGAGTGTCGCGATCCCATTTGCGGATGTCCGTGAAGTCGCGGGCGTTGCAGAAGATGTAGGCGACGCGCAGATCGTTGCGCTCAATCGCGGAGAATCCGTCCGCCATCGCCGCCGGAGTCAGGTTGCCCGGAACGGTGATGTCCGCGTTGGGGGCGGTCGGATCGTCGCACAGCGCGTCGATGCATCCGAAGACCTTCAGATCCTCCTCGCGTCCGATGTCCGCCGTGCCTTTCGCAACGGCGCGCTCGATCACGTCGAAGCGGCGGTTGGTGATCTCGGTGAGCGGGATCTCCGGCTGAGCCGTGATCTCGATCAGCGGCGCCATGACGCGCTTGCCCTTGCAGACGGTGATGATGTTGTCGCCCTCTTCTCCGACGATGTAGGCATGGACGTCGATGTCCTTGTCGTAGTACGGCAGTGCGCCGATCGGAAGCGCCTCGACGTAGAACGCCTTGCGTCCGACCGAGGTGTAGTCGCGCTGCACGCGCAGCGGAGCCTGCAGAGACGAGGCGAGCACCTGACGGCCGCGTGGAGTGCGTACGAACTTCTCGATGGCCGCGTATTTCTGAGTAAGGGAATTCATCTTCTCAATTCCTCCTTGTTAGATGTACATGTCCAGACCGAGGAACGGATCCGCAGCCGTCGGAACCTTGGTGACGACTCCGATGATCTGCCCGTTGCCGGATTTGACGCCGGTGAGGTAGCCGTTGCCGGAGCAGTACAGATACTGGCCTGGCTTGTAGTCGAAGGCTTCATAGATGTCGACCTCGACGGAAGCCTGCTTCTGACAGACGGCCACCTTGCCGCTCCCGACTGCCGGACTGTTCTCGAACGGCGAACCCTCCGCGTTGTTCAGAAACAGTCCGACGGCGGTGTTGTTTTCTCCGTTGCCCTGGACGACCGTGTAGGGGTTGTTCGGATCCAGCGCGGCGACTGTGCCGCCCAGCACTCCGTACGGAGCGCGGGGCCCGGCGGCCTCGGTGTTGACCTTGTCGAAGCAGCCTTCACCGAGTGTGAACAGCGAACTGTTCGTTCCACGATTCTTCAACACGAGAGACATAATTTTCTTCTCCTTGTTGGTTGGTTGGTTGGTTCAATACAGACCCGGCAGCTTGATTCCGGACCAGATTCCCTCAAGCTCCTTGATTCCGAGAGAATCCTGACCGGAAGCCAGCTTGGGCTGACCTGCGAGATGCTTGATGCCCTGCTTCGCCGCTTTCCTGTTGGAAGCCGTGCTGGTCTCGGGCTCGTCTTCGGCTGGCGCATCGCCGGAAAACAGTCTTTCCAGCGCGGGATCGGGCTCCGCCTGATTGAGTTCGCCCTCGGCGGCGAACATGTTGGGCGCGCCGTCCTCGGCGGCGGGAGGGATGTTCAGCTGAAATTCCGTCTGCGCCTCGTCCTCTTTCTCCTCGTCGGACACTTCGCCGAAATCCGCGTCCTCGGCCTGCCTGTTCTCCGCCGGCGCGGCGGCGTCATCGGCGGCTCCGACGTCTGCCGGAACATCGGCGGGGGCATCTGCCGTGGAGGCGGCCGGAGCGGCTTTTCCGGCGTCCGCCTGAGCTGACGCGGGCGCGGGAGCGGGAGCGGGAGTGTCGGCCGGCGCCGCCGTCACCGTCTCTTCGGCGGGGCTTTCCGCGGCCGGAACGACGGTCTCATCCTTGTTCTCGCCGGCGGATTTGCAGGCCTCCTGCGTGACGTTCGGCTCGTCTTTTCCGCATTCCAGCTCCTGTTTCATCAGCTTCCGCTGTTCCTGATCGGCCGTTCTCCAGCGTCTGAGCGCGGCGATGATTCTCGGATGGCCGAGCTTTATGAAATCGCACGCCTGCTTCTGAAGATCGTCCATGGAAGCGTCTTCGCCCAGTAGAAGCTGCGCCAGCAGCGCGGCGTCTCTCGCTCTGCGGTAGGCGTTGATGGTTCTCTGAATCCCGAATCCGGTTTCGTCGCGCCTGTCCTCCTCCCACGATTTTTCCTTCACGGGAATGTCCCAGCCTTCCTGATGTTCGTAACTGGTGTACTCGCCGATGTCGTGATAGTTCTTTTCGCGCTCCTCGTTGCCGACGTCTCCGGGGAAGACGCCGTCGGCTCTGGATTCAGCGCGTACGCTGCGAGCAGTGAGTCTTTTCCGCATTGTCATATCTCCTTAGTTCAACGTGATTCCAGTTTGTCGGATATCACATCCAGTCTGTATGCCAGACGTTTGAATCCGGAACGTTCACAGTAATCCGCGAGATTGTCCAGACGCGCGGTGATGTTCCTGATGGTCCGCTTCTGCGTGGCGCGGTCCAGTCTCACGTCCTTGCCGAAGAACGGCACCACGCCGCTGACGGACGGCGAACCGCCGCCAGCCTCGTCGCCGATGTCGTCCTCGATTCCGGGACGGTTCCTGTCGGCCCTGCGCCGGAGCGACGCTCCGCGTCCGCAGGCGATGACGTCGTCCTCGTCCCTGTCGTCCGGCAGAGTGCACTCCGCCAGCGCACGGATGCGCGACAGACGCACTTTCCCGTCCTCGTCGGCGCAGCCCATGATCTCCTCGACGTTCAGTTCGGCGTCGTCGGAACCGCCGACGTCGTTCTCCTCGTCGTCAAGAAAGCTGAGATCATCGGCCTTTCCGTCCGCGGCGTCTCCGGCTTTGAAGTTCAGATCCTCCGCGCTCAGTTCCTCCGGCAGCTGCTCGTCGATTTCGTCGACCTCCGAAACGACGTCCTTCTTCCGGGCGTCGTCGTCGATCGCCATGTCGACAAGCGCACCTGCCGTCAATGATTTCCTGCGTGTCCTGGTCATACGGTTGTCCTCCGTTTTTTTGTCGATGGTGAACTGAAATTCACCCTGTTCATTAATTGAAGTCAGTATAAGCTGATCTTATCAAACTTCATGTCCCGCGTCCGCCGGCGGCGCAAGCGGCGCCGGCGCGGACAGTCATTGTCGACGGACGTTCATGACGTTCCTCTCCTTCCTGAAACGATCTTTCTGGCGATGGCACCGAGTCTTTCGTCGCACAGCGCGATCCGGGCCAGCCGCAGTATCATCGTGCCGTGTCTGTCGGCCACGCGCAGACCGGGCAGACGGGTTTCGGAGAAAGCGTCCTCGAGCGCTCTGCGCTCCTCGCGTTCGACTCTGATCTCCGGCGTCTCAATCAGAAAGTTGGTGACGGCGCCCTCGAAAGCCGGCTGCTCGACCCATGAGGCCTCGATGAACGTGCACGAATCCGGAATGTATTCCCTGGTAGCGGGATCCATGGCGCCGCACAGTTCCGCGCAGATTTTCTTCCTGCCCTGATAGATGACGTGTCTGCCGATGCTGTGCTCAAGATGGTCGCACAGCGGTTCCTTCTTCATCGTGTCGATGATTTTCCCGCAGACGGAGCACTGCACCAGCTGCACGCTCGCTCCCATGGACATCGTCGTCAGCTCGCCGTTCTCTATGCGTCTCACCAGATTCTGATGTGTTCTGCTGGTGGCGACGAGAATGTCCACCACATAGATCTTTTCGCCGTTATGAAGCACCTCGCGGATGACCGCATCCAGTATCTTGCCTTTCGAGAGGGACGGCACCTGGACATGCTCGTAGTAGTTTTCGCCTCCGATGAACGTCTTGTAGCAGTTGAGCAGCACTTCGTTCGTCCACGCGTTGCCGTTGGCGTTCACAAGCTCCTCGGCGGCCGGCCTGATGGTATAGCCGTCCTTCTCCGTCGCCACGGACGCCACGATCGAATCGTGAGTGAACAGGTAATCCCTGATGTTGTATACGTTCCAGTCCACGTCGATGTCGCGGTAGGCCGTCCGGAGTCCGCCGCGGTTCGACAGAACGAAATTCCTCCAGTCCCTTTCCGGACTGGTCAGGATCCTCCGGATGTTCGCGCTGAATTTCATGATCGAACTCCCCGCTGTTTCGGATTCGGATCAGCCCCCGAACCTGGCCTTCTGCGTGCTGCAGTAGTCGAAAAGGTGATAGATCCCGGCGTAGATATCCCCGATCATCCCGTGGTTGTCGGTGCTGTGATACAGAAGATCGCTGCACCGGTCGTCCACCGCTTCTTTCAGAAACTCGTGCAGGCGCCGCTGGAACTCCCTGTGGTTCCTGAACCGCTTCAGCTCTTCGGAGTCTTCCACGAACTTCTCCAGATTCTCCATGAGCCGGTGGATTCTGATGTAGGTCTCCTTTATGGAGTCCTCCATCCGCGTCGCCGCCGCGTAATTGAGGTTCTTGCGCAGATCGCGCAGCAGGCCGGTTATGCGGTCGAACTCCTCCCGGGCGTCGGCGTCGTCCGCCGCACATATGCGTCTGGCGACTCTGACAAGTTTATCGTTCACGATCATGCTCCTCCCTCACATCTTCAGCATCTCGGCGTATTTTCCGAAATCGGCGGTGTCTCTGAGGATGCCGTCCGTCAGCTTTCTGTTGCGCTCCATATAGGCGTCGAAAGGATCCAGAACCTCCTCTGTCACCTTTCTGAGCAGTTCCTCCCGGACGCCTCTGAGATCAGGGTTTTCTCTCAGAACTCTGGAGCCGCCGATGAATTTCATCAGTCTTTTCAGTTCACCGAGAACAATCTCATAGAACTGTCCGGCGCGTTCCCTGCGTTCCTTCAGGATTTCCCGGAGCTGTTTCTCGAATTTTTCCATCTCAATTTCGAGCGCTCCGCGCCCCCTCTCGGCCGAATCGTCACGGCCGAGCAGAGCGGCGATTTCAACCATCTCGCTGGCGATAAGGTTCAGTTCGTTCTCATTCATCTGGCGGCTTCCCTGTTTTGCGGAAAATCAGTTCACGGGGGAGGGGGCGGAGATGTCGTCTCGTCCTTTTCCCCCCGCAGGAATTTTCATTTCATTTCTTCTCTTTGAGCATCGGAATCTGCAGATACTCGGCGCTGGTGAACCGCCCGATCTGCGTCTTGTATCCTTCGCCCGACACCTCGTATTCGTATTCACGATCCGCGTAGACGGTGAACACCGCGTGTCCTTTGTCGTCGGTTTTCCCGGTCTTCTCCTCATCCTTCTGCTTGTTGTCGGAAACGTCCTTGAGCTTGATCGCGACGTCTTTCACCGGATTCTTTTCCTCTTTGCCGTCCGACGTAGTCTCGCCCGTCGCGAAGAAAGTCGTCTTCATGATCGGCTTCAGCCAGAGCTGGATCTGCCCGCTCTTCTTCGTGACCTGTCCGGTGGCGGCTTCGTATCCGTCGGCGGACACGGTGTAGTCGTAAGTTTTCTCGCTCATGATCACCACGCTGGCCAGACCGGTCTTCCCGGTGGTCTGAGCGAGCTCCTCGCGGTTGTCGATGTCGATATGGGTCGGATTGGTGTCCGTGAGCTTGACTGTCGCGCCGCCGATTTTGTCGTTCTTGTTGAACACGCCCACGATGAACTTCACCGTCTGCACAGGATACAGTTTGATCAGATGCGCTGTTTCGGTATCGCTGACGTAATCATCCGACATGGTCAGATACCCGTCCTTTTCGGCGTGGCAATAGTATTCCTCCCTGACCAGAAACACCGAACCATCGCCCTTTTCGTCGGTGGTGGTCTCAAGCGGAAGATTGTCGGTTTCATCCTGCCTGCCGTCCGCTTTCTTCTTGAAAGCGAGCTTCACGCCCGGAACCGGAGTGTGCTGATCGGACTTCGTAGTCCGGAAAATCACCGTCCGCAGGGGCTTCATCTCAACGGCAAGGTTGTAGGTGGTCTGAAGTTTCTTGTCCCGAACCGGGGCATATCCCTCTTTGTCGATGTCGAAAGTGCATTCCCCGTCCGGATCCACAAGGAACTCCACGATGCCGTGATCGTCTGTGATCTGCGGATTCGCCGTCTGGGACTGAACATCGCCTTTCAGAGTAACCGTAGCGCCGACCACCCGCGTCTTGTCGCTGCCCTCGAAAACCAGAATCTTCGCCTTCTTCAGCTGTTCCGGAACGCCGGGGTTCAAGACGATTTCCTCGTCGGACTCCGCGTCCACCGAGACAGTCTCGATCACCACGTCGCTGTATCCCTCTTTCGTGGCCTTGAGAGTGTATTCCCCGTCCGGAGCGTCGAAACGGGCGACGCCGTCGGCGTCGGAGACGGCCGTGACCACAGGATCCGTGTCGCCGAGCGGGAGGAGTATCTCCGAGACGGATTCCTTCCTGAACAATGCGACGAACGCGTCCGGAAGACCGACATTCACCTCGACGGACTTGCGCCGCGCGGTCTGCTGGTACCGGCGGGGATCCGTTTCCAGAAAGAGAATGTCGCACAGATACTTCTCCTCCGCCGTCGGAGGAACTACCTTGAGCTGACGCCCGATCAGCTTCAGCATCTTCCCGAGAGCGTAGCTGTTCTGTTTCCCGATCTCGGCGACGTCGCCTTTCTTGAGATTGATCCGCGTGCGCAGCGCGGCGCGGGACTTGAGAACGCCCTCGACGAACTTGATCGCCGACAGACGTTCGGAGGAAGTGAACTCCTTTGCGACTGCCGTCCGTCCGATCAGATAAACCCACCGCGAATACTGCCACCACGAAACATTTGCAGCCTTCATCTGTCAGATTCCTTCTCTGTTGGTTTTCGCCTTTCGAGGATCAACCGCTCCTCAGCGGAAACTTCCGCCAACCGTTTCAGGCTTTCGGTTTTCCGGGAATTCGGGGGATGCCCTCCATCTCCGTATGAACTTGCCCGTCAACTATGCGGGAATTATAAACGCGCCTTATCCCGATTGACGGACGGCGCGGGTTCCCGGGAAGCGCGGAGCGGCGGCGATGCGGCTTCCGTGCGCGAGGGAGCGGCGGTGCATCACCGCCCGAGTGGAGCCGCGGCGGGGTTTTCGTAGGGCAGGGGAGACGTCGGTTCGCAAGGCGTACGACGGAACGGCTGCGCGGCGCATCGGGGATTTCGCCGCGTACGCCGACGGATACGTCGGCGTATTCTGAAAATCTCCGTTTCCCGAGACGGCGCCTGACTGCGGACTAGTTCTTTTCCAGCCATCTGAGCAGATTGTTCAAACCTCCCAGATAATCGGCAAGCTTTTCGGACGCCTTCTTCAGGTTTCTGACGATGGCTTCTTTCCTGCGAGGCTCGTCGCCGTAGTATCCGCCGCCCTGCGGCACGGGAGGGCTGCTGACAAAGATATGCCGGTACAGAACGGCGCCGGTTTCGACGTCGCGATCGGTCTCCGCCTCGATGCTCAGCGGCTCATGATCGAACGAACCTTCATAGAAGATCCTGGATTCGGTTCTGGTGTTCTTCGCGGCGGCTCTGCTCTCTCCGGCGGGATCCGCGACTTCCTTCGACGGTACGGAGCCGTAGCGGACATTGCGGACCAGAATGACTTTCCCGCAGCTGCGGCATACGAATTTCGAAGTCTTCAGCTCCTTGTCGAAATACACGCCCATCGACTCTCTGCACTTCGGGCAGCGGACGGTTCCTTCCTCCTGCTCGTTCTGCGAGACGCGGAAGACGGAGGGCTTCTCCTTCCAGTACACCGCTTTCCGCAGCGACGCTCTCACGCTTTCGTCGACCAGGCTTCTGGCGACGTCAATCGCTTTCTGATTGGGCTCGTTCACCTTGGCCTCCGGGCTGGTCAGCACCAGCTCCTCCGGATCGTACTGACGTTCGATGCCGTTCAGGTTCACGGTGATCTTGTACGCCACCGGATCTATGTTGACGATCGTGCCCCATATCTGCACCTCCCAGTCCTGATAGATGGGATAGGCGACGTCGCCGATGTGAAATCTCTCCAGCGCATCGCTGCGGCGACGCCTGGCCCTGTCTATCGATTCATGGATTGCCTCGAACATATGCTGATCCTCTCCGTTTTTAAATTATCTTGACGGGCCACAGCGACTTCGGCCGCCTGTCCGTCAGAGCGACTCTCAGAATGTTGCGCACCACAAAGAGCTTTATCTGCTTCTTGTCGCGCACGTCCTGGATGTACAGAACTTTCCGCCATCCGGTGCGCAGCTTCTTGTACTTGTACTCGGTCGGTATCACCTCGTAGCGCTTGACTTCGTCGGTGGTGACCTTCCTGTAGAGGAAGATGCAGGAGACTCCGCGCAGCGCGGCCTCGCGGATCGCGACGCGCCGGTTGCGTTTCGCCATCAGCGTGCCCCGTATGTCGACGCGTGTCCGCAGAGGCTTCTTCCTGCGAGCCCTTGTCTCCACGTCCTTGACGAAATCCGCGAACGACTTCTTCATTCCGTCTCATCTTCCAGAGAGTCTGAGCATGTGATCATGTCGGCCAGATACGGCGCGACGGCCGTCTCCAGCAGATCCCTGATCTTCTCGACCGCTCTGCGGGTGGCGGATTCCATGTCCGTCATCCGCGCATCCTGAATGCCGCTCTGTATCAGCTGCACCGCCTGAACCATCTGATCTATGCCCATGTCGATTTTCTCGAGGCCGGTTTCAGGTTCCGGCGCGGATTCCTCCTTCGCGATGCGGAGCGCGGCTTTCGAGACCAGTTCGTCCTCCTCCGCCAGCGACGCCTCGACGGAATACATCCACTCTCTGGGAGTCAGCGAGAGCGGCCTGTTCGGATCCATGATGGCTTCTTCGAACGTCATGGCTTCTCCCTTTCAGATCAGATCCGGATCGAAGAGCGTGTCGCGGTAGTCCGCGACCTCCTCCCGCCGGACGTCATCCTTCTTGTATCTGACCTTCACGTCGTCACGCGGCGGAAGAAACTGCGGTTCGGTTCTCCGCGACGGAACGTCGTCATCGTCGTCCATGATCGCATCGATGCTTCTGGCGAATATCTCCACGACGGGATGGAGCCGGTGCATTTCCGCGACGGGATAGGCGTGGATGCACCGCTCCAGATGTCCGATCATCTGATCAAGTTCGGCAATGCGCTTCATGCTCGGATCCTTTCTGTATAGGGCGGATTTATAATCATCCGGCGCTTTCGGTCCGCCCCTTCGTGATGCCCTCTATGATTTTCGACGCCGCCTCCACGTCCTCCGGAGCGGATTCGGAAGTCCCGTTTCCCTCCGCGGCGACGTCGGCGAAATAGTCGTCCTCCGTCTGTCCGACGGAGCCGCCGTCCCCGTCTTCTCCGTCTTGTCCGTCGTCTTTCGAGACTATGTTCAGCGGACTGCCGTCGGGACCTGTCATGGATCTGATTATCTGATCCGCCAGATCGGTTCCGTCCGACACCTTGGAGGATAGATCCGAATAGATGCCGCGCAGCATCTCGTTGAAGACGGCGTCCTTGACGGTGAACATGTCCTGCTTCAGCTTCTCATGGATTTCCTCCGAATCCAGATTGAACAGATCCAGAATCACGTCAATGGGTATCGAGCCTTTCTGGTAAAGCTGGAAGAGCGAATCGAAGACCTCGGCGTTGTCGCGGATGGTGAGACGCGCGAACGAGAGTTTCGGATAGAAATACGTCTTGTTGCCCCAGCTGTCGATTTCGTAGAATCCGTTTTCCTCCGCCACGGGAAGAAACAGATGCTCCTCGACGAAATTCTGCAGGCGCTCGCGCTTCAGCAGACAGCTCGTGTTCAGCAGCTCCACCGATATCTTGCTGCCTGAATACATGCCTTCCCCTGTCAGGATCTCCTTCGTTACGCCCAGTCCGGCGAAGAACTGTTCGTCCAGAGCCTCGTTTTCCCGGGAAAGGTCGATCAGCCGGTTTTCCGCGCCGATCTGTTCCCAGTTCCAGTCGTAGTTGGTGACGATGGTATAGTCCGGATCGAGCATGGACATGTCCACCTGTTCCCTCAGATCCTCCAGCGCGGCCGCGTCGATGTCTGGAGCGGATATCTTGTTTCGCGGAGTCATGTTCCTCGACGCGAGGGACAGCTGCGTGTACTTGTAATGCTCTTTCATGAGCAGAGGGATCAGCACGCATTCCAGAGGGCTTACGCCGAGATCGTAATAGTCGTGCCGCTTCTCCGAGAAATGATAGACGAAACTGCCCACTCTGTGCTCGCCGTCGCCGGTGAACGGATCGGTGTCCATCGCCAGAGAGCCGTCGTTCTCGATGAGCTGCTTCGCGAGATCGTAGGGAATGTTGGCGAGCACCTCCCGTTCGTCGTCGGGCAGGTTTTCCACGAACGATCTGTAAGCATCGAACGATCCGGCGGGAATCGAATAACGTCTGAGAATATGATTCACCAGCTCCGGACGGTACATTATCTTGGATTTGTCGCTCATCGGGAACTTGGACACGAGGATCTCCTCCGGAGGCAGTATGACGAGCTTCTCCCACTCGCGGATCTCCTCGTTGAATTCGCAGAAGACGTAGGCGTTCCCCAGCACGTTGCTCTCGAACAGCATGGAGTGCAGGCGGTCGAACAGCCTGATGCGCTTGATCATGTTCTCGTATTTCTTGAGAATCTTCTCCCGGAGCTCTCTGTTCTCCATCTTGGGCATGCGAAGAATCAGCTTTGACATCGGCAGATCGGTATGGAACTCGACCGCCCTCTTGACATAGGGATCGACCCGCGCGAAATACCGGTACCACGAATATTTCTCCTTCAGAGTCACCGGCCAGTAGAGGATGCCGCCGTTGTTCTGGTTCATCAGCGCGAAATACAGCGGCACGTCGCCGAACGCGCCGGTGGACTGACCCATGTTGGCGTACGACGTGTTGTATGCCGACGTATTGAGTCCGCCGAACCCGGTGTTGAGATTCCAGCCGAAGTTCACGCTGCCCATGCTGGCGGCTTTTCTGGTGGCTTTCCCGCTCCTGGCGGCGCCGGAGCCGCCGGATCCGGCGAGGAACGACTCTCTGGTTACAGGAATTCTCTTCATGCATGCTCCTGACGATGAAACGCGATGTCAATCCATATAAGCGCGGATAAATAAACCGCAGGAACTTTTCACCGGCTCCTGCGGGAGCCGCTCCCGTGCGCGGTCCCGCCGCGTCTTTTCCCGGGCGGCGGCGTGTCCTGCTCCTCTATCATGTACAGACGCGGGCGCAGATATTCCGAGTGATTCACGGCCGCTCTGTAGACTCTCTGCAGAAGTTCGATGCGCGTGAGCAGCGTATGCTGATCCGCGAACTCTCCGCGATAACCGTCCATGTCGCGGATAGTCCGCTCGAGGCTGTCTATGGATTCCGAAATCCTGCGGTTGAAACGGATGATGGATGCGGCGATCTTTTCTCTTGATGTCATGAAACCTGCCTCGCTATCTGAAAGTTGCGAACGCCCGGGGATTCTCTCCGTGCTTCTTGAACCTGTCCAGATGAAACGCCCTGTAGGAGGCGGTGCCGGCGCCGGCGCGGGTTCCCGATATTCCGACCGAGATTCTGCGCGTCTGACGCTGATGATTGTATGCGCTCCACACCGCGCGCGCCAGCGCGTCGGAAATGTCGTCATGATAGCCCGAACGCTGCGGAGCCTCCACCACCATGCTGGCTCCGTCCTTTCTTTCCTCGAGCTGCGCCAGTTCCGGTATCAATACGGGATGATCGAAAAGCCTGAGCAGTCCCGTGTTGATCAGCGCTTTCGCGGTCTGATACACCTGGACGTTCAGCGACGATGATACGTTGCGCATCGTGAACTGGCTCAGCTTCCGCTCCTTCAGCAGCTCCAGCAGCCCGTAGCCGTTGAACTGATCGAACCAGCCGTCCACGACGTTGAATTTCTCGCAGAGAAGCTTTATCTCGTCCGCGAAGCGGTTCATGGGGATTATCTCCTCGTCGGCGAACGCGCGGTTGACTTCCCTGTAGTACGGAACCGCGCTGTCCCACACGTCGCTTTCCGCGCTGTAGTACACGTCGATGTAGTCGAGCAGAATCGTTTCTCCCTCGCGGTGCACGATCGCCACGGATGTGCCGTCGTTCTTTCCGCCGAAGTCTATTCCCATGAAATAGGCGGTCTTCGGATCTCCTTTCAGGATGTTGTAGGCGCGTGTCCTGTCGACCGCCTTTTCCAGCGCGTCAGAATCGATCCAGCCTTCGATGGTGTCGGAGAATTCGCCGCCGTACTCACATCTGAAGAGATCTCTGTTCTTGCGCTGCTCGCTGCGCAGAAAAGCCGAGTCCGTGCGCAGATTTATCATGGACGTGTACATCTGGAACATCAGTATGTCCTCCGGATAGTTGAACGACTCCCGGAACTTCTCCCAGAAAAGTCCGGACTTCGCAAACGGGGACGACAGCGTGATGATCTTGCCTTCGCCTCTGCTGCTGCCCGGAGGCACGAACGTGGCGACGGACGGCGTCAGCGTCTGCCACACTTCGTAGAGACTGCCCCGTCCCACCTTGGAGAAGTGCGCCGCCTCGTCCATCACAACTATCAGATTGTTCTTGCTGCGCAGCGAGGCCGATCCCGCTCCTCCGCAGTACACGCGAATCGAAGCGTCTCTGCCGGATCTGACGTCATCGTCCGTGAGAAGCGAGAAATACGTCTGAGTCGATCCCTGGATACGCTCCTTCAGCACGGGACAGTCGATGGCCCGCGTCTTGATCATGTTGAACAGCGTGGCCGCCTGTTCGTCGACGCTGGCCACGGTGGTGATGTCGATCTCGGCGCCGGAGGGGAAGCCGAAGTAGGACTGCGGATTGCCCAGCTTGATCATGCGGTATGCCTCGTAGCAGCAGATGAGCGATACCATGTTGGATTTCGACGCGCGTCTGCCGCACACCAGAAGCAGTTCTCTGCGCGTCTGTCCGGGAATGTAGCGTTTGAGATTGGTGCGTCTGTTTTCGATGAGAAAGTCCATCATTTCGGCTTCGGTGTATGTGCCGAGAAGCTTCTGGTTGAGTTCGTCGTAGAGAGGGATGGATCTGTCCGCGCCGTCCAGGGGAAGGCCGTAGAACGCCTTCAGGACGAACCTCTGCATCGGAAACAGCTCGAAGCCGAGGCCCCAGCCGGCCTCCGCGAACGTCACGATGTCGACGATGCCGGCGTCCTCCGCGATCTTCGTCCGGTAGTCGTTTATCAGGCTGGAGAAATACCCGGTATTGATCTGCTGCCTCATGCGTCGATTTCCCGGAGCGCCTTCCTCAGTTCCCTGTCCCAGTCTTTCATCTTTCCCTGCCAGCGGGTGAGTATCAGGTTCACCAGCTCCGCCTCCACTTTCAGCTCCTCCAGAGACTCCGCCATCTTGTCGAAACAGAGCTTCTGGAATATACGGAACACCGGAGCGTTCAGATCCACTTCGCCGGATCGCTGCGACAGCTCCTTCTTCCTCGAGACTATGTCGGCTATCAGCCGCAGCAGATCGGCGCGTTTGATGATCACCGCCGACGAACTTGACAGATCGCCCTCTTTCTCCAGAAAGAGCGAAGTGCCCTGGAGATCCTCGCTGGCTTCCAGCATGTCCTCGACGATGAGATTCAGAAGCTGGTCGGTGTTGAAGCCTGATTCGCCGCGGTCAAGACGCTCGATGATTCCTTTCTTCTGGGCTCTGTGCCTTGCCAGAAGCTGCTTCTTGAGATCGCTCACCGTCGATACGCCGACTGCTCTGCTGTACGGATCTTTGAATACTGCGTCTGCCATACATTGCTGCCACATGTATATACGATTCAGAAACGTCGGACGGACGGCGAACCGGTGCGCCGCCCGAATTCACACGGAACTCAGAATCTCAGCTCCCCGTCCAGCGTCACCGCCATCGGCGCGTCCGCGATCTCTTCAAAATCAATGTCGGAGCTGACGGACGCTCTGCGCTCGAGCCTGAACCCGTCCAGCGACGCCGCGTCGGCGACCGGCACGTCGAGCCGCGTCTCGGTCAGTCCGAAATCAAGGTCGGACTCGGCGACGTCCGAAGCCGGAGAGACGGCCGGGCGTATGCCGAGCACCTTTTCCCTGAGCAGATTCTGCAGACGGGACAGATCGCCTTTCTCCGCTCCGAGGAGCTTCAACAGTTCGTCAATCAGCTTCTGCGTGAACATTCCCGACTTGTAGACGGGCAGCCCCGTCAGTGCGCATACGTCCCCGGAGACTTCCTCCAGGCGTTCCTCGGAATTCAGAAAATCGTCTATGTCTCCGGAGGTTCTGCCTACGAACGCGCGCGATCTGACCTTTCTGCGGTTTCTGCAGCCGATCGCGAAACGGTGGAACGGCGCGAATCGCTCGGGAATCCTTGCATATGGAAAACCGCTTTCCAGAACAGATATGTCCAGAAAGACCGTCCCCATCAGTCCCTCGTACTTCTTTATATACGCAAGAATTTCCGCAGAGTCCGGCAGTTTCAGTATCTCGTCGCCTATGGATTTCAGGATGTCTTCGGCGGTGAGACCAGCCATGAATGCTCTGTTCACGCACTGCCGCCAGTTATGTGCGCCGATGACGGCGTCCGTCTGCTTTTTCGGGGCAGCCGGAGTCAGGAGCATTCCCGTGTCCATCGTCGCCGGCGGTCCTGCGTTCTGCTCGGGGGAGGGAACGATCTCCTGCGGTACGACGAGATCCGCCGCGAAGAAATCGCTGCCCAGATTCAGCTCCGGCGCGAAGTTCATCTCATCCGCGCAGCGGAATATGTTTTCCATGCCCATGAAACTGTTCCTCCGGTTACAATGTGTCTTCCGTCAGCACGTCGTCCTTGAACACCGGCTCGATGGTCTTGTGATCATCGGAGAACTTCCAGAGAGCCTTGGTGCTCTTGTGTATCAGAAACGAACCGTCTCTGGAAATGCGGATGAACCGCGACAGATTGGCTCTGCGCGCCGGCAGTCTCCGTATGATTCTTCTGCGTGCAATGCCTTCCTGCGGTTCCATGCTGCTGTGCCAGCGGTAATCACTGAAAATATCCATGGCGTCGTGTCTCCTTGATTGTCATCATTAAAATTCACCGGAAAATAAACACGGATTCTTTTCCGGATGGAAAGATGACGTCGGAATCATTCCGCCGGAGGAACCTGCGGGACGCCGGATCGTCTTCAGCGCACCGGCGGCGCATACCCGCGATCCGTCCCGTTCCCGCGCGGACGCGCTTCCGCCACGAAGATTCTTCTTCCGCAGAAATCCTGCTGATTGAGCGCCCGTATCGCCTCTGACGCGTCTCCAGCGTCGGGCATCTCCACGAATCCGAAACCTCTGGAGCGTCTCGTCTCGCGATCGATCACGACATGCGCTCTCTGTACTTTCCCGTAGTTTGTGAAGAGAGCCCTGAGGCTTTCATCACCGATGCTGTACGACAGATTGCCGACAAAGATGTTCATGCTTCTTCCCCGTTTTCATGCCGGATGAATCCGCTGTGCCTAGCTGCGGAATCCGTCCTTATGTGAAACCTGATTATAAGATCTCGAAAGGCAGTTCCTGCGATACGTGTCCGGAGGGATAGTCGTATTTCCCCGGCTTGTCGATTATGACCTCGTCGGACAGGTTCTTCTTCACTTTGTTGAGATTGTCCAGAATGTATTTCAGATGTCCGTAGATCCGTGTGTATCCGGCTTCCTTCACCGTTTTCACGGCCTCGTCTATTCTGGTTCTGCATACCGTGTGGCTTATGCCTATTATCTGACTGGTCCGGATGATCGAAGTCGTATAGAAGAACACCAGGAGTATGTCCCTGTCGCGGTAGTTTATCCGTATCGCCGGATCGGAGATGAAGCGTATGAACTCGTCCATCATCCTCTGCATCCTGACGACGATCTCCACCTGTCGCTGAATCCTGTCCACCGTGCACGAGATGGCGGGCTGCGTCTTATGGAAGATGTTCTGCAGATCCACCTGGGTCTTGTCGCCGATGAAGTGCATGTAGATCAGATCCATGTCCGACTTCGAGAAAAAACGGAAATAGCTGTCGAGATGTTCTTCGATTTCTGCGGGAGACCATGACGACGTCGAATACATCGGTTCTATCTGGTACTCGTTTTCGTAGACGCCGGCGACTATGTTCTCGTTCAGAAGCGACTCGATCTCCTCGGATTCGCTCTGCTTCTGAAACATCTCCTCGATCTCTTCCTCGAGACTGAGGCCGTCGTCGAACAGATCGGTTTCGGCTGTGCTCATCTGCGGAATTTCCATATTTCAAATAGACTTCTCTCTACGCGGATGTTCTCCTGTCGGAGATTCACGAACAGCGGTCCGCTGCAGAAATTGAACCCGACCTCAAAGTCCCTGTCTGCGATCCGGAGAACGACTCCCCATAGTTTGCGGTACGGACCGTTTTCAACATATATGATGTCTCCGTAGCGTACGCTGAACTTCTGCCTGTCCTCGTAATCGTTCTTCAAAGCCTGCAGTTCTTCATCCGGAACGGGCAGGTAGCCCATCGCCGAGATGAAATACTTCTCCTGACTAAGCTTCTCCCACAGCCTGTAGATGTTATCGTCCTCTCTGATGAAGACGTAGTTGCAGACGGCGTTTTCCTTCTTTCCGTCGCCGGCGATGAAAATCTCACAGGGACGCTTGTTGTAGCGAGCGCCTTTCAGCAGCTCGAATATCTCTCCGTACTGTGATATGCGATTATATGCATCCTTGACCTGAACGGCATACCACATGAATCATCTCCCGAATATCTGTCTGATCTTGTCCGCCACCGTGGGTACGCCGTCGTCATGCAGCACCCAGAGCAGCGCGGCGATTTTCGGCTCCTTGGCGCCGCATACAGCCGGATCCCTTATGTCGTCCAGCAGCTCCTTTTCGATCATGGCATGATCGTACACCGGTTCGAACCTCATGCAGATCCCGCCGGCGGGCCGCTCCAGATTCTCGCGACATACATATCTGTCCTGCATGCCGAATTCGCCGAGATCGACCTTGATGCAGCGGCTCTTCCTGCAGTTTCTGCAGCATCTCCTCATCTTTCTGTCAATCCGAAGCTGCAGACGGTGCAGATACTGCTTCTCGAGTTCTTTTCTTATGATACTCCGTGTCTTCATGTGCTTTCCCTCTACTTATACCGCCGCCCGGATTCCGGAACAGCATTTCCTTCTCGTGCATTATTCGCTTCAGCAGCGCGGGCGTCAGCGTCTCCTGGAGATAGCGTATTTCAATCCCCATCCTGTCGCATTCAGTCAGAGTGAGCTCCCTGCCGGCCCGCATCGACTCGCTGAAATATCGGTTCATCTGCGTGTCGATGTCGTATGAAAGCATGAGCATCCGAAAAAGCGTCCAGCTGCCGAAACGCTTTACGAGCGTACCGTATGCGGGCAGAAAATCCCCGAGAGATGTCTTCCTGATTTCGCAGTACTGCGTGGAAGTCCTTATCCTCAGTCTCGCGCAGTAACGCACCAGCTCCTCGTCGCCTATTCGGCGGCTCCAGCGCCAGCATCTCGGATCGTTCTCCAGTTCTCTGCGGAAATTCCCGTATGAACCGAACATGTATTCCAGCTGAGTCATGCTGGGCGGACTCTCGTGACGGAAGTCGTGCATCGCAGTGTACATCTCGTCTTTGGTGACGACCTGGTGGCGTATCGCGAAATCCAGCATCTCCTGCTTCGAATGCTTCGGAGCGGATCCGGCAGGCAGCGACGGCAGGCGGCCGAACCGGTGCGGACCGATCCTCTGACGGCAGTGCAGTCCGGCATATCTTCTGCGGGCATCAATCGGCAGATTCAGAAAAGTCTCTCTCCAGCTGGCCATCGGTATCGGTTACAGTTCCTCCGACATTGACGCAATGCTTCTCATCGGACAATCAGCGACTCTCCACAATGATCCTCCGCGTCTCTCCACTATGAAAAGCAGGAAGAATCGCGGCAATTATCAGACAGACGCCTGATCATCCAAGTATCGGGCAGTATAATGGCGAAGCTGTTTTCACATACGGACGGATGGAAACCGTCTGTTCACAGTATGATCTTCCGGCGTTCGTAGGCCTCGCGCTCCTGCCGCTCCTTCATCCTGAGATAGACTTCCGGAGCCATCTGCATTCTTCTCCTGCGTTCCTCTTCCTTCATCGGCTTCTCTCTGATGCGGCGCGCTTCGGTGCCGGCCGCCAGCTGATCCTCTATCTTGTGTGCATTGTTTTTCAGATCCTCGAGGATCTGAAACTCGTCCTGTCCGCGCAGACCGAGCATCCGCTGCACGCCCGCCTCAGCCTGCTTCGCATAGAGTTCTTCCCGAAGTTTCGCGCGTTCTACTGGATCGCGCAGAATTCTTTCCTTGACTGAATCCAGCATTTTCAGGCTCCGTAATCTCCCGTGTTTCTCAGCGGCCGAGTATCGACCAGTTCATTATGCTTGCCGGAACCGTCTGCTGCCGGCAGGCTGTCCAGAAGAAAGTCTATCCTCCGCTCCAGCTGTTCGGATGCCGCGATGATGCGCTCCAGCATCTCCTCCGGATCCTCGAATTCCTTCTGTTCGATGATGTTCCGTGCTATTCTGCGAGATCTGCTAGCGTACTTGACCGTCCTGTAGTCCTGCAGCGCCTTCTTCGCCTGATCTCTCTTCCTGTCAAGCATCTGGAGCAGAGCCAGCTCCCTTGTGATCTCGTTGTGATCAAGCCCCTTGATGTCCTGCTGAATGTTATGCATCATCTTGATCGCGACGAAATACTCGAGAACGGCTCGGATTTCCGTATATATGATGTTGAAGACCTCGGCGTTGTCGACGCCGCCAAGTCCCATTTTGACGAAGTTGCGCAGCTTGTTGAACGCAGTATTGCCGTTACGGAGTTCCGCCGAACACGCCGAGAGGACTTTCCTGAGCACAGAACGCAGCTCAGACAGAGCCTTCGCACCGCCGATTTTCCGGTAGTAGGATTTCTCAGGCAGCTGCTTCTGCAGGGAGTCGTTGACGGTCTCCGCGATCGTATTCAGATTCCGGTTCAGGAACTCCTCCAGACCGCGCCAATACGACTGCGCCTCGCTGTCCTTCATGAGCCGATAGTCGGTGATTCCAGTCTGTGTCTGCCTGCACCCGACATCGTTAGGCACGAAGTTGTTCTCCGGGACAGTATCATACAGCGAACGCTGCTCGTCGCCGTCTTCGTCATTACTCTTCTGCTGTTCCGGGACGAACAGTCTGCGCTTGGCTTTCAGCTTGTTGAAGGACAACAGGACGCATTCGAACATGTCCATGCTCACCCATCCCAGGAAAATGCGCATCACATCTCCTGTCGAGATTTTGTCCATATCGAAGATTTTGACTTCCTGATCGCCTATGTCGTAAGTGGAATAGTTCTTGCGCGACTTCGCCAGCTCTTTCAGCGGGTTGAAGCGCTCCATTCTGCCCGCCATCATCAGATCGAAAATCCCCTCCAGCAGCTGAGAGATCTCGTCCTCGGAAAATTCGCCCGTCTTCAGGGCGGCGTTCAGTTTCTTGTTGATTACGTTGACGGTGATTCCCGACAGCGCTCTGACATATCGCTCGTCACGGAAAGCTCCGACAAGTCTGGCGCGGTTTTCTTTCATGTTCTTCGCGAAGGCGTTTTCAAGCAGCTGCTTGTCTTTCACCAGCTGCTCGAGATTGTATCTACGCTCATTCGCGAGAGTTCCAGAATTGAATTTCTCGCCCTTATAGGAGAGATTCTTGCTTTTCCTCTTCAGTCTCAATCGCTCAGCTGTCGCCTCCTGTGCGTCTCTCAACGCTTCCTCGGCCGACCGAGTGACCTCGACCCATGCATCGTATTTCTCTTTGAACTTCTTTATACGCCTTTCCTGCTCGCGAAAGGCGGCAGTGCCCTGTTTCAATTTGGAGAGATTATCCTTCTCGAGAAGATATTTGTTGGCAGGTACCTTTAAAGTCGCGGCCTTTTCGATGAGATTTCTGAATTCCGTCATTTTCTTTCTGTATATCTCATCGACGGCGTCAATCTCCCTCTCCATGTTCTCGAGCATCGCCGACCGTACCAGAATGCTTTCTTTCAACTCATCGATTTTCTCGTCGATACGGTCGACGATTTTTCCGTCTCTTTCGGCTATCTCCCGGGTCCACTTATCCACATAATCTCCCATTTTCGCCAGGAAAATCCTGGAGAACGACTCTATTTCGTCAGTCCAATCAAATCTTCTAGACATCGTAAGCTCCTAAGCTCTAATTGTTGTTATTGCAGGAAAATAAAGATTTCTTTCCAACAGCGGGGTTCTTCCCGACGGCAAGGACGACCATGTAGTCGTCTTCGTATATGACGGAGGAGACGGTGTCGCCGGAGTAGTAGCTCTTGTAGAGATACCGGATCTCTACTTTTCCGTCCCTGACATCAAGGAGCCAGTCGGGAAGACATCTACATAGTCGATCGGGAATTCTTTCCAGTATCAGCCTTTTCCTGTTGGAAAAGGCGATCAGTATTCTGGATGCAGAAATTTCTATCCTTGATATGAACTTCTGAGCGTACTTCTTGTACGCTGCCGAATCGATGCGTTTATGACGCAGCAGATACGTCACTTTCGCCAGTTCTTTTTCGACAGCGTCTCTGTCGGGGCTGCTGTCTTTTTTCAGCTTCAGCAGCCGCTGAGCAATTCTGCTCTTTTCCTCTCTGGAATGCTTCGCCATTATGGCGAACTGGGAATCGTCCACGATTCCCTGAAACAGCTTGTCGCTCAGCTGTCTTTCCGTATTTTCCCAATGGTGGAGCTGCGACTCCAGCTCCTGCATCTCACGCTTTGTCTCTTCCGAGACGACGGCAGCCTGCCGTTCCTCGAGAAGAGGTCGAATCATCAACGGCATGAGGGATTCATGCAATCCCATATGTCGTAGCTTTTCGGGAGCAGACGGATTTTCCAGATCGGCTTCGCCGCAGATCGGAACACGACGGACAGAATTCGAATTCGAGAGATTATCGTATCTGTAACGCACATAGCTTCCGCTATGCGCACTGCACTGCTTGTTGAAGCACAGAAAGCTCTGTATCTTTTTCGAAGACAGCACAATCTGCATCTTCTTTCCGCAGCTTCCACAGTAACAGAGGCCTGTGAAAGCGTAGATCTGCTTCCGATCATGATTGTGGATACAGGCGGCAAGCCGCTGCTGCATCTGACTCCACTGTTGCAGAGTCACGACGGGATTTTTCTCGAAAGCCTTAGAGACTATCAGATGTCCCTCAGAATCGAACTGATAGCCGGCATACTCCGGCCGTCTGTAGATCGCCATCAGGAAATCGTAACTGAATCGCCGGGACCCAGATCTTCTGTTCATTTCGCGGGATATCCGCGCGTACGGCAGTCCTCTGACGCCCAGTTCGAACGCCGTACGCACAAGCTCGGCTTCTTCCGGGACAATCTGGTATATATGCCTACCGCAGTCCCTGAACCCGAGAAACGACCCGCCGGTGGGTCTGTAACCGCCGTCCCGAAGCTTTTTCAGAGCTTCGACGGATTTTCTTCTTTGAATCTCGATCTGATTCGCGTTTATCTGGCTCAACAAAGAAGATACAAGATTGTCCGCGAAGCTCGACAGATCGCAGACTCCTCCTTTGACACACCAGATTTTCACACCAGAAGCACGAAGCTTCTGGATGATGTGACTTTCCAGAAAACTATTCTGGAGTGGTCTCATCAGACGGGTGAAATCGTCTAGGAGGACGTAATCCACGTCCTTCAATTTCAAAATCGCTTCCGCAAGCCCTCTGCGGAATCTGTGGATTCTCTCATACGTGCTGTTCACCCAGCACTTATACGCCTCGTCAACGGAGGCGAGGGACATTGCCTCCGTTGTTTCCGGGTATGTTTTCCCGGAAATGTTTAAATCTCTGAATATCCCATGGACAGTGAGTCCATGGTCTGCCGCCAATTTTTGGCAATTGGCAATTTGTGTTTCGACACTGGCCGAGGTTTCGTCGTCACCAGACGACTGGCGGGCGTAGATCACTGCCTTCATTTCTTGCATCCTTTCATGCAAAATTGTTGGTGGGACTGATGGCAGTGTATCGACGACTCCGCACTGGCATCATTCCGATGCTCTAATAGAGTCGTTGCAGGATTCCGTTCAGCAGCAGTTACTTATGACGCTGATGTCGGGGGAGGTGGCCTATATAGCACTACAGGATCAGACGAGGAATTCTGTGGAAACGTTGTGCATTCACAGTGCACGTTTGCTGCCGTTTTTTTATTGATTGAAGTCTTAAAAGGAGAGGCGGACAGCATTCCCGATGATGTATCCGTTGTATCAGGGATATACCGTCTTCTGCATAAAATGTGTCAGCATGCACGTCTGAAAGCCCCAAACGACAGGGCAATTTAATGAAATTCATATCAAATGTGGAGTGATATATATTGCGACATTACTCTAAGTGCAGCCATGATTTCCCATGGACGTAGGTGGCGCAAAGGAAAGTCACGATCCGATCGAGAATTTGAGATAAGAAATCACTGTCATCCCATAGGTTTAACAAACAGCCGTTTTTCACCACTACATTGAGCTTGCTTCTCTGATTTTTTCAGAACACCCTTTTCCGATTTTTTTCTTTTATTGAGTCTGTTTATTCCGGAGCAAATCCCGGCAGGAAAGCCTGTTCCGGAGCTGCGCTCACACCGACAGGACGGATGCTGTCCCACAGCATCGCAGGAAGCTTCCGCTATTTAGTTAGAGATGGCGATGTGCTCATCCCATGGGACGGCTGTGATAAGAAATTGTCAATGCTTCAGTGGATGCAGGCAGGTTCAGCGAAGTGATATGTAAACTTTCTCCCTCCATGTACCGTTCAATACCTTCGGGCAAATTAACATCCACATACATGGGATGAATATGGAACTGTATGAATACCGTGAACGCCCGAAAAAAGCTGGACTAAACTCATCCGATCCGTATGAGTTCAGTTTCAGAGCAGACTTTTTCTGCCTCACTGCTGTCCGGTAAACTTTTTTAGAATAGAAGTTCAGGTTGCTCAGGATCGTT
>CAYODJ010000002.1:0-40425 GCA_964402715.1 uncultured Victivallaceae bacterium
TAAGCTCCGCTGTAAGCTCCGTGAAATTGTCCAGAATACGGACAATTTCACGCTGTACAGGAAGAGGAGGGAAAGGAACTTGAAAATTTGCATATGTTCTTATCCATAGTCTTTTATGCTCATTTGATGTAAATCCTATGTTACACATAATATGATAAATGTAGCGTATATCTGCAATCGATTCGTTTGATGTCAAAATTTTCATGGCTGAAGATTTAACCTTAAAAGGAAAATCAACCCATTTCAACGCACCGGTAAAATCATCAAAAATTATTGCGGGATTTTTCTCTGATGCGGAATATATTCCGTATTGCTCGTCCGTATATCCAAGGATAAATGTCTGCCCAGCAGTTAATACCGGAATGGTGCCGCAATCATTGTATTCAGTGCTGTCAATTATATATTTCGCAGGTTGTTCGTAATTAACAACGCTACCGATATCAATGTATTCTACGCCGTTTGGGCAATACTTCCGAATCAGCTCCTCAAGCCGGTTCATCATTCCACCTCAAGTTTCGCGATGATCTTTGCAATCTCATCTCGCAGCACCTGCTCCCGTGCGACAATTTGCTCAATTGCGGCATTCAGTTTTACGATGTCGATTTTTTCTCTCTTATCTTCCTGTTCCACATATGTACTGACAGACAGATTGTAATTACTTCCGACTATGTCTTCATAGTCGGCTAAATGGGAGAAATATTTTTCTCCTTTCCGTCGGGCGAATACATCCACAATGTGAGAGATGTTGGTCTCGGTTAGTTTGTTGTTGTTTGTAACCTTGATGCACTCGGCGGTCGCGTCGATGAAAAGCGTTCTGTTATCCGTCTTGCTCTTTTTCAGCACTATGATACAGGTGGCGATGCTGGTTCCGAAGAACAGATTCGGAGGTAGCTGAATCACGCAATCTACATAGTTGTTGTCAATGAGGTATTTTCTTATTTTCTGTTCCGCTCCTCCGCGATACATTATCCCGGGGAAGCAGACGATGGCGGCGGTGCCGTTTGAGGCAAGCCATGAAAGGCAGTGCATGATAAACGCCATGTCCGCTTTGCTCTTGGGGGCAAGCACACCGGCGGGGGCGAAGCGCTGGTCATTAATTAAAAGCGGATTGTCATCGCCCGCCCACTTGATCGAATAGGGCGGGTTGGAAACAATCAGCTCGAATGGTTCATCGTTCCAATGCTGCGGGGCAGTCAGCGTATCTTCGCAGGCAATGTCAAACTTGTCGAAGCCCACGTCATGGAGGAACATATTAATGCGGCAGAGGTTGTAGGTGGTGATATTTATTTCCTGTCCGAAGAATCCGTTGCGCACTGCGTCGCTGCCCAAAATTTTCCTCGCTTTCAATAACAGAGAGCCGGAGCCGCAGACGGGATCATAAACCTTGTCAATTTCCGTTTTGCCGACAGTTCCGAGTCTGGTCAGCAGCTCTGAAACTTCAGACGGCGTGAAGAACTCGCCGCCGGATTTCCCCGCTTTGCTGGCGTACATGGACATTAGATATTCATAAGCGTCTCCGAATGCGTCAATGGAGTGATCCTGCACACTACCGAGCTTCATCGTCGCAATCCCGTTCAAAAGTTTGACCAGTTTTTCATTGCGCTTCGCAACTGTCGATCCGAGTTTATTGCTGTTCACATCGTAATCATCGAAAAGTCCTGCAAAATCATTCTCAGAGGAACTTCCTTTCGCGGATTCTTCGATATGCCGGAACACCCGTTCCAGTGTTTCATTCAGATTCTCATCCTCGGCGGCTCTTGCGCGGACGTTGCAGAAAAGTTCGCTGGGAAGAATGAAGAATCCCTTTTCGACCACCAGTGCCTCCCTTGCTTCCTCTGCTTCTTCATCCGGCATGATGGCATAATCAAAATCGGTGTTGCCGGCTTTCATTTCGCCACTGTTTATGTAGTCGGAAAGGTTCTCGGAAATATAGCGGTAAAACATCGTGCCGAGAACATAATTTTTGAAATCCCAGCCGTCTACCGCACCGCGCAGTTCATCGGCAATTGCCCAAATTGCTCGATGAAGTTCATCGCGTTCCATCTCTTTTTTATTGTCTGTCATATTCAGTGTGGCCTCCAATCAAGTAATTGTGTCGCTCGTCTTGATATCATCCGGTTCTATACCGATGCTCTTCGCCATGGATAGTGCAGACCGGACATATCATATTCCACCATCTCTCAGTTTATGGTTATCGTAATCGAAAGCAATCCGCCGAGAGACAACTCCTGACGCATCGCAGGGCATCATTTTTTCTGGGCATTCCCCGCATCTCGGTGGAGCGTTTTCACATTGACGGCCGTCTTGTTTTTTTACCACGAAATAAATGAAGATTTGCCGGAGCGAAAATCATCGGACAATGCATGAAAGAGCATGGGACAGCAGTTCATACCAAGGACTGATTCAATTTGAAATCAGGGATCACCTCAGTAAAGCACCCGGAATTTTCGCCGATAATCGCTGAAGCGCCTTTGCACGTTATCATGTTCTGTCCGCATATCGAAGTCCGCCGGTTTGTCAACGTCATTTTCAGATCTGTTCATCAGCCTTTCCGAGTCGGGGGGGCGGAATGATTTCACCTGTGTGCCGTACGATCTATGTTCCCTCATCCATTTGCCTTATTCTCCATCACAAAATAGCTGTTAGAAGAATCTTTTTCAACATATGAACAACTGCTAACATAAGGCAATCGCGATGCATGAATGTCTTCGGCATGGCGTATGTCTTCGATAAAACTCCGTATCAATGCAAATTGGATCCGTCATGCGGGCATTGAGCCTATATTTGTCCGAAGTCAGCCCTCCGAAAGCGGTAATAGACGGGAATGGTGGTGCTTTCGCTCGTTCCCTTGGTGGATGGTATTGGAAGACAGCTATTGGTAAACCGCCGGAAGGCATACACTGGCTGATTATTTCCGCATCCTCTGATTTCTTCCAACGGATTCCGAGGGATCGCGGACGGGCTTTTCCGCCGGTGCGCGGACGCGGCGGCGGCATGCGGGCGGTTGACTTTCATCGGTGCGCGGATTATCTTTGACAAGCGGCGCTTTGTCGCGGCGCAATCGGCGTGCCGGCACGGTTTCGCACGCGGTTGATCGTTCGTGGCTGCGGCTTGATTTGCCGGTCCGTGCATGTTTCACGGTTTTCGCGGCGTCGTCCGGCGTGGTTGGGTGGCAAGTCGGGTTTTGGTGCAATGATCTTCAATCTGGATACGCAGCGGTATCTGGCGAGATCTCCGCGGACGGTCCTGCGCTGGCATGAGCGGGTGCGGGGCATGACGGGGCGTCGTTTCACCGCGGACATGGACGCCGTGGTTTTTCCGCGCTGCTGCGCGATCCATACTCTCTTCGTTCGCATGCGGACGGACGTGATTTTCCTCGACGACGAGAACCGCGTGATTGCCGTGCGTGAAAGCCTCGGCCGTTGGAGGCCGTTCGTGTGGGTCTCCGGCGCCTCGACCGTTCTGGCGCTTCCCTCGGGAACAATACGCTGCAGCGGCACTCTGGCAGGGCACAGGATCGAGCTCAATCAGGAACTCCGGCCCGAAGTCGTTGTGAAATTGCGATACGGGACTATATTATACAGGGACGGTGTCCTGGAACCGTGCGGTCCGGGAATCGGAAAGCTGCGTTCAGCCGGATGTCCGGCGGAGCGGCATGGATTCGCCGGAGAACGGGCCGGCGCCGCATGCGGGACGGGGAATAATCATCCGGAGGCCGTCGGCGCGGGGGAGCGCCGTATGGACGCAGCGGATCGGGCGCGTTAATCCGCTGAACGGTCGGGGATAAGAAACGCAGTCATTAAGACGGAGGAGTTGAAGCGATGAGCGATTTCGCGGACGGACAGAAGAGAACGGTGGCGGCCCTGGCGGCGGTCAGGATTGTGCCGGTGCTGGCGCTGAACAGCGTCGAGGACGGTTTGAAAATCTGCCGTATTTTCGCCGAGCAGGGATTGCCGGCTGCCGAGATCACGTTCCGCACCAAGGCTGCGGCGGAGGTGATTCGTGAAGTGTCGCGCGCTTTTCCGGAGATGCTGATCGGCGCGGGAACAGTGCTGAATGTGGCGGATCTGCACAGGGCGTTCGATCTGGGCGCGAGATTCGCGGTCGCTCCCGGATTCAATCCGACCGTGGTCAAGGAGGCCGTGCGCTGCGGTCTTGCTTTCAGTCCCGGAATCTGCACCCCGTCGGAAGTCGAGCAGGCCGGCGAACTGGGCTGTTCTCTGTTCAAGTTCTTTCCGGCGGAGGCTGCGGGAGGCGCGGCCATGCTGAAATCGATCATCGCCCCCTACAAGCATCTGGGGGTTCACTTCATGCCGACCGGAGGAATCAACATGGCGAACGCGGCCGATTATCTGGCGTTGAATGAAGTCGCCGCGGTCGGCGGAACCTGGCTGGGGAAGTCCGCCGACATCGCCGACGGCAAGTGGGACAAGATCACCGATGCGGTGAAGCAGGCGGTCGAGCTTGCCGCGCGCTTCAAGCGGCCGGCGGCGTAGCCTTTTCCCGACGCCGTAGCGGCGGATCGTTTTCCTGTCGTCGCGGGGACGGCGTCGTTGCCGTCCCCCCTTTTCGATGAGCGGATTCGGATTGCGTTGCGTCGCTGGATGCGGTGCTGAAAGACAGCGGGTCGGTGCATGGTAGAACCGTCCGGGTGTGTTTTCGTGTATTTGCCCGAGTGGCGGAATGGCAGACGCAACAGACTTAAAATCTGTTGCCGAAAGGCGTGCGGGTTCGAGTCCCGCCTCGGGTACCAGCTTATAATCAAAGAGTTACAGCGAAAATTCCAACATCATGGTTTTTTCGGGTGTTTTTGCGTCTGAGTTCACGTTTTCTTACGTTTTCTCGAATAACCGGATAAAAACCGGCAAGATTTTTTAGCCGCTCCGACATCTGTTTGAACAGGATTTTTCACGTTTACCAATTCAAAATAACCGGATATAACCGGATAAAATGGCAAAAACAGGGTGTATTATCGTTTGTGGTGGGCTTCGTAATTCCGCATCATCCCGGACAGCACCTTTTCGCATTTTGCATTTTTTGTCTTTTTTCCCCTTTGAAGCGGGGATTTTATCCGTTCTTACCGCGTTTCGTCTCCTTGGCGGCTTCCAACATGGTCGTTTCCAGATTTTCCAGTCGTTCCAACAAGTCAATCCCCACTTGCGCGGGTCCTAGAAGCCTGTCCAGCAACAGCGAGATCGCTTTCAGATCGCCTTTTATCGCTTGTTTCTTCAATGCCGCCGCAATCCTGCAAACATCTTCCCTTGATACGCTGCTGTATAACGCGCTTCGCATTTCCGCCGCCTTCCGTGCATAGGGATTCCCTTTCGCGGCTTTGTTCCCCGCTGTGAAGCGTCCTCTTTTGTCACGGTTTTCACGCATTTTCACAGCCCCCTACCGGATCCTCCCGCAAGATCGGAGCGTAAACCGGAATTTGCAGAAGCAATCCACCGCAACTTTGGCAGTGCAGATTGTCCCAATCCGGCGGGGCGGTTTCCGGAAAGGTTTTGGGGAGCATTCCATGCAGTTCCATAGGCGTTAAGAAACGCCGCACGCCTTCCGCGTCCGAATCGTACACAAACGGATACAAGCTGATTCCTTTTGTTTCGCAAGAACAAGGTTCATCCGGGGCGGGAAGATTCCGGATTGCGCTTTTTACATGCTCTTCCAATTTTGCAAGCCTTGATTCAATGCTTCTCATTGCTTTCCTCCATAACGTTCCGGCATCCCGTAAACCTCCGTTTTAAACGGAATGCAGGAATACCGTTTATTTGCGTTTTAAAGCCTCTCTCATAGCGATTGACGCTTTCTTAAGTGGATTATGCTTTGAAACAATTTCGATTCTAGAGCCGTTTGCAAGCCTTAAACCGGCATTGTACCGTTCCATGGCATGACGAAAGTAATGCCGCAGAAAGTCGAATGTGAATTGTTCCGCATCCGCACGACGTTGCGCAAAGAAAAACGGCATGCGGTATTTCTGCATGATTGAGATTACGGACTGTACCGCGCTTTCCGGATTCATCCGGGAATGGTATTGCCCGGACGCAAGCGCGTCAAACCCGGACTCTACCACTACCGCTGCGCTTTCATACCCGCGCAATTTTTCAAGCTCACGCGTAAACCGTGCACGGTCGTGCGTCAAGCAGCCGATTAAGTCCCCAAGACTTTTCCTCTCCACGGCAACGCGGTCAGAGAATCCAGGTAGCGAATAATCTCCGGCGTTCAATGTCCCCGCAACCGCCTCTACCGGATATCCGGCAAAAGAAAACGGCTCTTGCTCTCTTGAGTCTATCATTATGTGAATCAAGGTGTTACCTCCAGTTGCGGACCGGCTGGACCGGGTAATTATAAACCTCCCATAGATAACCTAATTTTTTATTCCTATGCGCATGCGTCACGCATTAGTAGAGAATTAGGTTTCCTATAGAGACTTTATATGCGGGTGGTCCCGCCGGTCCAATTTCGTTACAACTCTCTCTTTTCCTTGATGTTACGCCAAATCCGGATTTTACCGGTTTCTGCGTTTTTCCGGTCTTGAATCGCCTTCGGGAATATGCGTTTTACGGCTGCAGAAAAGTTTGCGGCTCCAAGCGCACGATATCCTTGAGACTCCATCCAGTCGGAAAACTTCCGGTATAACCAATCAGAAGAGATCCAATTATCCGAGCTTCCGGGGGGTGACATCTCCACGTTTTCCAGAAGAAACGCTTTCTCATGGTCGGAGCCTTCCCTAAGTTCGTTTTTCCGCGCCTCCCCTTCGGGGGATTCCGGAAAACCTGCGGGAATCTTCTGAAGTTCGGCAAGTCCGTGAATCGCCCAATTCAAAACGCCGGGAAGCTCGCTAGAGATAAGTTCCTCCGCAAGGTGCGGATTCTGCCGGGGCGTATTCCGGAATCGTTGATTGAACGGGATAATCCGGATACGGTCCCAAACGCCATCCGAGCGGTCTGTGAATTGCGGAACTTTGTTCGTCGCAATAACCAGTCTGGCGATTGCTGGCAGTCCTGTTCCGTCGTCGTTTTTGTATTTGCGTTCCGTCCGGATTCTGTCTCCTGTTGCAATCATCTTGAAGGTCGTTTCAATATCAGCGATTTTTGTGAACCCCTCCTCCACAGGAAGCTCGCCTACAATGTTCGCTAGCTTTTCCGTCAATGCCGCAAGCGCAAACCGTTTCCCGAAAGACGAAGGCGGGACGCAAGAGCAGTTTTCCTCCCCAAGCATAGCTTGAAGGACGTTCAGAAAAACGCTCTTCCCGGTTCCGCCGTCCCCCTCCAGAAAAAAGGCAACCTGCCGGCTTGTATCCGGAGTCAGCAAAAGACCCGCAAGCATTTGCAGAAGGCGCCGGTGCCAAGCGTCCGGCTGCACTTCGGAAAGGAACGTTTTCCACTTCGGGCAGATTGCCGCAGGGTCGTAATCGTACCCCAAACCATACGTTATGAAGAGACTCGGCGAATGTGCGCGAAACGCGGAAGGCGGCGGATTTCCACCTTTCCGAATGCTCTCCGCAATAGCGCGGATATTGATTGCTTGATTGCGCATCGGCATCCATTCCGCAGCACTCTCCCCATCTGGAAGAATGCAGGGGATCCGGTACTGAAGAGAATCCATCCCGGAAAGCCGGTGCGATTTCAGATTTACAAACACATCGTTGATCAGAGAGGACGAAACGCGGGCAATGCCGGATCTCTGCTGTAGAAACTTTGTCACATCGCCTTTTACGTCGTTCTCTTGCCATACCCGCCAAACGCCATTGCGGTAGGTATACCATCGGTCGTTGAAAAAGCGTAAAGTATACATTCTTTCTTTTTCATGGGAAAGGGTGAGATACTCTTCGGCATACACCTCCGGGTGATACGGTTCTCTTCCCCCTCTCGCGCCGTTTCGGGGACTGCTCTCGGAACGGCGTTTTTTTTTCTCCGCAGCTTTCACGGCATCCTTGAGAGCGGGAATTTTCCTCCCTGCTCTTACCAAAAAGCTCTCTTTCCTGTTTTCTTTCACAGCGCACCTCCCTTCGGAGCAAGGTACAAAAGCCGTTGCCAATCGCGTTTGTCTGGTCGGTAGATTCCCGGAAGGCGGGAAAGATGGGACGCGTTCGCGCACGCTCTGTCAAATCCGATTGCGGCAAGCAGAGAAAAGCATCCCTGCTTGATTTCCTGCTCCCAGTCAGAGAGAGAGTCCACACCATCGCAACAAATCCACGCATGGCAGGATTTCCCGCCGGAGTAGACAATCGCGGCAATCCGAAAATCCAGTACGCTGCAAAGCCCTCTCAGCAACGCGCCCTGTTGCGGGAATGGCATATTATCGCATTCCGCAACGAAGTACCGGAACTCTTTTACGCAGCTGTCTCCGCGCAACGTCAAATCGTCCCCGGTCTTCTTTTTGGCTTGTTTCCCGGTAAGCGGGTTCGTCAGAAACAACGGATACTGTTTCGCCAAGCGGGTAATCAGCTCTTTTTGACGGCTTGCAGAATCGCAAGACTCAATCTCTTTCAGTTCCGATTGAAAGAAATTCCGCCATTCCACAGCGGGCTTGATATGTCCCTCTCCTGCATCGTAGGTAGATCCGATAAACAAGAGATCGTCGGGTTTGTAGAGCGAATCCAGAAGAAGCAGCATATCGCCGGAATAGGGGAACTTCTCTGAGCGGGCATCGATCCGAATTGGGGAAGATTCCCACATGTCCGCGCCAAACGGGTCATGCTCTCCCCCTCCCGCCTCCAGAATTTGCCGAAATACGGCTTCTGATACGGAGGGCTGTTTCAATAAGTCGGCAATCCGTTCTTCCTTGCTCTTGCACGGAAGCGGCATCGGTCTTTGAAACGGGGCGTTGCCGTTTCCGGGCGTTGTGTCAATGCTTGCGCGTTTGATTGCGTCGTTGATTTCGCTGTCCGGTACATGCCTCGCGCCATGCGGAATTGCGGCGCGAATGTCTGAAAATATTACTTCCTTTGATTGCCCCGCCAAAATTCCGAGCGTTGCAACGCCAAGCAGCTTTGTATGGCAACCGGTTCCCGGTTCCGGAATCGCGGCAAGGGAACCCCTGTAGCGTTCTTCCAATTTGTTCATTCTTCCCCTTCTGCGGTACGGTTCAAAAGAGCCTGTACGCTTTCTTGATGAATCCGTACGGTTCTGCTCCCAATCTTGACGCGCTGCAAAAGACCGTCGTTCATGTAGCGGTTCACGGTGTTCAGACTAACTCCCAGAAGTCCGGCAACGTCTTTCCTTGAGAGAGGCTTGGGAATCGCGCAGGGGTTGCTTTTTTCGCCTCCGTAGGCTTGCAATGCCGCTATCAGCGTTTGCGGTGTCAGTTCCGGAACGGAGACTTGAAGCATTGCGGTAGCGGCGGCAAGGACTTGACTGTTGACTTGTGAGACTTTCATACGTCTCCTTTCAATTTGTGATGTGCGGTTCATTCCGCGAATCATCACAAAACAAACCAATGTCAACCATAGAGAAAAAGCAGATTTAGAATATTAAAACGAAAAGCACAATTAAGTTGTTTATTGTCAAGAGGTTCGTTCCATTTTTGCTTTGCCAAACGCGATGAGCTCCTAGGTCTGTCCCCAAGGGAGTTTGAAGTCTATAAACTGGTATTCTCGGAAGCAAAAAAAGCCGGGCGGGTGACCGGCTGCTAGCATTTGATCGCTTATTTTGGGGATTTGGGGCAAGCTGCCACCGTGAAGTTTTTTCGCGATAGCCTCAATACAGGTTAGTTTTTATAGGTTCTGAGAGTTCGGTGCAGTCTAGAATGCTTGAATAGACTTTCTTTTCCATTTCCCCATTGTCGGAAGCGGGGGTCTGTTGTCAATAGACACATTCACTCTTTCCAAGTGGAAAACATTGATTTAAGACTGGGATTTTCGTTGTTTTCACTCATCGTAACATCTCCTTGGCTTGATTGAGAAGCGTTTGTACTGCCGTTTCGGGCAGAATTTCAATTAATCGCCTTAGTTCGGAGCGGGCAACCTGTTCTTCCGACTCTGGAAGCACTCTTTGGGTGCTCGTGGGCAATCCCGCGTCAAGGGGTAGACACATCGCCTCGGCGTATTGTACGGCGGCGCGGTCGCTGATTTTCGTGTAGTGTTCCGTCATGGCAGGGTTTGAATGCCCGGCATTGCGTTGAATGATGGCGGCGGGCGTTCCTATTTCCGCGTTATGACTAATATACGAGTAGCGCAAGGAATGGAAGCCGATTTCCACTACGGCGCGGGTTCCGGTTCTCTGGAATTTCCCGTTTTTCGGATTGATGGTCTCTTGTCGTCCGGTTCCGGGGCGATGGATTTCAATTCCACAACCAGCGAAATGCTTTAATACCTTCTTCGTGATTTGCTGATCGCCTCCAGTGAGATATTTTTCCGCAATTTCGGGCAGCAAGTATCCGGTGCGCTTTTCCGGGGGGATGGCGGTCAGCATTTGAAACAGAAAAGCCGGGATTCCGATTTTGACGGTGGCTTGCGTCTTGTCCTTGACAGTGTGGGCGGTCTTGCGCGGAATGCGTTCAATCACGCGGCGCAACAAATCGATTTCGCTCCATTGCAAGGTACAGCAGTCGCCCAGGCGCAAGCCGGTAAAGTATCCCAGGGCAATCAGCATTTGCAGGTCGCCTTCAGCACGGTTGATTAGTACGGCAATCTGTTCCACGGTCAGCGGCTTCTTGCTGTTGTATTCGGGTTCGGTGCGGTCTATGTCGCGGAAAGGATTGTCGCCGGTCATTTTCCCGGCCTGAACGAGGGTAGTAAAGAAGCAGTTGAAGAACTGTAAATACTTGTTGAATGTACCGGAAGCACCCTTTCTCCGAATATATTCCATGAATTGAGCCGCGTTTTCGGGGGTTATGTCGGAAAGCAGTCTTGCTTTTGGGGCGTTCGCGTAAATCCATTCCCGGAAGTGTTTGAAGTAGCCTCGATAATTTGAGGCGGTGGTGTGCGCGGGGATGGCGTCGGCGGGGAAGCGTTTACAACTGGCCGGGCGTTTTGGGCATTCCATAAAGAGCGTCCAGCCGTTGGCAATGGCGGCACGGCTGTTGGCAAGCATTGCGGCGGCTTCTTCGGCGGCCTGTTCAGCATCCCGCAAATCGGCTTTCAGTTTTCGTAAGCGTTCGGCCTTGTCTGTTTCGTGAATATGGGCGAGCAGTCGTTCAGCGGCGGCTTCGGCTTCTCTTCGCTTGGTGATGGGTTTTCCGGCGGGGTCGAGTAGCCGGGTTCGGGTTTCCTTGCCTTCGAATTGGAAACGGATGTACCAGAACTTTGCTTTTCCTGACGTGTAAATTTTCCCGGTTGTTTTTTTTGCCATGGTCGGCGCCCTTCTTTTTCGGTGTTCTTACGTTTCGTTACGTTTCAATATATCGTTAAAAAGGGCGTTTCAAGTCGATAATCGGATAAAAACCGGAAAAATTTTATTTTTTTTGTTCATTCACGCAGACTTAAAATCTGTTTTCCATAGCGGAAGTGCGGGTTCGAGTCCCGCCTCGGGCACCAGGTCGACTGTCTGACAGCATGGAAGTTGCGGTGAAAGCCGCTGCTTCCCTGTTTCCTTTTGCCGCGATACCGCTTTCCTGCCGTTTCTCACCTGTGGAAATCATGGGCGGAAGCTGCAAATTCCTGCGGATTTTCGCGGAACAGTCGCTCTGAGAAGGAAACCGCTTCCCACATGAGCATGAGACGACCTGAGACGGAACGCAGTGCGCAAGTAGGGAAGACGCGAGGGCGGGATGGCGCCGGGGGTGTGGAACCTGCCGGGGGGAGCCTGTGGGCGGCGCGGCGTCACTCTCCGCGCCGACGGTTCTTCAAATCACGCACATCCGGACGAAGAAAAACCCAAATCTCGACAGCCCAACGGCGAAGGACTCTCGCCGACGTGAGCTGCTCGATTTGGATCGGATCGTGAAAACCGCCGAAAGCGCCCGCCTGAACGCACGGAACGTCTCCGCGTCTCCCTCCGGCGCGGAGGGTACGGTAACGCCTTCCGATGAGAATACAAGCGCCGATCGTAAAAAAACGGCCGTTGTCCCGGATTTCATGAAAAGCGCCCGCTGCCGCCGGCTGTGAAAGACATTGCCGGCGACGTTCATCCGTTTCTTCAGGCGCGCCCCGTCCGACGGCATTGCCGGACCGCTTTCGCGGCGACAAAGAGTGGCAGTGAAAATCTTTTTTCCCGCTTGACAAAACGGCGGGGCGGTGCCAATTTTACCTGAAGCATCCGTCGCTTCCCTCCGCTTTGCGATTTTTGTCTCTCAAGTTGAACGGAGGATGCATTTTTTCATGTAGAATTCCCGTCGTGGACATCGGGCGGCGCCGGAAATGGAGAGGATTCCGCAGTTTTATGCACATGGTCGACGCACTGCTGTCTCCGCCCGTCAGCGGAGCGATGCTGGCGGTTTCCGCCGGTGTTCTCGCGTATTCCGTCCGTGACGTCCGGAGGGATTTCCAGGAGAGGCGCGTTCCGCTCATGGGAGTCGCCGGCGCATTCATATTCGCGGCGCAGATGATAAATTTCGCGATTCCGGGGACGGGGTCGAGCGGGCATATCGGCGGAGCCGTGCTGCTGGCGGCTCTGCTCGGCTCGTCGCCCGCCTTCATCGTGATGGCCGGAGTGCTGCTGATACAGGCTCTTTTCTTCGCGGACGGAGGACTGCTCGCGTGGGGATGCAATCTGTTCAATCTCGGTTTTTTCGGGTGCTATCTGGCGTATCCGTACCTGTTCCGTCCGGTTCTCGGGCGGAAAACGACGCGGCCGCGCATCATGGCGGCGAGCTGCGTCGCGTGCGTCGCGGCGCTGGAACTGGGGGCGTTCTCGGTGACGCTGGAGACGCTGCTGTCGGGGGTGACAAGCCTTCCTTTCGGCGCGTTCGTTTCGGCGATGCTGCCGATTCACCTGGCGATCGGGCTGGTCGAGGGGCTGGCGACCGGAGCCGTTCTGATTTTCATAAGCAGGCGCGCGCCGGAGATCGAGTCGTTGCGGCTTGATGCCGGGAACGGCGCGGCGATGCGCTTCGCGGCGGTCTGGGGGCTGACGGCGCTTCTGCTCGGAGGCGGTGTTTCGCTGCTGGCTTCCGGCGCTCCCGACGGGCTTGAATGGTCGCTCGCCAGAGCCTCGGGCGGCGCGGAGCCGGCGGTTTCCGGCGCACCGCACGGAATCGCGGCGAGGATCGTGGAAATCATGTCGCTGGCTCCGGATTACGTGCTGGCGCGGTGCGACGGTCCCGTCGGAACATCGCTCGCCGGACTCGTCGGAGCGCTGATCTGCGCGGCTCTGATCGGCGGCGCCGGGTATGCGCTGTGCTGCAGGAACCCGCGCAGGAGCGCGGAGAAGTGAGACTTCGGGCGGCAGATCCGCCTGACATGGAAGCTCCGGCGGCGGGACGGAGCCTGTTCGCCTCCGTATCCCCTCTGCCCAAGGTCTGCATGACGCTGTCTTTCCTGGTCTTCGCGGTGTCTCTGGATCGTCATGATCTGATCGGAGGCGCGGTGTTTGCTGCGGTGCCCCTGCTGCTGGCGCTGGCCGGGGGCGTCGGCGTCGTCAGGATGCTGCGCCGCGCCGCAGCGGCGCTTCCGTTTGTTCTCTGCGCGGGCGCGGCCGACGTCTTCTTCGACCGTGCTCCGGTGACATGCGCGGGCGTGGTGACCGTCTCCGGCGGAGTCTGCTCGCTTCTGGTCCTCGTCGCCAAGACGCTGGCGACGACGGAGATGGTGCTGCTGCTGGCCGCGTCGTCGACGCTGACGGACATTTCCGGGGCGCTGGTGCGTCTGCGCGTTCCGTGCATTCTGGTTCTGCAGATGCAGCTTCTGCTCCGCTACATGGTTCTGACGGCGGCGGAGGCGCGCGGCATGGCGAACGCCTACCGTCTCCGCAATGCCGGATGCGGGTTCATCCCGATGCGCGACTGGGGGATGCTGTGCGGATGTCTCTTCCTCAGAAGCGTCGGCCGCGCCGACGCGGTCTACAAGTCCATGCAGTGCCGGCTGTTCCATGCCGGAAGACCGCTGACGGCGGCTGCCGACGGCACTTTCGGGGAATGGTGTTCGGCGGCGGTCTGGTTCGTCCTGCTCCTTGTTCTGCGGGTTGCCGTATGAAGATCGAGTTCCGCGATGTGACGCTGGAGCGCGCCGGCGGAATCCGCGCGATAGACTCCTTCTCGCACGTCTTCGATTCCGAGCGGGGTTCGGCGGTCGCGGTTCTGGGCGCGAACGGAGCCGGCAAATCCACTCTTCTGGAGAGCGTCCTCGGACTCGTCCCCGTGAGTTCCGGCCGTATTCTGGTCGACGGGACGGAGGTGGTTAAACGCAATTTCCCCCTGATCCGCGCCAGGGTCGGGATGATTTTTCAGAATCCCGACGATCAGCTGTTCAATCACACCGTCGGGGAGGACGTGGCCTTCGGCCCGAGGAATCTGCGTCTGGACGAGGCGGAGGTCGCGGACCGCGTCCGGAGAGCGCTGCGCCTGACGGGGATCGAACACCTGGCGGACAGGGACGTGTCGCGTCTTTCGGGGGGCGAAAAGCGCCGCGCGGCGCTGGCGGGAGTCCTGGCCATGAATCCGGAGGCGATTCTGCTGGACGAACCCACCTCCATGCTTGATCCGCAGGCCGTGCGCGAGCTTGCGGCGCATCTTGACTCGCTGCCCGCGCTGAAACTGATTGCGACCCATGATCTCCGGTTCGCCGGACGGCTCTGCTCGGAGTGCGTGATCCTGCGGCGCGGGAGACTGGCTGCGGCGGGCGGGATTCATGATCTGCTCGGCCGGCACGAACTGCTGCTGGAATGCGGGCTGGAGTGATTCCCCGCCGCGCGGGATTCCGCGGACGGGAGGCTTCCGGTCATTCTCCTCCGCCGTGACTCCTCATGGCCGCAGCGTCGCGTCGTGACGCCGCTTGCGTCTGATGCAGATGGAGTTGCACCGGGGGCAGCGGGTGAGATTCATCTCCTCCCTGGTCAGAAACGCGTAATGACACCTGTCGCAGTCGAAGAGCCGGCCGCTGTTGATCTGCCAGTGGAACCGTCTTCTGCGCAGCAGCGACCGGAACCACAGCACCAGCAGCAGAGTCAGCCACAGCGTCATGTAGATGAAAATCGCCAGGGGATAGCTGATGGCAATCATGGACGCTCTCCCGACGACGGATTCCAGTGGACGACGAAGGATGTCGGTTCCGCGCCGATTTTCAAACGGTCCGCTTCCCCCACCAGGAAGCGGGCGGTCAGCAGATCCAGCCCGGCGTCGCCGCAGGAACGCAGCACGGTGAACCTTATCTGATCAGTTCCGGCTTCGCGCCGGAGCAGCAGATGCGTGGACGCCGGAGGGACGGATCCGCCGAGCTTCGCCGCCTCAGGCGGCAGCGACAGTGAGACGGCGCGCCCGTCTCGCGTCACCTGCGGCGGGAACTTCGGCGCGGCGGCCGGTATCCGCAGCGCGTAGGGCGCATGGCGGTACAGCGGAACTCCCGGAGCCTGCTGAACGACGATGTATTCCGGGGATTCCGCGGCGCGGGCGGGCAGAATCTCCTCGAATTCGGGACGCGGCAGATCCGCGGGCGTCGGCCGCCGCGCCTGCGGCAGACGGACGGTCGGCGACGCGGCGGTGTCGCTGCGGGCGATGCAGGACGGGTCGTGGATGGCCATCCATTTTTCCATGAGAGCGGCTCTTTCCCGGGGCATGCTGCCGAAATTGCAGAGCGAAATCGTCGCGGTGCGCTGCGGCGTTCTCGTCCGGTGGGCGGGCTCAGGCGTGAACGCCAGCAGCAGGATCACATGTCCGAGCAGCGTCGCCAATATCGCCTCCATTATGATCGGACGATGCGAATTTCCGCTCGGCGCAGGGGATGATTCCGGCAATTCGGACATGGAAGAGACTCCGCGGATCAGGGGTTGAACACTGCGTCCGGTTTCATTTTCTGCGGCATGACCGCGATGAACGACGCCAGTCCGGCGCGCTCGGCCATCGCCATGACCTGCGCCACGGTTTCGAACGGGATTCTGCTGTCGGCCCGGATGACGACGGTGGCGGCCTTGGACATGCCGCTGACCTCCGCGAGTTTCTCCTTGAGCATCTCCCATGAAACCTGCTGGTCGTTGAAATATATCAGACTCTCGTTCTCGGACCATGCGACGGAAATGATGAATTTTTCGATGTCGGCGACTGTGGACGCGTTCACCTGGGGCAGATCCACCTTGATTCCCGAGACGCGGACGAACGAGCTGGAGATCATGAAGAAAATCAGCGCGAGGAACAGCACGTCCACCAGAGGAGTGAGATCGGGCCTTCCCGCCACCGGGCGCAGGCGGGTCCGGTAGCGGCGGAGGCCGATGCGCTTGCCGCTGTTATTCGTTGACGTCATCATCGGCGATGCCCTGTTCCTGCTGTCTCCGGCGGCGTTCGAAGAATGAAATCACCTCCGACGTCGCTCTTTCCATGTCCAGAGTGATGGAGTTGACGCGCGACACCAGATAATTGTACGCCACGTAGCAGGGGATCGCCACCGCCAGACCGGCGGCGGTCGTGATCAGCGCCATGTTGATGGATCCCGAAAGCTGCGCCGCCGACAGATACACGCTGCTGGTGTCGTGTATCGTCTGAAAAGTCTGCATCATCCCCAGCACCGTCCCCAGCAGCCCCAGCAGCGGCGAGGTGAATCCGATGGTGCCGAGCGCCCCTATGTGACGCTCCAGCTTGGGAAGCTCCTCCAGGTACGCGTCGTCCACCGCCTGCCGGATGTCCTCGTCGCCGCGCTCCCATGCCAGGATGGCCGCCCCGAGCACTCTCGCGGCCGGTCCGGGAGTGGTGTCGCAGAGGCTGATGGCCTCCACGTAGCCGTCGCGCTTGAGAACGTTGATGAGTCCCTTGACCAGTTCGTGCACGTTGATTTCCTCGCGGTGGAACTGGAAAGTCTTGGTCAGGAACACGAATACCGCGATCAGGCTGAACACCGCGATCAGCCACATCACCGGACCGCCGTCCATCACTAGGTTATAGAAGAGCATGGTGTGTTTCCCTTTCGAACAGCTCGTTGTGTCGGTCGTTCAAATCTTATATCTGGAGCGGATGCTTTCGGCCATCTTGTCGAAATCGTCTCCCGTGCGCAGATCCAGCTGCCCCGCGGTTCTCAGTATCCGGAGCGCCTCCCGCGCGGAGGCCGGCGACGCCTTCTGCAGGTGCAGCAGAGCCGCCGCGTAGACGGCCTTGCCGACCCAGACCGCGTCGAAGTAGCGGTTGTTCTTGCGGGCCTCCACCGCGCGGTAGAGCAGTTCCCCGTAGGCGGCCAGCGCCTCATGCGCGTCTCCGGAGAACTCGCGGCTGCGGCCGAGCTTGTAGAGACAGGAGTAGACCGTCTCCTGATCGTTCTTCAGGGCGAGCTGCCGGTACCGCTCGGCAGCGCTCCTGAACAGCTTGAGGTCATGCGTTTCGGCCGCGCGGCTGAATTCGCAGTCGGCGATCCGTTCCGAGCAGACATCGGCGAACCGCCCGCCCGGGCGGAGTTTCGCCGCCCGGTCGTAGAGTTCCATCGCGTACTGATAATCCCCGCGGTCGGAATGCAGATTGGCCGACAGGAGGGCGGCGTCGGCGGCCGTCGCCGAGGAGACATACTTTTCCAGGATCATCTTCAGAATGTCGATGGCTTTGCCCGTGTGAGACTGTCTGGCGTATATCCGCGCCTGATCGAAATAGCATTGCGCCAGCTGATCCGGATGGGAGTCCTTCACAAGATCCGCGATTTTCCCCAGCACGCCCAGCGCGTCCTGTAGGCGGTTCTCGCCGGACAGGAAGTCGGCCTGCAGGAACAGCGCGGAGACGGTGTATTCCGAGGAGGGGTAATCCCCGGTCAGCTGCGACGAGGTCTGACGCATCATGGCGTCGTCGCGGGCGACGAACGCCGCCTGCATCGCCTTGAACAGCGCGTTGGCGGCGAGGCGGTGCCGCGGGAAACGTCCGGCGAAACCGGCGTAGCGTCCGGCGGCGATCTTCGGCTGATGCAGCTTTTCCGCGAGCAGAGCCGCGTCGAAAGCCGCCTGCGGAGCGTACTCCGACTCGGGATGATCCGCGGAGAATTTCACGTAGGCTTCGGCCGCGTCGGCGGCCTTCCCCGTTTTGTCGAGCAGAAAGGCGTGAAAATATTCCGCGTCGGCGGTCAGCTCCGGATCCCCCGTCTTCCGAAGTCTCTCGACTACGGGCGAGGCCGACGCGTAATCCCCGGTTTTGAGCAGCGACTGCAGCTGCCAGAAAACGGCTTTCCCCTGCAGCGGGGCGGACTCCCCCGCCGCCGTCGCGAACGACTCGGCCGCGCGTTTGAAGTCCCCGCGGCGGTAATAGTGTTCGCCCAGCAGGTAATGACCGTCCTGACGCTGCGAGGCGTTCCCGGCGTTCTTGATCAGATATGTGAGAAAACCGACGGCCTCGGACTCCAGTCCGCCCTGTTCGGCGGTCAGCGCCGCCTCCCTGGCGGCGGTCAGCCGCGTGCCCGGCGGCAGCTTGTCGTCGGCGGTGATCTTCCCGAAACAGGAGACGGCCTCGCGGTACCTGCCGGCGACGGCGAAAAGTCTTCCGGCCTGGAGCTCCAGCTTGGCATGATTGGCGTCGCCGGGGTAGAACTGCAGATATTTCAGAATCGTCTCCGCGGCCGCCGAACCGCGGCCGGCGGCCATCTGGGTGTTGGCGAGGTCGAGCAGCGCCCCCTTGCGGTCGATTTCTCTGGGGGCGGTGCGGAAGGCGATCCGGTAGCTGCCGACTGCGGCGTCGATCTGTCCTCCGGCGGCGAACAGCTCGCCGGCGGACCGGCTCAGCCGGTAGCTGAGAAAATCGGGGCTTTCGAACGGTTTTCCGGCGACGAACGCGGAGTACTGCGCCTTGAATTCGCTTATTTTCCGCGAGAACAGCAGCTGCATCAGGTTGAGCTTGTCCCTCACCTCCTGCCGCGCGGGAGTCCGGAACATCCCGGTGTCGGCCAGAAGCTTCTCGCTCTCGGCCAGCTTTCCCGCCGACTGAAGCGCATATATGCGGTAGGTTCTGGCGGTGAATTCCGTGTCCTGGGACGCGGTCATCTTCTCCAGACGTTCTCCGCTCTCGGCGGCCTCGGCGAACTTCCTTTCGCCGAGCCTGGAGACAATCAGACGGGTCATGACCTCGTCCATCTGTTCCTTGCTCAGTCCGGCGGAGGCGGTCAGTTCGCTGTAGAGGCGGGACGCCGGCGCGAACTGCTCGCGCGCGAGCATGACGTCGGCCCGCAGAATCTGACGTTCGGCGGTGTTGTGATCGGGGTAGCGCAGATCGAACTTGGCCAGCAGCTGTTCCGCCAGATCCGCTTCGCCGGCCCGCAGGCGGAGTCCGGCCGCGCGCAGCGCCATGTCCCGCCACCGCTCCGGCGGCGCGGAGCTCATCGCGCGCTCGAGCAGATCGGCCGCGCCGCGGAAATCGGCCGCCTCCGCGGCGTGGCGGCTCAGCTTTTCAAAATCCGGCTGGGGACTGCCGGCGGCGGAGTCGCCGGCGGCGGACAGCACGTGCGCGGCGACGATCACGCAGGGGATCAGACGGCGGGCGGCGTGTGTTCGGGACCATTCCATGATTGCGGAGTCCGGCGTTTGTTGCTTTTTACTCAGGCTTTCCCGGACGGATCTCCGTCGGCGCCGGCCGGGGCGGGTGCTCCGGCGGCGGAGCCGGCGATCCCGGACTTCTCCATGATCAGCCGCATCAGCCTTTTCTGAAGATCCGGATTCCTCTCCAGTTCCTCCTTGGTCTGCTCTCTGCCCTGTCCGAGCTGCTGTCCCTCGAACGAAAACCATGCGCCGCGCTTCTCGAGCAGATTCAGATCGGTCGCGGCGTCCAGAATCGATCCGACCTTGGATATCCCCTCGGCGTAGTTGATGTCGAACTCCGCGACGCGGAACGGCGGCGCCATCTTGTTCTTGATGACCTTGACCTTCGCGCGGTTGCCGACGATGTTGCCGGCGGGATCCTTTATGGGCGCGGTCTTGCGGATGTCGAGACGGATCGACGCGTAGAACTTGAGCGCGTTGCCGCCGGTGGTGGTCTCCGGGTTGCCGAACATCACGCCGATCTTCTCCCTGATCTGGTTGGTGAAGATGATGCAGGTCCGGCTGCGGCTCGCCGCGCCGGTCAGCTTCCGCAGAGCCTGCGACATCAGACGCGCCTGCAGTCCGACATGCGAATCCCCCATCTGCCCCTCTATCTCGGCCCGCGGCACCAGCGCCGCGACCGAGTCGATGACCAGTATGTCGATGGAGTTGCTGCGCACCAGCGCGTCGGCGATGTTCAGCGCGTCCTCGCCGCAGTCCGGCTGGGAGATCAGCAGATCCTCCAGCTTGACGCCGATTTTCGCGGCGTATCCGGGGTCGATCGCGTGTTCGGCGTCGATGATGGCGCAGCGTCCGCCCGCCGCCTGGGAGTTGGCGATGACGTGGAGGCAGAGCGTCGTCTTTCCGGAGGATTCCGGTCCGAAGATCTCCACGATCCGGCCCGCCGGCAGGCCGCCTATGCCGAGCGCGATGTCCAGCGTCAGGCTGCCGGTGCTGGTCACGGGAATGTCGGAATAGAGCGCGGCGGTGTCGCCCAGACGCATGATGGAGCCCTTCCCGAACTCCTTCTCGATCTGGCTGATGGCGATTTCGAGATTCTTGCTGCGGTCGACCGGCTTGCTGTCCTTGTCTGCTGCCATGGTTGGTTCCTCACGTTGAAGACCGCTCAGATGTCAAGATCCTTGACGCCGGCGGCATGCTGTTCGATGTATTCGCGGCGGGGCTCGACGACGTCGCCCATCAGAAGCGTGAACATCCGTTCCGCCTCGACGGCGTCCTCCATGGTGACCTTTATCATCTTGCGCGTCTCTGGGTTCATGGTGGTCTCCCACAGCTGTTCGGCGTTCATCTCCCCGAGTCCCTTGTAGCGCTGGATGCGCAGACCCTGGGTGCCGTTCTCCCTGACCGCGTTGAACAGTCCGTGCAGCGACGACGCGGTCACGGTGCGGCTGTCCGAGCCGGTCACCTTGAAAAGCGGATCGCCGTCGGTGAAGACCTGCTTCGCCTCCAGGCCGTGCCGCCGCAGGTCGGTCAGCAGGTTCCTGCAGTTTTCCGATTCGAAGATGTTGATGATGTCGAAGTGTCTGCCTCGCCCTTCCTCGTCCGGCCGTTCGTTGCCGCTCTCGATCTCCGCGATGTCCGACGCTGAGATCCCGAGCCGCTTTTCCGTCTCCGTCAGGAACGCGGCCTCCTCCTCGGCGGAATAGACGTAGCGCGCGGTCGTCGAACCGTCCGGCTCCCTGACGTTCACGAGGGCGGACGGAAACGCGCCCGACGGGGACACGGCGCCGAAATAGTCCTCGGGATCGATTCCGCAGCGCCGTATGCCGACGGCGGCCTGGGTGGCGCGGCCGTAGAAATCCAGCAGGGCGTTAACCTCCTCGGGCGGAATCGGACCGCCGTCGGCGCCGCTGACGGTCAGATCCTCGCTGCCGAGCTCGATGAGATACCGGTCCAGCTGCTCCTCCGTGTCGATGTAGCGCTCCTTCTTGCGGCGGCTGACCTTGAACAGCGGCGGCTTCGCGATGTACACGTACCCGGCGTCGATCAGCGGACGCATCTGCCGGTAGAAGAAGGTCAGAAGCAGGGTGCGGATGTGCGATCCGTCCACGTCCGCGTCCGTCATGATGACGATGCGGTGATATCTGGCCTTCTCGATGTGGAAGTCCTCGTCGCCGATGCCGCAGCCGAAAGCGGCGGTCATGGCCTGTATCTCCTTGTTCTCCAGCACCTTGTCCAGGCGGGCCTTCTCCACGTTGAGAAGTTTCCCCCGGATCGGGAGAATCGCCTGGAAGCTGCTGTCGCGTCCCTGTTTCGCCGAGCCGCCGGCGGAATCCCCCTCGACGATGTAGATTTCGCACAGGGCCGGATCCCTTCCGGAGCAGTCGGCGAGCTTGCCGGGGAGCGAGAATCCTTCGAGAGCGCCCTTGCGCTGAACCAGATCCCTGGCCTTGCGGGCGGCCTCGCGGGCGCGGGCCGCGGTCATGGCCTTGAGCACGACGTCCTTGGCGGCGGCGGGATTCTGTTCGAGAAAGGCGCCCAGCTCGTCGTTGATCACCGACTCCACTATTCCTCTGACCTCGCTGTTGCCGAGCTTGGTCTTGGTCTGGCCTTCGAACTGCGGATCCGGCACCTTGACGCTGATGATGGCGGCCAGGCCCTCGCGCGTGTCGTTGCCGGTCATGCCCTTGTCGTTCTTCAGCTCGTTCTTGGCGTAGGCGTTGATGGTTCTGGTCAGCGCGGTCTGGAATCCGGTCAGGTGCGTGCCGCCCTCGACGGTGTTGATGTTGTTGGCGTAGGAGAAAATCGTCTCGGCGAAGCCGTCGTTGTACTGCATCGCCACCTCGACGTCGATGCCGTCGCGTTCGCGGTGGAAATATATGACCGGCGTCATGGGCGTCTTGTTGGCGTTGAGATGGCTGACGAACTCCTGGATGCCTCCGTCGTAGTGGAACGTCTCCCTGCGGATCTGCTCGCCGTCGGCCGTGCGCTCGTCGGTCAGGGTGATGGTGATGCCCCTGTTCAGGAAAGCCAGCTCCCTCAGGCGGTTCGCCAGGGTGTCCCACACGTAGACCGTGTCCGGGAAGATCGACCCGTCCGGCGCGAACGTCACGCGCGTGCCCCTCTTCTCGGTGTCGCCGATCCTCGTCAGGGGGGCGACGGTCTTACCCCTCTCGAACTTGATGATGTACGCGGAGCGGTCGCGCCAGACCTCCACCTCCATCCGTTCGCTGAGCGCGTTGACGCACGAGACGCCGACGCCGTGGAGTCCGCCGGAGACCTTGTAGGCGTTGTGATCGAATTTGCCTCCGGCGTGCAGGATCGTCAGCACGACCTCCACCGCCGGCTTGCCTTCGCCCTTGTGGATGTCGACCGGTATGCCGCGGCCGTCGTCGATGACGGTGACGGAGTTGTCGCGGTGGATGAAGACCTGGATTCTGCTGGCGAAACCGGCCAGCGCCTCGTCGATGCTGTTGTCCACGACCTCGTAGACGAGGTGATGGAGGCCGCGGACGCCGGTGTCGCCGATGTACATGGACGGACGCTTGCGGACGGCCTCCAGCCCCTCCAGGACGACTATCTTGCTGGCGCCGTATTCCGTCGCCGGGGCGGCGTCCCCGGCGTTCAGGTTCGCTTCAGGATTGGATTCGCTCATAGATATTTCCCTCTGAAAGAGACGCGTCCCGCGCACGAACCCCTCCGGGCGCGCGCCGCGCATCGGACTACCATACATCGGAGTGGCCGCGTTTTCAAGGCGGGCGCGCGTTTTTTGCGCCTTCACCAGGAGCGGTCTTGCAAAAGGCCCCGGTCCGTGCTACGGTATGCCCGGGACTGCGGCGTCCGTCCGGGGCGGGGGGGCGCCGGGCGCTGACCTTGTTTCTATGGAAGACGGATCCGAAAGATGAAAGACAGAAGTCGGCACGGCTGCGACGTTGAGATTCTGGACACGACGCTGAGGGACGGCGAGCAGACTCCGGGAGTCGCGTTCACGCCTCCGGAGAAGCTGCAGGTGGCGCGTCTGCTGCTCGGCCAGATGAAAATCGACCGCATGGAGGTCGGATCCGCCCGCGTCTCCGCAGGGGAGCGGGACGCGGTCCGCGCCATCATCGACTGGGCCGAAGGACGCGGCTGCCGCGGCGCGGTGGAGATTCTGGGATTCATCGACGGCGGCAAGTCCGCGGACTGGATCGCCGACGTCGGCGGCGGAACGATAAATCTTCTGGCCAAGGGTTCCGAGAAGCACTGCAGGGTGCAGCTGCGCAGATCGCCGCGTCAGCATTTCGACGACGTCGCCCGCGAGGTGCAGTACGCCGTCGGGCGGGGTCTGTCCGTGAACGTGTATCTGGAGGACTGGTCCAACGGCATGCGCGACTCGTTCGCGTACGTTCACGAGTTCATGACGGTCCTGAGCTCGCTGCCGGTGGAGCGCGTGATGCTGCCGGACACCCTGGGCGTGCTGTCGCCGGACAGGCTGACCTGCTACCTGGAGTGGCTGTACGCGGCGTTTCCGAACGCCAGGCTGGATTTCCACGGGCACAACGACTACGGTCTGGTGACCGCCAACAGTCTCGCCGCGGTCAGGGCCGGCGTCAGCGGCGTCCACGCCACCATCAACGGACTCGGCGAGCGCACCGGCAATCAGCCGCTGGCGCAGATCGTGGTGGCGATCAACGACCTGACGGCTCGGCGGACCCACGTCGTGGAGAAGCTGCTCGGACGGGCTTCGGATCTTCTGCAGACGCTTTCCGGCAAGAGGTGCGCCTGGAACGCCCCCGTCACGGGCGGCGACGTCTTCACCCAGACCTGCGGAGTGCACGCGGACGGCGACAAGAAGGGCAACCTGTACGCCAACGCCCTTCTGCCGGAGCGTTTCGGCAGGGAGCGTCACTACGCGCTCGGCAAGCTGTCCGGGAAGGCGTCGATCGATCAGAATCTGGACATGCTGGGCGTGGAGCTCGAGCCGGAGATCCGCGCCCGCGTGCTCGACGCGGTGGTGCGGCTGGGCGACAAGAAGAAGCAGGTGTCCTCGGCGGATCTTCCTTTCGTGATCGCCGACGTGCTCAGGCAGCCGGTGAACGGCAGGCTGCGCATCGCCGACTATCATATCGAGACCCGCAGCGGCAGGCTTCCCCGCGCCGTCATACGCGTCGAGTTCGACGGGAAGGAGATTGGGGAGTCGGCGACGGGTGACGGCGGCTACGACGCGTTCGTCAAGGCTCTCCGGAGAATACTGCGGAAACTCGGTTTCTCCATGCCGAGACTGATGGACTACGAGGTGCGCATACCTCCCGGCGGCAAGACCGACGCCCTGGTGGAGGCCACGATCACGTGGAACGTCGGCGGCGGACGGCAGCTGACCACCACCGGCGTGGACAGCGATCAGGTGGCGGCGGCGATCATAGCCACCGAAAAGATGCTGAATTCGATCATAAAATGAAGAAAGAGACGAAAGCGGCCGCGGCGGTCTTCGTCCTGATTGCGCTGCTGCTCGCGCTGAGGTTCTGCTCATGCTGAATCCGCCGCTCCGGCTCCGGCGCTGGCTGCGCCGCACCGCGCTGGCGGCCGTTCTCGTCGCTGCGGCGGCGTGCGTCTCCTCTCCGCTGCGGCGTTTCTGGAGCGCGGCCGATCTGTTTCTGAATCAGGACAGGAAAAGCGCGATCACGCTCGCTCTGCTGCGGAGCGAGTCCATGAGTTTTCTCGTCACGCGCCGTCTGTGCGCCACGGTGGTGCTGGAGAAGAACGATCACAGCGTCCTCTTCGGGGAACGCAGGGGGCTGCTGATCGCGGACGTCGAGCAGTATTACGGATTCGATTTCGGCAAGGTGACCGGCGGCGACATACGCCGCGACGGAGGACGGCTGACGATAAGGCTTCCCGAGCCGGAATTTCTCGGCGGAGCCGTGGATCTGTCGGGAATGCGCACGTACACATGGCAGAGCGGACTGTCGCTCATCCGCGACAAGTGGAGCGGACGCGATCTGGAGAGCGAGCTGCGCCGGGAATTCACCGGCGAGGCGAAGAGGTACTTCGCGGACAGGAAGCTGATTCCGTCCCGCGCCGAAATGATTGAAAATCTCAACCGTCTGGCCGTTCCGCTGCTTGCGGGGCGGGGGGTGCCGGTGCGTTTCGAGTAGCGGCGGGCGACGGCGGGATCGGCGCGGCGCGGTCCGCGATTTCGGGTTTGATGCGATCGGAGGTCGGAACATTATGGATACCGCCTGGTTCATAGCGGTGAAATATCTGCGTCCGAGCAGGAACGCGGTCTCGGTGATCACGCTGATTTCCGTGATCGGTGTCACGCTCGGCGTGGCGGTGCTGGTCATCGTGCTCGCGGTGATGACCGGATTCACGGATCTGATGAAGACCAAACTGTTGGAGACGCAGGCGCATTTCCATGTGCGCGGCTACGGCGGAATCGGCGATCCCGACGACGCTCTGGCGCGGATTCGCGAGGCCGGGGCGGAGGGTGCGCCGGTGGTTCAGTCTCCGGCGCTGGTTCAGCTGGATCAGACTCTGGACGCGCAGGTTCTGGTGTTCGGCGTTGACGAGCAGGACGTGCGCAGACACATGAAAGTGGGGGCGGCGCTCAGACGCGGAAGCCTGAAGCTGGGCCGCGGCGAGGCGATCATCAGTTCCGACATGGCCCGCCGCTGGGGAGTGACTCTGGGAAGCCGCATTCTGGTTCATTCGCCGGGGCGGCTGACCGGACTGGTCCGGTTCAGGCCGGAGGGCGGGGTCGAACTGAATCCGGATAGTCCGGTGTATCTGCCGGCCGAATTCCTGATAACCGGAATCTACTCTTTCGGAAAGTACGATTTCGACAGGAGCGTGATCTTCGTCGGCCGCGACGACGCCGCGGAACTGTTCGGGCTGCCCTGGGGAGGCGCCTCGATCATCTACGGATGGGTCAGGGATCCGTTCGACATGGAAAGCGATCTGAAAAGGCTGCGCGGCGCCCTGAAGGGACTGACGGTGACGTCGTGGCAGGAGGAGAACCGGCAGCTGCTGGGGGTGCTGGCGGTGGAGAAGCGCATGATGTTCTTCCTGCTGGTGTTCATCGTGCTGGTGGCGGCCTTCAGCATCGCCAACACGCTGATCACCTCGGTGTACCAGAAGACCCGCGAGATAGGCATCATAAAGGCCATCGGCGCGGGCGACGCGACGGTGATGAGGATTTTCGTCTTCCAGGGGCTGCTGGTCGGTCTGACGGGGGCGCTGCTGGGCACTGGGCTGGGTGCGCTTGTCCTCTGGCTGCGCAACGACATACTGCGCGCGGCATCCAGGCTGTCCGGACAGGAACTGTTTCCCAAGGAGTTTTATTTCTTCAACGAACTGCCGTCGCACATGGTGCCGGGGGATGTGCTGATCGTGGCCGGGTGCGCCGTGCTGCTGTGCGCGGTGGGCGCGGTCGTGCCCGCGCTGAGGGCGGCCAGACTGGATCCGGCGAAAGCTCTGCGCTATGAGTGACGGCGATTTCATTCTGGAGATGGAGGACGTGACGAAGTCCTACACCCTCGGCTCGGTGCGGCTGGACGTCCTGCGCGGCGTCCGGTGGCGGGTCCGTCGGGGGGAATGGGTCGCGCTGCTCGGCGCCTCCGGCAGCGGTAAGACGACGCTGCTGAATCTGGTGGGCGCGCTCGAACGCCCGGACCGCGGTCGGATCCGCGCCGCCGGCACGGACTACCGCACGCTGAGCGGACGCCGCGCGGCGGTCTTCCGGAACAGGAGCATCGGTTTCGTCTTCCAGTCGTACTGTCTGCTGCCGGAACTCACGGTTCTGGAAAACGTGATGCTCCCGGCGTGGATGGCGGGGAGGCCGTCGGACGAGGCCGCCTCCCGCGCGGCGGAGCTGCTGGAGCGGGTCGGGCTGGGGCGGAGACTGGCGCACCGTCCGAGCGAGCTCTCGGGAGGCGAACAGCAGCGGGCGTCCGTCGCCCGCGCGCTGATCAACGATCCCGAACTGCTGCTGGCGGACGAGCCCACCGGCAACCTGGACGCCGCGACCGGGGAGGAGATTCTGAAACTGTTTCATGAGCTCCGGCGGGCGCGCCCGGATCGCGCGCTGATCATGATCACGCACAACGACGCCGTCGCCCGGTGCGCGGATTCGACGGCGGTGCTCAAGGACGGCGTGCTCTCCCATGACCGGAAATGATCCCGCGCGTCGCTCTTCCCGAATCGCGGAAAAGTGGCGAAACGGTGTTGCATTTGCCGGCGATGTTTCCTATATTATGTCGCGAATGAGTCCGGTCTCGGGCGAATGCGTCGGGTGCGGTGACCGTGCGGCGGTCCGCCTTGTGGCAATTGTTTAACAGGAGGATCTGAAGTTGAAGAGGATTGTGGTGTTGTCTGGAGTGGCGGCCGCGCTGGGCGGGGCGGCGCTCATCGGCGGATGCAGTTCGCAGGTCATGGGGGAACGCCGTTACGTCCCCGCCCCGGCGGAGGAGGACGTCGTGCAGCCGCCGGCGGCGTCGGATCGGCAGGAGCGTCCGGCGAGGATCGGGAATCCGGAGAATGCCGGACGGTCCGAACTGCCGCGGTTCAACGAGTTTTCAGGCGGAGCCGCTTCCGACGGCGGAGCCGGCGGTAAGGCACCGGAAGCTTCCGTGATAGACAGATCCGTCGGGGAGGGGGGCGTGTATGTCGTCAAGCCGGGCGATTCGTGCTACAAGATAGCCCGTGCGCACAAGGTGAGTCTGCAGGCGCTGATTGAAGCGAACGGTCTGCAGGGAGAGAGCGCGTCGCGGCTCCGCGTGGGTCAGAAGCTGACGATCCCGTCCGCCGGAGCGGTGGCGGCGGCGCCGCGGCCTCCCGCCAAGAGGACGGCGGACAAATCCGGCGGCGCCGACGTGAAGCCGGTGCTGAGCGACGACGGCTACTACGTGGTGCAGCCGGGCGACAACGTGCCCAAGATCGCCCGCAAGCTGGGAGTGAAATGGTCCGAGCTGATGAGCGTCAACAATCTGACCGAGGATTCGGCCAGGAGGCTTCAGATCGGGCAGAAGCTGTCCGTTCCGGGGCGCGCTACGGCGCCCGTCGCCTCCGTTCCGCAGCAGGCGGGAGAAGACAAGAAGGCCGCCGCTGTGCTTGACGACGCCGACAGCGCTCTTGACGACGCGAAGGCGGCGGGCGAGGCGAAAGCGGTGAACGAGGCGGGGTCCGGGGACTCCTCGAACACCGCCGCGGCGGCTCCGGAAAGCGGGGACGCCTCCTCCTCCGGAGCGGCCGGGCAGACGCCGTCGGCCGCCGCCGGGAGCGCCGCGGAGACGAAGGAGGCTCCTGCGCAGGAAGAAGCCGTCGCCGGCGCTTCGATGCCGGTCGAGATCAAGGAGGACGTGACGGTCGAGAAGTTCGCCGCGGACAACAAGATCGCCGTCGATGTGTTCAAGAAGCTGAACGAGGACAGCCTGCCGCCGGACGGGATGCTGCGCGCCGGAAGCATCGTGTTCGTGCCAAGCGCCGATTAGGACGCGCGTCCCCGGATGCGCGGAACGACGGGCGGACGGCGACTGCGGTTGCCGTCCGCCCCCGGTTTTTCCGGCGGCGTTCCGCAGACGCCGGGAGCAGTTCACTGATTCGTTCACTGAAAACCGGGAGGATGCGATGCGTCTGGTCAGGTGGTTGTGCCGGTGGGGGCTCCGTTTTCTGCTCGCTGCGGCGATTTTGCTGATGTGGCTGTGGTGCATCGGTGCGCTGTCGTACTGCGGCGCCGGCGGAGGAGCGCTGAGAGGCGCGGCGGCGCTGCTGTTCACCGGAGCGTACTTCGGGATCTGGTGGTTCGCGCCGGGCGGCCGGAAAGTCGCCGGTCTGCTGCTGATCTCCCTGCCGATCATGCTGTGGTTCGCCTCCATCCGCCACGATCCGGACGTGAAGTACCAGACACCGTGGGCGCGGCAGTGCCGCGTGACCATCGACGGCGACCGCGCGACGCTTGAGGGCGTCCGTGATTTTCATTACCGCAGCGAGCATGATTACGACGTGCGCTACCGCACGGAGACGTTCGACCTGTCGCAGGCGGAGACGCTGTATCTCGCCATGTCGCACTGGGACGGACTGCAGGCGATTGCGCACACCATGCTGTCCTTCGGATTTTCCGACGGCCGCCGTCTTGTTCTGTCGGTGGAGACCCGCGTGCCGGAGGGCAGGGAGCAGAACGCGCTGGCGGGGCTGTTCAAGCAGTACGGTCTGGCGATGATCTTCGGAACCGAGTCGGATCTTTTCAAGCTGCGGGCCACGCACCGGGGGGAGACGCTGTATCTCTATCCGACCACCGCGACGCCGGAGATGGTGCGCACCGCGCTGCTGAATCTGCTGCGCAGGGCTCAGCGGCTCGAGCGCATGCCGGAGTTTTACAACACCCTCGCCAACAACTGCACGACGGTGCTGATTCCGCCGCTGCGCCCGATACTGATCGGATTCCGTGTCGACTACCGCTCAATCTTCAACGGGCTGATTGACGGCCTGGCTTTCGAGAAAGGCTACCTGGCCGGCGTTTCCGGCGGAGATTTCGACGACGTCAAGAACCGGCACCGCATTCTGGCCGGACATCCGGAGGAGGGGGCGGCCTACTCGGCCGCGATCCGCCGCGACATCGGCGAACGTCCGTCCGCCGACTGAACTGACCGGGCGTTCTTCCGCGGATTTGCGCGGAGCGGCGGCGATCCGGAACTTGACGCGGCGGGTTTCCCGATGTATTCTTACGTCCCGTCTTCCGGCGGGCGCGGCGGCCGCGGGCCGGTTCGGTTCCGGACTTTTCCCATGACTGCGCCGACGGAGCGGGCAGGGGGAGTAGATTTTTTTCTGCCGGGACCGCGCGGCGGCGTCGAAACCGGTTCCGCCGTGCGCGTCCGGAGATGGAAAGGATGAGACAACATGGATTCCGTTGAGAATGTCGCCGCCGCCTTGGCGTCGGGGAAAATCGTGGTGCTGGTGGACGATGAGAACCGCGAGAACGAGGGTGATCTGATCTGCGCCGGCGCATGCGCCACCCCCGCCAACATCAACTTCATGCTGATGTACGGCCGCGGGCTGCTGTGCGTTCCGGTCGGGGAGGAAATCGCGTCGCGGCTGAGCCTCGCCGTTCCGGCCGGCCGCCGCGACCCGCGCGGAACCGCGTTTTCCCAGAGTCTGGACGCGGTCGCGGGGACGACCACCGGCGTGTCCGCCTTCGACCGTGCGGCGACCGTGGCGGAAATGCTCCGGGAGGACTCGACGATATCGGACTTCTACACCCCGGGACATCTTTTCCCGCTGCTGGCCAGGCCGGGCGGCGTCCTCGAGAGGCGCGGGCACACCGAAGGCGTGGTGGATCTGATGCGCATCGCGGGAATGCCCCCGGCCGGCGTGCTCTGCGAGATTCTCAATCCCGACGGAACCATGGCGCGTCTGCCGCAGCTGCGGACTTTCTGCGACGAGCAGGGACTGCTGCTCTGCAGCATCGAGGACATCGCCGAGTTCCGGCGGAGCCGCAGGCGCTGAACGGCGGACCGGGTGTCGCTTCCACCGGCGGGGAGAGACGGCCGGGACGCGGCGCTCAGCCGCAGACGACGCGGTGGAAAATCTTTTTCCCCACCCGCAGAAGCAGCTCGCCGCCGACGAAGTCGTCCGCAGTCAGCTGCCGCCTGACATCGGTGATTCTGCGATCGTTGACGCTGACTCCCCCGCCCTGGATAAGCCGGCGCGCCGCGCTTGTGGAGGCGCATACGCCGCACGCCGTCATCAGCTGAGGAAGCCCCATGCCTTCACCTTCGAAAGCGGCGCGGTCGAACGACGTGCACGGCAGCTCCAGTCCGGCCGACGTCTGGTCGACGGCCGCGATGCGGCTGGACGTCGGCACCTTCTTTTCCGGATCGGCGAATCCGAATTTTCCGCCCGCCGTCAGGAACGCCTCCCGCGCGGCGGCCTCCCCGTGCGCCAGAAGCGTGGCCTCGAAAGCCAGAATCTCCTTGGCGCGGTTGATGTTGCCGGAGCCTGCGGTCAGAGTCTCGATCTCGCCGACCGGAAGCTGTGAGAAGTGAAGAAGCAGCTGTCTGACCATGGAGTCGTCGGCGTTGCGCCAGAACTGATAGTAGTCGAACACGCTGGTGCGATCCGCGTCCAGCCAGACGTTGCCGCCGCCGGACGTCTTGCCGAATTTCCGTCCGTTTCCGTCCAGCAGCAGCGGGATCGTCATGCAGTGCGCGTCGCCGCCGCTCTTGCGCCGGATGAGCTCCGTTCCCGCGACCATGTTTCCCCACTGATCCTGGCCTCCGAACTGCATCCTGCAGTTCAGATCGCGGTTCAGCACGTAGAAATCGTAGGCCTGCAGCACCGAATAGTTGAACTCAAGAAACGACAGACCGGTCTCCAGTCTGGATTTGACCGATTCCTGGGACATCATGCGGTTGACGCTGAAATAACGGCCGACGTCGCGCAGAAAATCGATGTAGCGGACGTCCTTGAACCAGTCGAGGTTGTTCGCGAAGCACGCCCGTCCCTCCTCCACCGATATGAACCGCGACAGCTGCGCCTTCAGCGACGCGACGTTCGCGGCGACTTCCTCCTTGCTCAGTATGGGGCGCGCGGCGGTTTTGCCGGACGGGTCGCCGATCTGCCCGGTCGCGCCGCCGATCAGCACGATCGGCACGTGTCCGGCCCGCTGCAGGAGACGCATCACCATGACGGGCATGAGATGGCCGACGTGCAGACTGCTTCCGGTGGGATCGAATCCCACGTAGAAGCGGATGCTCGATGTGTTCAGCATCTTTTCGATGGCGACCGCGTCGGTTTCCTGGTAGCAGAATCCCCGGACCTTGAGCTCCTCGTAGGCGTTCATCGGAAATGTCCTCCTCGGCATCGGTTTCACGCGGGCGCGCCTCTGAACGGCGCGGACGGATCCGGCCGTCTCCGCCCCGCCGTGCGTCGGGCACACTATACCACGCATGCCTCCGCATTTCAAACGGGAGGCCTTTTTTCAGGGGGAACCCGGTCCGGCGAATTGCACTTTGGCTTTTTCGGTGTATAGTTTCGGGATTTGAGAAGATCAGAATCGGATCACGGCGTTCTTGGACGATAAACACAATCTAAAGGGGAAGAGAATCATGGCAAAGCATCTGAATCCGGTTCCGACCCGGCACGAGAAGCTGATCGCATGGGTCGAACGGTGGGCGGAAATCTGCAAGCCCGAAGGCGTCTACTGGTGCGACGGCGGCAAGGACGAATATGATCGTCTCGCGGATGAGCTGGTCCGGTCCGGACTGGCGACCCGGCTGAATCCGGACCGCAAGCCGGGCAGTCTGCTGTTCCGCTCCGACCCGTCGGACGTGGCGCGCGTCGAGAACCGCACCTTCATCGCCAGCGAAAAGCAGGAGGACGCCGGTCCGACCAACAACTGGATCGCGCCCAAGGAGCTGAAGGCGACCATGCTCGGACTGTACGACGGATGCATGAAAGGCCGCATCCTGTACGTGATTCCTTTCTCGATGGGGCCGATCGGTTCCAACATCGCCAAAATCGGTGTCGAGCTCACCGACTCCGCCTACGTCGTCATCAACATGCACATCATGACCCGTGTGGGAACCAAGGTCCTGAAGGTGCTCGGAGACGACGGCGAATTCGTTCCGTGCGTCCATTCGGTCGGAAAGCCTCTGGCCGAGGGTGAATCCGACAACGGGGTCTGGCCCTGCGCGCCTATTGAGAAGAAATATATCTCCCATTTCCCCGAGACCCGTGAAATCTGGTCGTTCGGTTCCGGTTACGGCGGCAACGCGCTGCTCGGAAAGAAGTGTCTGGCGCTCCGCATAGCGTCCGTGCAGGCCCGCGACGAGGGCTGGATGGCCGAGCACATGCTGATCCTCAAGCTGACGAACCCGGAGGGGGAGGTCAAGTATGTCGCCGGCGCGTTTCCGTCCGCCTGCGGAAAGACCAATCTCGCCATGCTGATCCCGACTCTGAAGGGCTGGAAAGTGGAGACCATCGGCGACGACATCGCCTGGATGAAGTTCGGCAGCGACGGACGTCTGCGCGCGATCAATCCCGAAGCCGGTTTCTTCGGCGTCGCGCCCGGCACCAGCATGCAGTCCAACAAGAACGCCATGATTTCCGCCTCCCGCGACACGATTTTCACGAACGTCGCGCTGACCGAGGACGGAGACGTGTGGTGGGAGGGCATAGGCTACGACGCTCCCGGAGTTCTCGTCGACTGGAAAGGCAGGAAGTGGGAGGCGTCGTCCGCCGCGGAAAAGGCCGCTCATCCCAACGCCCGCTTCACCGCGCGGGCCGCGAACTGCCCCGCCATAGCTCCGGAATGGGAGGATCCGGCGGGCGTGCCGATTGACGCGTTCCTCTTCGGTGGACGTCGCCCGAACACCATTCCGCTGGTGCATCAGTCGCTCTCGTGGGAGCACGGCGTGTTCATGGGTTCGATCGTCGGTTCCGAGGTGACTGCGGCGGTGCTGGACATGAAGGTCGGCACCGTCCGCCGCGATCCGTTCGCCATGCTGCCTTTCTGCGGCTACCACATGGGCGATTATTTCGCCCACTGGCTGGAAATCGGCAAGAAGAGCTCCCCGGACAAGCTGCCGAAGATTTTCTTCGTGAACTGGTTCCGCAAGGCCGCCGACGGCAGGTGGCTGTGGCCCGGATTCGGAGACAACAGCAGAGTGCTGAAGTGGATTTTCGAGCGCTGCAACGGCGCCGGAAAGGCGGTGGAGACGCAGATCGGTTACATGCCGACCATCGACGCGATCGACCGCACCGGTCTGGAAGGCAAGGTCACCGACGCCGACATGCGGGAGCTTCTCTCCATCGACATCGACGGCTGGAAGAAGGAATTCGAGAGCATCAAGACGCATTACGAGAAGTTCGGCGACAAACTGCCGCCGGCTCTGCGCGAACAGCTGCGCGCGCTGGAGCGGCGTCTGCAGAAGTGATTCTGCGCAATTTTCTCGCTGTGAAAGAAACAGCCGCGGAACTTTCGTGTTCCGCGGCTGTTTTGCTGTCCGCGCCGCCCGTGAACCGGATCTCATCCTGTCCGCGGATCGTCCGCCGGAAAGGGACGGATACGGATTTGAATGTTGAGCTTCCCGGGGATCCGGCGCGGCGTCCGGAAGCATGCATGATTCCGGCGCGTTGAAAGCCGGTCTTCCGATCAACGCGGAATTTCCGCCGGCCATGCGCTCGGGTTCTTTGTCCGCCGCTCCGGGGACGCCGGTGCCGGAACTCGGCGCGGCGGGCAAGCGTCCGCGTCCGTCCGGCTCCGATGTCGTCGGCTGTCCGCAGTGACGACGTCGGAATTAGCCGTTCATCTGAGCCGGCAGGCCTTGCCGGGGACATCGGAGCAGAGGATCAGCAGCGTCCGCTCGAGGGCGTGCGCGATGGTGCCGTCAGGAGGAATCGGCTCGCGCGGGAAGTCGTCGAACGCGAGCGGCAGCGTGAGCAGCCGTCTCAGCGCGTCCCGACGCGCCCAGAACATGCTCCCGTGCGGGAATTCGACGATCGGAAACTTCCGGATGTCGAGATCGGTGCGGCGCGCGAGCAGCCGTTCGGCCTCGTCGTAATCGCAGCTCCATCCCGTCGCTGGATCCGGGGACATTCCGTCCGGCGCCGCAGGATAGACGATCTTCGCCTCGCCGCCGAGCAGTTCCAGAATTCCCGCGACCCGTTTCCGCGAACCGAGGAGAGAGGAGAGGCATCCGTTCAGCCACCCGGACAGGCGGCGGTCGTGGGGGCTTTTTTGCTGTGAACATGACAGATGACGTCATAGCGCAGAAGCCGTTCCCCGAACTGGACTATGAAAGGGGCGAGATCGCGGCCGCGGTTCGCGACCGTCTCCACGGTGATCGAGGATGACGGAAAGGCCGCCGTGAGACGCCGCTCGGTCTGCAGCCGCACCGTGTCGGAGGCGACCGAAACGAAGAGATCGAACGCGCACGGAATATTCCCGAGCCGGTTCATGAATGCCTGCAGCATCTCGGGATAGAACAAGTGCAGATGCACCGCGATGCGCGGACAGGCGCGGTTTCCGCCGCCTTTCCGGACGGGAAGACTGCTGAGCTCCGTGACGCCGAGCCGGGCGAAGCACTCTTTCCTTGTCTCAATCAGGCGGTTCGGAGAGAGACTGATCCGGCCGCCGGCGGATCTGCCGCCGCTTCTGAGGCAGTGAAGCAGCGGATTGATTCCTGCGGCCGCGACGTCCGGATGCGTCTCCAAATACCGCATGGTGTCGAAAAAGATGCAGGGAGAGAGTCCTTCGTGCGCTCCGCGGCGGACAAAGTGCGTGATCGGGTGTGTCACGAGGCGGCCGATTCCGGAGAGCAGCGGAATCCTCATCCGTCCAAGAGAGTACCAGCGGCTTTTGCGGATCGAGGAGAAGGCTTCGGGATGTTCGCGCCAATACCATTGCTCGCAGAAGAGATTGCGGCTTCTCAGGAAACGGATGACGAGCAAATCATATACGCATCTGGCAGGTTTGCCTCCTCCTCCGGCCAGAATCCATGCCTCCACGCGGCCGATCTTTCCGCAGGTCACTTGATTTCTTCGCACTTGGCTTTGGAGATCAGATGATGTTCCAGCACCATTTTTCGAGCGTTTTCCGCGATTTGCTCGCGCTTTTCCCGGTTCTGAATCAGATCGGCCAGCGCCGCGTACCAGGCTTCAGGGTCGTCGCCGTCGACGACTGCCGCCGTGATGCCGTTTTCGGCCAGATTGCCGTAGACGATTCGGCTGCAGACGCTCGGCAGTCCGCAGATGCTGTATTCGAGGAATTTCAGTGGGCTTTTGAAGGCATTCATAGGCTTTGTCGAGGCGAGCGGAGCCACTCCGAGGTTCATCCACTCCGCCACGCTGCGCATCCAGGCGATGAAGGCGTAGTATTCGGTGCGCGGAATCGGGAGCGGAACCCAGTTTTCATCGCTCTCCTGCCGCGTTCCGCCGATCAGGAAGAACTGCACGGGGAACTCCTTCTTCAGACGGGCGACAACCGGATTGAGCAGCGCGAGATCGGCGTCGTGGGTTTTCGACCCGAAGTAGACCACATTGACCTCCCGCCGCTCGTTCCGGAGAAGTTCCATGGTTTCGATCTCCAGCGCCGCCTTGGGGCCGTCCACCCAGGCCCGCCGGTTCAGCGCGTTCGGTTTGAGCGAGACATTCGCGGCGTAGGGCGCAATGGCCTCCTCCAGCTCCGGCACGGAGACGACCACCCCCGCCGCGTGCCGCATCAGCCGCAGCAGCGGCGGCAGATACAGGACATGCTCCTGAGTCAGCAGCGGATTGTCGTCGAGCTCAAGGTAGAACGGCAGTTTCAGAATCGTGCACTTCAGCTGAAAGGAGGACATCAGTTCCATCGGAACCGCATCGCGGCAGACGACCAGAGCGTCGTACTGATCGAAAGCGACGTGATCCAGGGATGTCGCGTCGAGCACATCGACTTTCGCTCCCGTCTCCTCGTACGCTTCCCTCCAGTCAAGAAGACGGACGCAGCTGCTCGCAAAGTATCCGTCCCTGCTCGGGCGGGGAATCAATCCGAGACGGGAACCCGTCTTCAGCAATTCGCCGAACTGTCTGCCATGGATCGGCCGTTCCGCGAGATCCGGCTGGATGAGTTCCGAATAAATGTCCATGTACAGCGACGACATCCGTTCTATGGTGTTGTTTTTTCCGAATCCGGACTGCCATCGGGAAATCGCATCGAGTCGTTGCAGATAGCCTTGCTTGTCGGATTTGATTTCCATGAACTGCCGGTAGAGTGTCTGAGGATTCTTGTCGCACAGCCAGCCGCCCCGGCATTCGCGTTGCAGCCGTCTGCCGATGGCGCCGAGATCGAATGCCGCCACCGGCAGGCCGACGCTCCAGCTTTCGGTCAGCGTGTGGCACCACGTCTCGGGCCAGATGGAGAAGATCGCCGAAATCGTCGGCTTGATTTGCGCGACGTGCGCGGCGAATTGATCGCGTTCGTATCCGCCGTGAACGATGATTGATCTGGCGAATTTTCTGGTCCGCAGCTCCTGCACCGCCTCCCCGAGAATATGAAACTCCAGCAGGTTCTCCCGGTCGAGCTCCTTCAGTCTCAGAATGACGGCGGCGCCTTTCTCCATGGAAATGTTGCCGGGCACGAGGATGCGTAGACGTTCACTTCCGGTCGGGAAACGATCCTCCGGAGGAATGAACGCCGCAAAATTCCTTCCGTGGGGGATTACCTTGAAATCGTCCGGCCGTCGCCTGAGCTCTGAAAAGTTGTCCAGGAGCAGATCCCGGGCGAAAGACTCCGTCGTGACGAACCTGGCGCAGTAGGGGAACACCATCCGGTTGAACAGGTTTTTCCACCGCTTCGAGAAATCCTCGGTCAAATCAGGAAGAAAGTACGGATGCTGTTTGCCCAGACCGATATTCCCCCGGTTGTTGGTGATTCCGTGCGGCCAGAAGGTTCCGTCGCGATCCACGAGTTTCACGCTGGGGCAGACCGTGTAGAAATCGTGGAAGGAGAACACCACCGGAATGGCGAGACGTTTTGCCAGCGGGAAAAGGCCTATGCTGTTGAAGCCGATATGGCGGACATGAATCAGTTCGATCCTGTATTCGAGCAGAAATGATTCCAGGAGACGGTCGTACTCGCCGGAACGATGGGAAAAGAAGTTCACCGGATTCTCCAGACGGAACTCCTTGAGCAGTCTTTCCGAATTTCGGTAATCATACAATTGCAGAACCCGTTCCTGACAGAAAAGGAGAAACGGATCGTAGTGTTTCCTGATCGTCTCCATCAGATCGCGGTTGGTCTGGGGAGTGCCGCCGGTGCGTACGCTGATGACATAGAGAATGCGCGGTTTGGCCGTGCGGCGGGCGCGCATCCACTGATCAAGCTTGCGCGCTTGTTCGCGGATCGGCAGAAGCGCGGTTTCCAGCAGTCCCATGTTCAGCCGGGAAAATTCCCGGTAACGTGCATGGAGAATTTCGCGGGCATTCAGAAGCCGTTCATCCTTTTCGGCACCGAACGACTGGGCGTTGACGTGATATACCCAGACTGCGGCGGCGATGGTGTGCGTCCAGCCGCTGCGGAACGCCTTCATGCAGAAATCGTTCTCTTCGCCGTACCCGTGGCCGAACGCTTCCGCGTCAAACGCTCCGATTTCATTCAGAAGCTCACGTTTGATATACATGCAGAATCCGTGTCCTGTATGAACTTCCGGTCCGAAATCGAGGCCGTGCTGAAAGTGCATGCGGGCAATCTCGGGCAGTGTCCGGTGCGGCGGCGGATTGGTTCCTTTTTCCGGCACGGAGAACGCGCCGGAGTTGTTGGATATCGCGGAGGCGGTTCCGATGGACGGCGAGCGGTATGCCGCGAGTTTCAACAGCGTCGACCACCGTCGGGGGACGACCGTGTCGCTGTTCAGAATGATGACGTCGCACTCGGAAGTCATTTCAAAGCCGCAGTTGACGGTGCGGACAAACCCCATGTTCGATTCATTGCGGTGGATTTCCAGCCGCCCGGAATGATGCTTTCTCAACTCGTCGAGCAGTTCGCCGATGCGCGGATCCGGACTGCAGTCGTCGATCAGCAAGATCCGCACCTCCTCCGGCGTGTTCTCAAGAAGAGAAACCACGCAGTCGATCAGCACGGAATAACCGTTGTAGATCGGAACAACGACCGCAATTCTCGGATCGGCGGCGACTGCGGTCGAATGGGTGAATCCGATGCCGGACGGACAGTCCGGATCAGGTTCAGGCGCGAGAACCGGCAGTTTCATGTCGCCATCCGGCTTTTCCGCCAGCGGCTGCCTGGATTCGAACCGTCCGCAGAGAATGTAGTGAACAAGTGGATTTTTTCCGGAACCCAGCACATCGCTGTTGTTGCGCAGGTAAAACCTGACATTGAAATCCGAGGACGGATTTCGCCTTTCCATCCAGCCGATTGTGCAGAAATGCGCCAGCGGAGAGAACAGAAAATGATTCCTCAGATCCTTGTAGCTGAGCAGATAAAAGATTGGGTCGAACATGCCGCTCCGATGTACCGTCAGCATGTCGCGCAGGAGCCTTGCGCACCGCTGCGGGCTGCGGAGAGCGCATTTCAGCAGAGAAAGAAGCAGTCCGGCGAGTCTCCCTATGCGGACGAAAAGCTCCGCCTCCCGGAATTGAAACTGAAGATATTCCTGGTGCTTTTGCAGAAGCTGGAGCTGCTGATTTAAGTTGCTGATCTCCAGCTGTCTTGCGGCGGCCTGACGATCGAGATTTTCCTGAACCATGGCAATCTGTTCAGGCATGAACTGTTCGGTCACAAGCTCTTCTTCTTCCGTATGAATCATGATTGGATTCGCCTTTTCCGTCGGTTCCGTTCCGCGATTTCCGGCTCTGCGAGACGTTATTTTTCCATTCTGGCGTTGTCGCGGTGAAGCTGTCGCATGGTGTTTCTTAACTTCCGGGGGAGATAAGTGATCAGGCGTCCGATCCGGTAGCTTCCCGAACGCCTGAGCCGGGCGAGCGATTCATCCAGAAGCCGCAATTCGTTCCTCTGTTTGTCGATGATCGCACGATCCTCCGCAAGCCAGTCATCTCTTTTGGCGATTGCCGTCCGGCATTTCTGGATCATGTCGTCCTGTTTGAGCAGCATGGTCTTGTGCTTGACCAGCGCGGCGTCACGTTTGTCTATTGCCGCGCGATGTTTAGCTAGGGACGAAGTCAGCTCGTCGACGTGCTGTTTCGTTTTTTCCAGCGCCCTGTCCCGCCACTCTATCGCCTGACGGCATTTTTCCATCTCATTGCCAAGTTCCTTCAGTTGTGCGGCGTTCTTTCTCAACTCCAGGTTGATCCGTCTGTTCTTTTCGGTCAGCGAGTATTTTTCTCTGCGGATCCTATCCAAGGCGACATCGCGCTTTGCCACGGCATCGCGGAGCTCCTTCTGCAACTCCGCGGCTTTCCGGAATCTGTCGCCGCGTTC
>CAYODJ010000002.1:40525-124402 GCA_964402715.1 uncultured Victivallaceae bacterium
CGGAATCTGTCGCCGCGTTCCTCAAGCGAGCGGACCTTGGCGAGAAGCGCCTCCCGCTCCAGCTTGAAACGCTCTATGGCGACATCACGCTTTGCCACGGTCTGCTGAAGGCCGTCCAGCGTTTTCCTTTGGTCTTCCAGCAGAGCATGGTTGCCGGCGCAGCGGAGTTGGAGCTTCTCATAGAATTCGTCACGGACCTCCAGATGAATCTGTGCGAGGCTCGGCATGATCTTGGATTTCGGTTCGTTCCAAAGTCCGGCCAGAAATGCCGCGATTTCCTCATCGGAACAGGGGCGGACTCCGAGACGACCGTCGCGTTCACCGACAATGGAATCGTAATCCACGCGGATGAATTCACGGACGATTTCGTCGCGTCGCTCCGCCAGAACCTCCGAGCACGGATCCGGATTACCGACGATGCACAGGCTCGAGGGTGCGACATCAAGATTGCAGAGTGCCAGATCCGGACGGAAACGCTTCAGACAGAGCACAAGCTTATAGACATCGCCTGTCCAGACGCGGCTCCGGCGTTCGCGTTGCGCCGCGAGTTCATCCGTCGGAACCGTGTCATGAATCACTATCAGCGACCGTGTCTCCGCCCAACGTTCGATATGAATGAAATCGTCCAGAGCGGACTCGAACAGATGCATCCCGTCGATGAACGCGAGATCCACGAAACCGTCGCCGAACACCGATTTCCGCGTTCTGGTCGCGAAGAAGGTTTCGCTGGTTTCCGTGAAAACATCCGTGTTCTTCGAGAGCGCATGCCGGATTTCCGGCCGGGGATCGACGCCGACCGCTCTGGTCTCCGGTGCCGCCAGGGCGAGCGACTCGCCATACTGCACGCCTATTTCGAGATAACGCGCGGGGCGGATCAGACGATGCAGCTCACGCAGCAGAAAGTAATATTCAGGAATCGCCCGCATGACTTACGCCGAATTCTTCGGGATTCATTCGCGCCATTTTGATTTCATGCATGGGAATGCCGGCCAGGCCGACCGCAATCGAGGAAGCGTGGGATTCGAACAGCAGCGCCTCGTACATCCATTCATGCTGGATGTTTTCCTTCTGCGTGCCTTCTGCGGCGGATAGCAGTACCGAGTAATGCCCCTTGGGCAGCAGCGGCATGACGAACGTGAAATCCGCCGAGAACATCTCCCCTGCACTGACGGTAAGCGGATGGTCGAGATAAGTGAGGCAGGTGTTGTCGCCGAACAGCTTCTGTCCGAGTTTGTCGTTAACATAAAATCCGACGATCGGGGAGAAAATATCCTGTCTGGCCAGGCATTCGACATGGAGTTTCACGATTTCGCCGCCGACGATCCAGTTGACGGGGCGGTTTTTTTCGTCGGTGAAGCAGACATTCTTGATCTTTATTCCTCCCGCGCCGAAACTTTTGGCGTCCTCCCGGAACGTGAACACCTCCAGATCGTTGCGGAGATTGGTCCGGTTCAGAAAATCGCACCGCATGTCGCGCCAGCGGGAGACTCCGCCCGGCACGGGCCGGACGGCGGCCGCGGTTTGTGTTCCGTCGATTCTCTGATTGTCGGCGTAGAGATCCTTCAGGTAGAGCTCGGCGATGTCCTTCGGATCTCCGCTCGCGTCCAGCCGCCCTTTTTTCAGGTAGATGGCGCGGGAACAGAGACTTTTCACGGAAGCGATGTTATGGCTGACGAACAGCACGGTGTGATCCTCCATGAAACGGCGGAGGAAGCGCATGCATTTCTGCTGAAACGCAGTATCCCCGACCGAAAGAGCCTCGTCGATGATGAGAATGTCGGGCGCGGTCACTATCTGCACCGCGAACGCCAGACGCATCCGCATGCCGCTGGAATAGGTTTTCACCGGCTGGTCGATGAAGTCCCCGATGTCGGCGAAATCGATGATTTCATCGTATTTTTCCAGAATTGTGCGCCGCTTCAGTCCTATGATCGTTCCGTTGAGGAAGACGTTCTCCCTGCCGGTGAATTCAGGGTTGAACCCGCTTCCGAGTTCGAGGAGGGCGCCGATTCTTCCGCTGCGCTTCACCTCCCCGCTCGTCGGCTGCAGCGTGCCGGCGATGATCTGGAGCAGCGTGCTTTTCCCCGCGCCGTTCCGTCCGAGAATTCCGACGCATTCCCCTCTGGCGACTTCAAGCGAAATCTCCCGCAGAGCCCAGAATTCCCTGTAGAATTTTCTGTGACCCATGCAGAGCGTCTGATAGAGCCGGTGGATCGGTTTCCGGTAGATTTCGTAACATTTCGACACGCGGGACGCCAGCAGAACCGCTTTTTCAGATGACATCGGCGAACCCTTTTTTTGTTTTGAGGAACCACGCCAGACCGAGGTGAGCGCACAGGGCGCATACCGCGAGGGTGACGAGCAGCGGCCTCCAGTCGGGAGTCTGCCCGTACCAGAACACCTTCCTGGTCGTCTCTATCGCATATGCTAGGGGATTGAACCGTACTATGAACCTGAATCCGGCCGGAACCGCGCTGAGAGGATAGAAGATGGGCGTTATGAAGAACAGGATGCGAATTATGACGGAGACGAACGGCTGCACGTCCCGGATGTAAACCCCGATCGAGGCGATGAACAGCCCCGTCCCCATGGACAGCAGCACCACCGCCAGAATCGGCAGCGGCAGCAGAAGCATCGTCCAGCAGACGCCGCGGGTAAGAACCGTCGCCACGAACAGCAACAGAAACCATGCCAGTCCGAGCACCGTGCAGGAGATCACGCGGGCGATGGGCAGAATCTCCAGCGGGAACACCACCTTTTTCACATAGTTCTGCTGTTTTGCGATTTCCCCGCAGCAGGCGCTGAGGCTTTCACCGAAGATGTTGAACGTGGCCAGGCCGCACAGCATGATGATGGCGTAGGCGCCGCGGGAATTTTCATCGCCACCCCATCGTGACTGAAAGATCACGGTGAAGACAAAAGTGTAGATTCCCAGCATCAGCAGCGGCAGTATGAAGCTCCACATAATTCCGAGGATTGAACCTCGGTATTTGGCGTGGATGTCTCTCACGACGAACTGCGTCAGCAAATCCCGGTTCCGGACGACAATCCGAATGCCGAGCAGCGGATCGCAGAGCGATTTGATTTTTTCAAACGGTGACTGATTCATGCGTTTCTGCCGTTACCTGCGGGTTGGACAGACGATGCGGGAAAGGCGGCACAAGGGAAAGTTCGTCATTCAAGGCCGCTTTTTTTTGTAAAGGTTCGTCAGACGCGGATACTTTCTTTGGAGCTGTCACAAACCGCGTGTGCCGACGGACATGTTCCGAGGCGGTTTCACGGATATCCGTTCCGGTTTTCTTCCTTGGCTAAACCAGGACGAACAGTCCGATGTTGCGAATCCAGCCGCTTTTGAAAATCTTGTGCTTCCACAATATCTCTCTTCTGGAGAGCCAGCCGCGATCGGGCAGCGAGGCGAAGTCGGACAGCAGCCGGCGTTCGTTCTCGGGGATGCATGTCCCGAACGAATCCAGAAAAGCTCCGGCCTGACGGCATCTCTCAAAAAGTTCTTTCCGGATGACCGGAATTCCCTGCCGCAGCCGATGAAGAATATACGCCATTCCGTAACCGGAAGTTCCGTACACGTTCCGTGAATGCTGACGGTACAGCAGCGTCTGCTCGGGCAGGTAGATGAAACGTCCGAAGCAGGCCGCGCAGAGCGCCAGCCAGTGATCATGCATGACCGCCTCTTCGGGAATCGGCAGCGCCCGTTTCAGCAGGGAGCGGTTCACGAGCACGGTGCAGCCGGCCGGCACATTCTGCAGCAGCAGATGCTCCAGCTTCAGCCGCTGAGGATCGATGTGCTCGTTCCGGAAGAAGGATTGCGACAGAAGCGTCAGCTTGTGATTGGTTATGGCCATGTCGGAGAACAGCATGATCGGCGTCTCCCGGGGCATCCGGAGCGCCTCGTGCTCGTAGGCGCCGCGGGAGTGCTCTATCTTGTCCGGTTTCCACACGTCGTCGTGGTCGCAGAACATGACCAGCTCCGCCTCGGACGCTTCCGCCAGTTTGGCGAAATTGCGACAGGCCGAGGCCCGTCCTCCGCGCAGGAGTCGGATTTTATCCGGATATCGCGCCTGATAGCCGCGCAGTATTTTTCCAGTGGAATCCGTGGAGCCGCCGTCCCGGACAAGCAGTCTCCATCCGGCGTCGGTCTGGGCGAGAATGGAATCCAGCTGTTTCTTCAGGAATTTCTCCGACTGGAAAGTCGCCAGCAGGATTTCGATGGTCGGATGGTTTTTGTTTTCTTGCATGTGAATGCCCCGGGGGAGGGATCCCGCATCGCCGGCCGGCGGTCCGGGCCTTTTCACCGTCCGGCCGAAACTGACCGCATGAACCCGCGCATCTTCCGGCGGAAGACGGGAGCGGAGAAACGCGCCGCCTGTTCCCTGCAGCTCCGCGCGTCCCACGAGCGCGATTCGAATTGCAGAATCGCCCCGATCAGCGATTCGACCGTGCATCCGTCAAAGAAGAGTCCGGTCCGATCCGGGACGACGGTCTCCAGTGCGCCGCCGGCTCCGAAAGCGATCACCGGCGTTCCGGCCGCCTGCGCCTCCACCGGGACGATGCCGAAATCCTCCGTCCCGGGGAAGATCAGCGCCCGAGCCTCCGCGTAGCCGCGCCGCAGCTGCTCGTCGGAGGCGTTCTCCAGAAAAGTGACGCCGGGACCGGCCGTGCGGCGCAGTTCGTTTATCATGGGGCCGTTTCCGATGACGACCAGCCGGCGGCCGAGCTTCCGGCAAGCGCGGATCGCCAGCTCTGGATGTTTGTATGGCAGCAGCCGCCCCGCATACAGATAGTGCTCCTTCTTTTCGTATCCGCCGCCGCCGAAGAAGTCGGTGTCCACCGGAGGGTGTATGACTGCGGCCTCCCTCCCGTAGACGCGCCGGATGCGTTCCTGAACAAAGCGGCTGTTCGCGACGAAGGCGTCCACCGATTCCGCCGATTTCCGGTCGCAGCGGCGCAGATAACCGCGGAACAGCGACATCGCGATCCTGCCTGAAAACCCGGCGCTCCGGTAGTAGTCGTCGTACATGTCCCACAGATACCGCATGGGGCTGTGGCAGTAGCAGACGTGCCTGGCCCCCGCCGGCTTGCGGATCCCCTTCGCCGGTCCGGACTCGCTGCTGATGATGAGCTCGTACTTCTCCAGATTCAGCATGCGCAGGGCCAGCGGCATCAGCGGCAGATATTTCTGGCAGTGCCTTCCGGCGAAAGGCAGTTTGCCGATGAAGGTCTCGCGGATCCTGCGGCCGTCGAACGCGCCGCATGTCGCGGAGGCGTCGTAGGCGTGGGTGAAGATGTCCGCCTCGGGATAAAGGGCGGCGAGTTCCGCCAGAACCTTTTCCCCTCCGCCCAGACTGGTCAGCCAGTAATGCAGAAGCGCCGTCGGCATGGAGATCGTCACAGCACGGTCGGGAGATGAAACATGAAAGGAACGCCGGGCGCGGATTCCGGACGCACGGAGCGCGGCGGTGCTATTCCGCGATCTCGCAGTGGACGGCGGCGCACTCCACTCCGATGGACGCTCCGACCGTCTTTATGCGCACGAATATGAAGTTGCGGTCGAGACGGCGTTCGACGACGCCCTCCCATCCCTTGAAGATGCCGTGCGTGATCATGATCTTCCGGCCTTCCTGAATCTCTGGACGGACTTCCACATGGTTGGTCCGCGCGAGCAGTTCGAAATCCTGAACCTTGTGCAGATCCGCCAGAAGCTCGTCCTCGGTGTAGTTGGTGTGTCTGCAGACCTGCGCGACGCCTCGGAAACACCGCGCGTCGTGAATGGTGTCCTGACCGAGCGCGGCGAAAATGTAGCACGGGAACATCGGGCCGAGCACCGGAGGACGCCGGTAGGAATACCGCTTCCCGTTTCTGCCGGTGAACGAGTTGACGTAGACGCGCCGGCAGCGCGGCAGGTAGCAAGGAACGCCGTTCGTGTTGAAGAAAGCCTCGACGTGCCGTTCCGATTTCGGCATGGTCCGGATCAGATACCAGCAGAGATCGGGAATCTTCTGCAGATACCCGTCTTTACGCTCGTCAAGCGACACGGTGGGGGAAACTCCTGGTTGCGGGAATCACGGCAGCCTAAAGCGAGCTGTTGCCAAACTCAACAGCTCGCGCCGCCCGGCGACGGAGAGGGGGACACGGAACTCCGGAGCGGCGGACGCCGTCCGGCGCCGATCCGCCGCACTCCGTCATTGATCCGTCCATCCGTCGGACGTGGGAATGCAAGACCTGTAATATAGCGCGTTTCCGGGGATTTTGCAAGGACTCCGGATCCGCTCCGGAGGTTCCTGCGGGCGGCCGCGCCGCGTCTCCGGACCGCGGCGGGAGGAGGCTCCCGCGCCGCGCATGTCTCTTTCCGGCTGCGCGTCGTCGGACGCCGCCGCCGGATCAGCGGATTTTCATGCCGCATTTCGGGCAGATGATTTCCGGCTTGCCGCAGAGTATGAGATACAGCAGTCCCGGGACGACGCCGATGCACAGGAACAGCATGAACAGGCATCCGGACGCGCCGTCCGTGCGGACTCCCTTTCCGCGGTATCCGCAGTTCGGGTTGGGACAGATGATCTGCAGTTCGCGTCTGCGCGTCCTCTCGGTCCTGAGCACCGAGATCAGACCCGCGATCAGCAGTATCAGAATAAACGCCCCGAGCAATGATGATGATGTCGACATTGACGGTTCTCCCGTTCGTTACAGACAATACAATGCAGCGTCAAACGGCATTTTCAAGGCGGAAACATGGCGTCCGGCGCGGGACGCCGCCGGAATCCGCGCGGCCCGGTCACTTCGCCAGAAAGTCCACCACCTTCTGCGACAGTTTCTTTCCGAAGCCGGGAATCCTCTCGGCAATTTCGTCGGCGCCGACGCGGCGGATGGCGCGCACCGAGCCGAAGGCGCGGAGCAGCTGCATCTTGCGCTGCTTCCCGATGTCCGGAATGTCGTCGAGAAGCGACTGCTCCAGACGTTCCTGCCGCAGCTTCCGGTGGTAGGAGATCGCGAAGCGGTGCGATTCGTCGCGTATCGCCTGGAGAAGCCTCAGCGACGGTTCATGACGGTCTATCCGCAGCGGTTCGGTCCGTCCGGGAAGGAAGATCTCCTCGTTGCGCTTGGCCAGTCCGATGACCGGCAGCGGCGGACATCCGACCGCGATCAGCGCGTCCAGAGCGGCCGAGAGCTGGCCGCGGCCGCCGTCGACGACCACGAGATCCGGAAGTCCGCGCCGTTCCCGCAGCAGTCTGCCGAAATATCTGGCGACGATCTCCTTCATGGTGCCGAAGTCGTCGGCCTGCGTCACGGTGCGAACCTTGAATCTGCGGTAGTTCGCCCTGTCGGGACGCCCGTCCAGAAAGCTCACCAGCGACGACACGGCGAACGTGCCGAGAAGATTGGAGTTGTCGAAACAGACCATCCACGCGGGATACGCGGACAGACCGAGCGTGCGCTGAAGACTGCGGACGGCCTCGGGCCCGTCCGGAGCCGACGGCAGTTTCGGCCGCTCGAAGGAGCGGTTCCTGCCGCCGAAGACGGTTTCAAGGTTCGTCAGCACGTCGCGGTATCTGGCGGCCTTTTCGAAGTCGCCGTCGGCGGACGCCCCGAGCATCTTTTCCCTGATTGCTCCGGAGAGTTCGCCGATGTCCCCGGACAGCACCTGCATGACGCGGTCCGTCAGCCGGCGGTATTCGGCCTCGCTGACGGCGCCGGTGCACGGCGCGCTGCAGTCGCGGATGATCCGCTTCAGGCATCGTCTGCGCGTCTCCTCGGTCGGAAACGAGTCGCGGCAGGTGCGCAGCCTGAAATGCGTCAGCAGGAAATCCAGCGTGTCGCGCAGGGCTCCGCCGTGGGGGAAGGGGCCGAAATAGCAGGCGTGGTCGTCCTTCCTGATCCGCGCCAGCTTGAGAGTCGGGAAGCGCTCGCGCAGATCGATCTTCAGGAGCGGGTAGCGCTTGTCGTCCCGCATGAGGACGTTGTAATGCGGGGCGTACTCCTTGATCAGGCGGGATTCGAGGATCAGCGCCTCGGACTCGTTGCGGACCGTCTGGAACGACCAGTCGTCGATGGAGTGGATCAGCGAGCGCAGCTTGGCGTCGGCGCGGGCCACGCGCGACGGCTGAAAGTAGCTGGACACCCGCCGCCTCAGATCGGACGCCTTGCCGATGTAAATCACCCGGTCGAAACGGTCGCGGAAGACGTACACCCCCGGCCGGTGCGGCAGATCCGACGGGTGGAACTCTCTCCTCATCGCGCGGCGCGGCCGTCCGCGCCGCCGCTTTCCTCCCGGGCCGCCCTGCGGTCCAGCGCGCTGCGTATGGCCGCGGCCACGTCCGGCAGTCTGTGGGGTTTCGGCAGAAATCCGCAGGCGCCCTGCTGCAGGAGATCCTGGACTTCCTTTTCGGAGACGAAACCGCTCGACAGCAGTATGGCGGCGTCCGGATCCAGAGCGCGGATCTGCAGAAACGCCTTGTGCCCCCCGACCTGCGGCATGACCATGTCCAGCAGCACCAGATCGATCTGTCCCGGATTCTCCTTGTATATCTCCACCGCGTCCGCGCCGTTCTCCGCGAGCAGAACCGAGTAGCCGAGGCACTGCAGCGCCTCGATCAGAAAATCCCATATGCTCTCCTGATCGTCGACGATCAGGATCGTCTCGTTCCCCCTGGGCAGTTCCTTGACGTCCTTTGGCATTGTCGCCCCCGTTGTTGTATGAGCCGCGCGCCCGGGATCATGACGCCGCGTTCAGCGCCTTCACCACCGCCTGAAACGTGGCCTCCAGGGAATCGCTCCGTTCGATCTCCTGGTCCCCCACGGTCACCGCCAGCGTGCCGTCGGATTCCGGGCGGCTGCTGAAGGCGGCGTCGACGTCGAAACGTCCGTTCATGTGGTTCCTGTCGATGTAGTCGACCACCATGTCCAGCAGGGCCTTCCCCGGGTAGTCCTTCTGATTGGTGCAGATGGTTATGCACACCGGAATTCTGCCGGGCCCGCCGTCTCCGCGCAGGACCTGGATCTTGGCGTCGAAAATCTGATTGCGGTTCTGATAATGGGTGTGGAGAGCCTGGTGGGCCGTGTGCGAACCCGGGTGTCCTCCGAGACTGTCCTTGTAGCACTTGTCCACCCAGAAGTTGTCCTGCGGCTTCTGAAGCTGCCGGACCTTGTCCGTCGCGTACAGTCCCTGAATCCTGTGGCTGCGGAAGTCCTTGTCGTGGGAGATCGGCTGTCCTCCGCCGCTGATGCAGCCTCCCGGACAGGCCATGACCTCCACGAAGTCGACCTGCACCCGGCCGCGCTTCAGATCCTCGAGCAGTCTCCTGGCGTTGCCGAGGCCGTGCACCACGGCCACGCGGAGCTTGGAGCCGTTCACGTCCAGAACCGCCTCCTTGCGGGGGGCGAGTCCGCGGACTTCCTTGAAGTCGATCCGCTCCAGCGGCCTGCCCTCGATTTTCTCCACTGCGTACCGCAGGGCCGCCTCCATGACGCCTCCCGTCACGCCGAAGATGACTCCGCCGCCGGTGGAGAAGCCGAACGGCATGTCGAAGGTCTCCGGCGGCATCTCGGCCAGACTGATCCCCATCGACTCGATCATCTGGGCGAGCTCAATCGTCGTCAGGACGTAGTCGATGTCCTGGCGGTCGCCGGTGCGGAACTTCGGCAACTGCGCCTCGAACTTCTTCGCCGTGCAGGGCATGACCGAGACCACCACCAGATTCTCCGGCTTGACGTTGAGCTGCTGCGGAAGAGTGCGGCGCGCCACCGATCCGAAAATCTGCTGCGGCGAGCGCGTGGTGGACAGATTCGGCATCAGCTCCGGATAGAACGTCTCGAGGAACTTCACCCAGCCGGGACAGCAGCTGGTGAACATGGGCATCCTGCCGCCGCGCGAAAGCCTGTCCATAAGTTCCGTCGCCTCCTCGAAGATGGTCATGTCGGCGGCGTAGCAGGTGTCGTACACCTGGTCGAACCCCATCATCTTCATGGCGGAGACCATCTGCCTGGCTACGTTCTCGCCGCATTTGAAGCCGAAATGCTCGCCGAGAGCCACGCGCACCGAGGGCGCCACCTGCGCGACCACGACCTTCGACGGATCGTGGATGGCCTCCCAGACCTGATCGCAGTTCGACTTGGGGACAATCGCCCCGGTCGGGCAGACCGCGGCGCACTGTCCGCAGTTCACGCATTCGACCTCGGCCAGATTCTTCGAGAACGCCGGCACCACCCGGGCGTTGGAGCCGCGGCCGGCGAAATCCAGGGCGCCGACCGTCTGCACCTCGGCGCAGACGCGGACGCAGTCGCCGCAGAGGACGCACTTGTTGGGGTCGCGCAGCAGCGACGGACTCGAATCGTCGATCGGCATGTCGGACGCCGGCTGCTTGTAGCGCACGGTGGCGACGCCGAGCTTTCTGGCGATGTCCTGGAGGGAGCACGTGGCGCTGCGCGAGCACGACGGGCACTCCCGCTTGTGGTTGGCCAGCAGCAGCTCGACGTTGATCTTGCGCATCTTCCGCAGCTGGCTGGTGTCGGTCAGCACCGACATCCCCGGAGCCGGCGCGGTCGAGCACGACGCGAAGATGCCCTTGCCCTGGATTTCGACCAGGCACAGTCGGCAGGCGCCGTAGATGGACAGTTCGGAATGGTAGCAGAACGTCGGCAGCTCGATGCCGGCCTTCCGGATCACCTCCAGAAGGTTGCGTTCGCCGTCGATGGCGACTTCCCGGCCGTTTATCGTGATAGTGTTATTGTCCATGATTGATTGTTCTCCGAGATGGGGGTTACAGACCGACGACGGCGCCGAACTTGCAGGCGGCCTTGCAGGCTCCGCATTTGATGCACTTCTCCGGATCGATGACGTGAGCATGTCTGACCTCTCCGGTGATGGCGCCGGCCGGGCATTTCCGCCTGCATGCGGTGCAACCCTTGCATTTCTGCGGATCTATCTCCGGACGCGCGAGGGCCTTGCACTCGCCCGTCGGGCATATCTTCCTGAAGACGTGCGCCTCGTATTCGTCGCGGAAATACCGCAGCGTGGAGAGCACGGGGTTCGGCGCGGTCTTGCCGAGTCCGCACAGGGAGCCCATCTGCACCGCCTTGGCGGTCTCCTCCAGCAGCTCCAGCGTGTGCCGGTCGGCGCGGCCCTCGATGATGTCGTCCAGCAGCGCGAGCATCTGCTTCGTCCCCTCCCTGCACGGGACGCATTTCCCGCAGGATTCGTTCTGCGTGAACTGCATGAAGAACCGCGCGATCTTGATCATGCAGGTCTGCTTGTTCATGACCACCAGTCCGCCGGAGCCGACCATCGCCCCGACCGACCGCAGCGAATCGAAGTCCAGCGACATGTCGAGCATCGCCGGGGTCAGGCATCCGCCCGACGGACCGCCGATCTGAACCGCCTTGAAGTCGTCGTCGGTGACCCTGCCCGCGTTGTCGGTCACGCCGCCGCCGATGTTGTAGACGATTTCGCGCAGGGTGGTGCCGAACGGGACCTCGATCAGTCCCGTGTTCAGCACGTGACCCGTCAGGGCGAAAGTCTTCGTCCCGGGGGACTTCTCCGTGCCGCAGGCGCGGTAGGCCGCCGCGCCCTCGCGGAAGATGAGCGGCAGCGACGCCAGCGTCTCGACGTTGTTGATGACGGTGGGCTTGCCCCAGAGTCCGCTCTGGGCGGGGAACGGCGGCTTCGGACGCGGCATGCCGCGCTTGCCCTCGATGGAGGCGATCAGAGCGGTCTCCTCGCCGCAGACGAACGCGCCCGCGCCCTCCATGACGTGCACGCGGAACGAGAAGTCGGCCCCGAACAGACGGTCGCCCAGCAGACCGGCCTTCTCCGCAGCCGCGACCGCCGCGCGCATGCGCTTGACGGCGAGCGGATATTCGGCGCGCACGTAGACGTACCCCTCGTCCGCGCCGATGGCGCGGGCCGCGATCATCATGCCCTCGATCACGCTGTGGGAGTTGCCCTCCATGACCGAACGGTCCATGAAGGCGCCGGGATCGCCCTCGTCGCCGTTGCAGATGACGTACTTCTTGTCGTTCTTGCTGGCGAGCGTGAACTTCCATTTGAGACCGGTGGGGAAGCCGCCGCCGCCGCGGCCGCGCAGCCCGGAGTCGATGGCGGTCTGGCAGACCTCCTCCGGAGTCATCTCCAGAACGGCCCTCCTGGCGCCGGCGTAGCCGCCGCGGGAGATGTATTCGCGCACGTCGTCCGGCTCGATCATGCAGTTGGAGAGTACCACGCGCTTCTGCCGGTTGTAGAACGGAATCTCGGCGTTGCCGTGGCAGTGCTTCCCCGTGCGGGCGTTGACGTAGAGCAGTCTCTCGATGATCTCGCCGCGGACGATGGTCCTCTCCACGATCTCCCTGACGTCGGAGGTCTTGACCTTGGTGTACAGGATGCCCTCCGGCTCCAGATGCAGCAGCGGCCCGGCCTGGCAGAAGCCCTGGCAGCCGCTCTTGGACAGATAGGTGGCGCCGTCGGCCGTCTCCGCCCTGAGTTCGATTTCAGCCGTGATTCCGGCGCGTTTCAGCTCCTCCGCCATGCATTTGCGCACCTCCAGCGAGCCGTTGGACACGCAGCCGGTGCCGGCGCAGAGGATGATTCTGCGTTTCAACTTGCCGGCGGCGGCCCGGTAGTCGGCGCTGATTTTCTCGAGATCGATGTTTGATTCGGCAGGCATTTTATTCTCCGTGGTGGGTTTAGGCGTTCTGTTCCTTGGCGCGCAGCTGTTCGACGATGGCGACCGCCTGTTCGGGCGTCACCTGTCCGTGCACCTCGTCGCCGGCCACCATGACGGGGGCGAGCCCGCATGCGCCCAGGCAGCTGACGGTCTCGAGGGTGAACATCAGGTCGTCGGTGGTCCGCTTGTCGGCGCTCAGCTTCAGATGTCCGTAGAGCGCCTCGAGAATTCCGTGGGACTTCTTGACGTGGCACGCGGTGCCGTCGCAGAGCCGGATGATGTACTTGCCCTTGGGGTGCAGCGAGAAATGCGCGTAGAACGTCGCCACGCCGTACACATGGGAGGGGGGCACTCCGATGCTGGTGGCGATGTAGCTGATTATTTCCTGCGAGAGATACTTGTAGACGTCCTGCACCTCCTGCAGAATCGGAATCAGCCGCGACTCCTGATAGTCGTTCTTCTCCAGAATCCGGTTGACTTCGGCGAGATAGTCGATCATCGCCTGCGTTTTGTTGTCGGCTTGCTGCATATCGCGAATCCCCATGTTTGTTGTGGTTCGAACAGAGACTACGACTGTTTCCGTCTGGAGCCGCGCTCCGGTTCCGGCGCGGACGCCGCCTGGGCGCTCTGGCGGAGCTTCACCGAGAGCACGGCGAACCCGCCGGCGATCACCTCGCGCTGCACCACCACGTGGCCCGGCGTCTTCAGGCTGACGTTGGCGAAATTCCAGATTCCGCGGATGCCGGCCGCGACCATGACGTCCGCCACTCTCTGGGCGGCGGAGGCCGGAACGCAGATGATGCCGATCTCCGTCTTCATCCGGCGCACCGTCTCCGGCAGTTCCGCGACGTCGAAAATCCGGCATCCGCGCACCTCCGTCCCGATCTTGTCCGGATCGGAGTCGAAGGCGGCGGCGATCTTCAGGCCGTAATCCTCGAACCCGTCGTAACCCAGAAGGGCGTGCCCCAGCGATCCGGCTCCGACGAGTATGGCGGCGGCCGGCGTCTGCCATTGAAGGAAACGCCGGATGGCGTCGATCAGATCGCAGACCTTGTAGCCCACGCCCGGCTGTCCGGACACTCCGGTGACCGCCAGATCCTTCCGGATGACGATCTCGGCCAGATGCATGTACCTGGCCAGCTCCGGGGTCGCCACGATGTCGACTCCGTCCTTGTGCATTTCCGAAAGTCTGTAGAGATAGGTCGGCAGACGGCGTATGGTCGGGGTCTTCTGAATTTTGACGTTCGCCATGAAACCTCTCTCGCGTCGTTCGATATTTTTTTACCCAGCAGGGGGTTATTATACAGCGGCCGCCGTAAAATGTCAAATGCGCGAAGGGCCGAAATCCGACGATCGACCGTCCGCCGCAGTCCGTCTCACCGTCTGGTGATGTTCTTCAGCCATCTGTACTTGCGGTAGTGAATCATCACCCACGGCACCTTGCCGACTTCGTCCAGGCAGGTGCAGGCGTAGACCAGCAGCACGGGGAAATTCAGGAGGAACGCGCCGGCGAAGGCGCAGGGGAGGGCGATGCCCCACATGCACACGATCAGAGTGTACAGGTCGAATATGGTGTCCCCCCCGGAGGCGAAGATTCCGTTGATCAGAACGGTGCATATGCAGCGGCCGATCATGTAGACCGAAAGAATCACGAACATGCCGACCATGTAGCGGTGGGCCGTCGCGGTCAGGTCGAGGCTGTACGCCGCGACCGGAATCGACGCGAGGATGGCGGCGGACGACAGCGGCCCGATCAGAAGCGAGAGGAGCATCGTGCGGTTGCCGTACTCGCGGGCGCGGACGAGACGTCCCGCGCCGAGTTCGTTGCCGATCAGGATGCCGGCGCCGAACGCGACGCCGCTGCAGAGGCAGCACATGATGTCGCGCACCACGGCCGCGACGGCGTTCGCCGCGGCGGCGTCCGCGCCCAGATGGCCGATGACGGCGGTGTAAGCGGCGAATCCGACTCCCCAGAGCAGGGCGCTGCCCATGACCGGCAGCGCGTAGCGCCAGAAGTCGCGGAACAGCAGCGCGTCGAAAGTGAACACCGCTCTGCGCGTCAGCCTTATGAAGCTTCTTTCGTAGGTCGAGATCACGCACCATGCGAGTTCAATGATTCTGGAGAGCACCGTGGCCAGCGCGGCGCCCTTGATCCCCATCGCGGGGATTCCGAGAAATCCGAATATGAAGACGAAGTTCAGGACGATGTTCAGAACGACGGCTCCGGAGCTGATCCATGCCGAACGCGAGGCGTGGTTGCTCACGCGCATGATCGCCAGATAGCACACGGACGCGCCGGTGAGCAGATAGGACCATCCGGCTATCTTCAGATATTCCGAGCCGAGCCGGATCAGATCCGGATCGTGGGCGAAGATGAGCATGAGCTTCTCGGGGAGGAAGCGGCAGCCGGCGAAGAAGAACATCGAGATCAGCAGGGATTCGCGGACGCTGAGTCCGAAGATCTTCTGAATCGTCCCGCAGTCCTTTTTCCCCCAGTACTGGGCGCCGAGGATTCCGATGCCGCCCGTGATTCCGGCCAGCAGCACGTTCTGGATGAACTGAATCTGAGTGGCGAGCGACACGGCGGCCATGGCGTTCTGGCTCACCTTGCCCAGCATGAGCGCGTCGGCCGCGGCGACCAGCGCCAGCATCAGATTCTGCAGCGCTATGGGGAAGGCCAGAAACAGCAGCCTTCTGTTGAAAACCCGGTTGTCGAAAACTTTGATCAGGTTCATGTCTCTGCGCATGCCGGCTGATTCATGAGGCGATCACGGCGAGGAATGACCGTTTCCGCCATTCCCGGCGTCGCCGGTGATCGCTGTTCCGGTCGTCGAACCGCATAAAATAGCGCCGTCCGTGAATAATGCAAGTCCGTGTTTCAAGCGTCTGATCACGGGGAAAATTCCGCTCCGCGTCGGCAGGACGAATTGAATAATCGCGTAGGTGGTGCTTTCGTCGGTTGAATGGCAGTGTATACTGACGCAGGACTTGCGACTTTTCAAATTTTCTGCGATGCGGGACAGCGCCGTCATGATGCCATACTTTACTTTGTCTCGCACACAGGGGTACGCACGGAATCTATGGACGTTTCATGAGCGACGTTTGATGCTCAGCATTCGGCGACGGCGGTGGACAGTGTTATCAGCAGCACGTCCGGCGGGCAGCAGAGTCGCAGAGGGAACGACAGCTGACTGACGCCGGCGGAAATAATCATCTTGTCTCCGGTGCCGCGCCGTTCGAAGAAACCGTAATCGAAACGATGCCCGTACAGTGACGCCGTCGCCAGAGCGCCGAGGAACGGAAGCCGGATCTGTCCGCCGTGCGTATGTCCGCACAGCGCCAGCGGTGTCGGGGTTCTCAGACGGTGGACGGAATCCAGCGCCACCACCGTGTCCGGATTGTGCGCCAGCAGAATGCGTTGACGATGTTCCTCCGGCCAGCTGAACGGCTGAGGATGTCCGGAGCAGATGTCGGACGCGCCGTAGAAAGTCACGACCCCGTCGTCGAACCATTCGTCCTGCAGCCAGACGAAGCCGCTCTCGCGGTAGAGCTCCCGCCAGTAGTCCTCCGGCAGCCACCGCTTGCCGCACTCCCAGTTGCCGGGAACCGCCAGACAGACGGCGTCGGCGGCGCGCCGCACCCCGTTCAGCAGCTCGCTCTGCCGATCCAGATCGCAGGCGTAGCCTGCCAGATCGCCTCCGGATATCACGTAATGCGGAGAGAATCCGCCGACGGCCCGGACAAGATGTTCCGCCTTGGCGCGGTCCTGTGCGCCGCCGCGGTAGTGCGCGTCCGAGAAGAACGCGATTCTCCTTCCCGCCGCTTCCGCGGTTTCGGAAGGAACCTTCAGATGGACCGCGTTCAGCGGACCGCAGGCGACGAGTTCGCTTCGGCGCCATGAGCGCATTCTGCGCCACAGCCTCGCGCGTCCGTCGAAGCTGCGCGGCAGCGGAGCGGGCTCTACCGGCATAAGGCTATTCCATCTCGGCGATGATTTCCGGAGGCAGCGGAAGCACGGCGGCGATTGTGCACGTGCTGCCGTTCGGCATGGTTATCTTGTCGCCCCTGGCATGCCCGATGATCGCCTGGCCGAGCCTGGTCCGGTAGGACAGGTAGTTCTTCTCGGGATCTCCGTCCCATGCCCCGAGCAGGTAGTAGGTGGTCGTCTTCGACCTGCCGTCGACGAGATCCACCCTGCATCCGATGACCGCGACGTCGCCGACCTGGACTTTCGCGAATGAAACGGGCTGAACCCGCTGGAGCTCGCGTTCCAGCTCGTTGCGGCGCCGGGAGAGAAAGTTCCGGCGCTCCTTCGCCGCGTCGAATTCCGCGTTCTCCCTGAAGTCGCCGTGCGCCCGGGCGACCTTCAGAGCCTCCCGGTTCTCCGGAGTGTAGACGTTGATGATGTCGTCCAGCTCCTTGAGCAGACGCTCATGGGATCGCATCGAGGTGTAGTGCGGCTCGTTCGCGCTTGACGCCTCCATCTTCTTCTCGCCGGACGTCAGCCCGGCGTTGAGGATGCGCTGTCCGGCGCCGTTTTCGATGTAGTCGCGCAGCGCGTCCGAGTGGCGCGCCAGCTTCACCAGCAGACTCTGGCGTTCGCCCTGATTCAGGAACAGCGCCCCCTGCAGGGTGGCCGCGATCGCCGCGGCGTCGTCACCTGCGGCGCGTATCACCTGGCGCTGGAAATCGTCGTTGTCCAGCAGATGGGCGCGCAGCTCCCGCTGGGCGGCGCCCCACGCCTTGGGCATCTTCTCCTGCGAGAGCGCGTGCACCGCGCCTTCGGCGTTGACCATGGCCAGCATCGCGGGGCCGACCTTCCTCCGGTTCTTCCAGATCCAGAGCAGCAGATCCGCGCCGCAGTTTTTCAGTTTGCAGACGGTTTTCGAGAGAACGTCGATGTCCGTCACGGCGCAGACCGCGTTGAGAGCTTTCAGCGGCAGACGCAGCGCGCACTCCGCCAGATAGCCGTCGTCGAAGACGGCGGCGGTGGCCGTCGCCAGCGACTCCAGATCCTTGGCGGTGAGATCTCCCCAGACGGTCATCTGCTCCAGAGGCGCGTGTCCCGGATCGGCGGGCCAGAACGGAGCCTTGAGACGCAGAGGCGCCAGCATGGCGGAGAGTCCTTCGCGGCCGGCTCTCTTCTGAAGTTTGGCGATAACTTTGGCCAGAGGCAGAGCCTCGCGGGCGGCGGTCTCCGGTTTCAGAGCGGAAAAGAACCTGGTCAGGGATTGAATCTCGCTCTCGGAGAACATCGCGTTCCCAGCCGCCTCCTCCTTGTCCAGCAGCAACGCGATCTCCGTCAGGCTGCGTCCGTCGCAGGCGCGGCGCGCGCCGGACGCGGCGCAGGCGGACGGCGCGTCCGCGTTCCACCACGCGGTGAACGCCTCCGGCGTCATGTTCTGCCCGGCGCTGGAGAGCGCCATGGCCTTGAGCTGTCCGTCCGAGACGTTGGTCAGCGCCCGCCGCCTGATGACGGCGCGGAAGTCGGCCGACGTCATCGCGGCCGCCCGGACGGGATCGGTTATTCTGTTTATTTCCAGACCGGGCGAGAGGAACACCGCCTCGCGCAGCACCAGTTCCATCGGCACCGCCGAGGAGCGGCCCCTGCCGCCGTACTGGCTGACGGGGAGCGTTCCGGTGAGACCGTCGGGCGCGCCGGCGACGCACCACGAGCCGTTGCGGAAGATTATGATGCCGGTCTTCAGCACCGACAGCTTGCGGAAACGCCAGACGATCTCGTGGAGAGGAGTCGATTCGTCGTACAGGCCCAGCGCCCGCAGGAAAGGAGTGCGGTTGAGGTACGGAGGCAGCAGGATCCTGACCGAAGCCGCGAGCATGCTCCGGAACGCCGCGCCGGACGGGGCGGCGCCGCCCGCGATCTCCAGGCAGAACGAGGCCTGGTTCGGGAAAAGATTCTCCGCGTCCCAGCTCTCCCAGAGTAGCTGAAGAGCTTCGATGTTCTCAGCGGCGGGGCCGCCGGGGATGGAACGCAGTCCGGAAAGCAGTTTGTCGATGTTCCTGGCGGACGGCTTTTCGGCGGCTGCCACGACGAGATCTTCCAGATGGACCTGATCCATAGAACATTCCTCCTGGGAACGGACCGACCCGATCCCGGCTTCTCCAAATCGGGTCGCGTCGGCAATTCATTACGATCCTTGCAATACGACCGGCCGGATGACCGTGACGGATAATATAGGCGCGGGGGACGAGTTTATCAAGAAAATCCGGCGCGGCGATCGTGAATTTTCGGGAAGATGATGTAGAGTAATGGACGGCCGCGCTGCGGCGCGGAGTCCGTCTGACGGAGGCGGCGTGCGTCTCCGGATTCATCACATCACAACCGGACGTGTCGCTATGGAGAACAGAAAGCGGATCTATCTTTCCGGACCAATCATGGACGAGCACGAGGGCGCCGCCCGCGAATGGCGGGAGGCGGCCAAGACGCTGCTCGGAGATCTGTTCGATCTCCTCGATCCGATGAGGCGCAAGTTCGTCGACCGGAAAGTGGACAGCGCGAACGAGATCGTGGAGTTCGACCTCCAGGACGTCCGCGACTCCGATCTGATTCTGGTCAACTACAGCCGGCCCAGCATCGGCACGAGCATGGAGGTTTTCTACTCCGCGCACAATCTCGGGAAGTTCGTGGTGGCGTTCTCGCCGATTGAATTCCAGAACTGCAGCCCGTGGATGGTGCGTTTCTGCACGAAGATTCTGCCGGATCTGGAGAGCGCGGCGGAATACATCCGGATTCATTTCCGCGACTGAGGGGCAGGGATACATGTGGCTGGTTCTGTACAACCTTTTCCTGCCGGCGGGGTTTCTGTTCTTTCTGCCGGGTCTGATCTTCAAATACCGGACGCGGCCGGGGTGGAAGGAGACGTACCGCGAGAGGTTCGGGCGTTTCTCGCCGGAGCGCCGGCGGGAGCTGGAGCCGTTCCGCGGCTGCACATGGCTTCACGCCGTCAGCGTCGGGGAGACGGTGGCCGCGGCGGCGCTGCTGAAGGCATGGCGCGCGGCCGAGCCGGATCGGAAGTTCGTCCTGTCCACGACGACCACCACCGGACAAGAGCTCGCGAGGAGACAGGCTCCGCAGGGGGTCGCGGTGATCTTCTGTCCGATCGATTTCAGACGCTGGGTCCGGAGGACGCTGGACGTCGTCCGGCCGGAGCTGCTGGTGATTTTCGAAACGGAAATCTGGCCCAACCTGATCATGGAGTCGCGCCGGAGAGACGTCCCCGTGGCGCTCGTGAACGCCAGACTGTCGGATCACTCCGCGAAATGGTACCGGCGCGCGAGGGTGTTCTTCCGTCCGCTTCTGGAGGCGGTCTCTCTGATCTCCGCCCAGTCGGATGACGACGCGGCCAGGTTCCGCTCGATCGCCCCGGACGCGCGGGTGGCGGTCGCCGGGAACATCAAGTTCGATCAGGCCGTTCCGCCGGATCTGGAGGCGGTCGACTATCTGGACGTGTTCGGCGGCGGCGCCGGACCGGTGCTGTTGGGGGCCAGCACCCACGCGGGCGAGGAGGAGCTGCTGATCCGGGTTTTCGGAGAACTGCTCCGTGAATTTCCGGATCTGCGGCTGGTGCTGGTTCCCAGACACGCCGAACGCGGCGAGGAGATCGCGGCCGTGCTGAGGACGTCCGGCCTCCGCTACCGGCGCAGAAGCGACGGTTCCGGGACGGGGGGGCGGGGGGACGCGCAGGTGCTGCTGGCCGACACCACCGGAGAAATGCTCCGGCTGATGAAGGGCGCGGACATCGTGTTCATGGGCAAGAGCCTGGCCGGACACGACGAGGGTCACAACCTGATCGAGCCGGCGCTGCTGAACAAGCCGATTGTGACGGGTGCGGTGCTCCGGAACTTCCGTTTCGTGCTGCGGGTGCTGGAGGACGCGGAGGCGGTCCGCACCGTCGCTTCCGATGACGCGCTGGCGGCCGGGCTGCGGCCGCTCGTCGCGGATCCGGGCCTGCGCGGGGAGATGGGGAACCGGGCGGGGGAGGCGATCCGGAGACATGCCGGGGCGACGGCGCGGACGATTGAATGGCTGAGAGCCGTCTCGTGACGGCCGGCGGGCGCGGCCCGCGGAAAGGAACGCTGTATCGTGAATTGTAGAACGCAGATGGCCCGGGCGAGGGACGGGGAGATCACGGAGCAGGCGCGCCGGGTGGCGGAAGCCGAGATGCTGCCTCCGGAGAGGATCCGCGACGGCGTGGCGGCCGGCGTCGTCGTGATTCCCGCGAACGTTCATCACTCCGGGTTGCATGCGATCGGCATCGGACGCATGCTCAGGACGAAGATCAATGCGAACATAGGCAACTCGTCGCTCGCCAGCTGCCCGCGGCAGGAGCTGGAGAAGCTGCGGATCGCGCTGCGGTTCGGCGCCGACACGGTCATGGACCTCAGCACCGGCAGCGGCATCGCCGGCATCCGCGAGGCGGTGATCCGGGAGAGCCGCGCCCCCGTCGGAACCGTGCCGATCTACGAGGCGCTGGCGCGAGCGGGCAGCGCCGACGATCTGAGCGAGGAGCTTGTTCTGCAGGTGATTCGGGAGCAGGCCGAGCAGGGCGTGGACTACATCACCATCCACGCCGGGCTGCTCCGGGAGCATATCCCGGCGGCGAAGAAGCGTCTGCTGCGGATTGTCAGCCGCGGCGGATCCATCCTGGCGCGGTGGATGCAGAAGTTCGGCAGGGAGAATCCGTTCTACACCGCCTTCGACCGGATTCTGGAGATCTGCGCCGAGCACGACGTCACTCTGTCCCTCGGCGACGGCATGCGTCCGGGGTGTCTGGCGGACGCGAGCGACGAGGCGCAGTTCGCCGAGCTCCGTGTGCTCGGGGAGCTGGTTCGCCGGAGCCGCGCGGCGGGAGTGCAGGCGATGGTGGAGGGGCCGGGGCATGTCCCGTTCAACGAAATCGAGGAGAACATGAGGAGGGAGAGGGAGGAGTGCGACGACGCGCCGTTCTACGTCCTCGGTCCCGTGACCGTCGACTGTGCGCCCGGATACGATCACATCACCAGCGCGATCGGCGCGACGATGGCCGCTTTCCACGGAGCCGCGATGCTGTGCTACGTGACGCCGAAGGAGCATCTCGGCCTGCCGAACGCCGGGGACGTGCGCGACGGGGTGGTGGCCTATAAAATCGCGGCGCACGCGGCGGATGTCGCGCTGGGCCGCCCCGGGGCGGCGGACCGCGACAACGCGATCAGCCGCGCACGGGCGGAGTTCGACTGGGAAGCGCAGTTCGCTCTGGCTCTGGATCCGGAACGGGCGCGCGAACTGCGCGCGGAGGCTCTGAGGGAGTGCTCCGGACAGACGGGGGACGGACACGGGGAGGGGAATTTCTGCACCATGTGCGGGCCGGACTTCTGCTCCCTGAGAATCAGCCGTGATTTGAAATGACGGATTTTTCGTGAGGAAAGCGTGTTCGCCGGTCGGGATCTGGAAGTGAAATCGGGCGGTGCGCCGGAGACGGGGCTCTGCGGCCGGCCGTCGCGGGCGCGGCTGTGCGCGGCGCTCTTCTGGGAGTTCGCCAAAATCACCGCCGTGGTGCTCGGCGGCGGCTACGTGATCATGTCGGTCGCGGAGAACGAGTTCGTCCGCAAACGGCGGTGGATTTCCCAGCAGGATTTCCTGGAGCTGATGGCGCTGTCGCAGACCGTGCCGGGAGTGATCGCCTGCAACGGAGCCGTGTGCATAGGTCTCCGGATAGCCGGTCTGCCGGGCGCGGTCTCGGCTCTGATCGGGACGGTGCTGCCGCCCGTGGCGGCCATTCTGCTGGTGGCGTCGGGAATGGCCATGCTGCCGTCGGGTTCGCCGCTGATCGAGGGCGCCTTTCTCGGGGTCGACAGCTGCGTGGTCGGCGTGATTGCCGCCACGGCGTGGAGATTCGCCGGGAAGACCATGACCGGGCGGTTCGAAATCGCCGTGGCGGCGGCGGTGGTGACGGGGAGGGCGGTGTTCGGGATAAACCCCGGCTGGCTCATGGTGGCGTCGATCCCGTGCGGGGTGGCGTATGTCGCGCTCCGCCGTCTGCGGGCGCGGCGCGGCGGCGGGGTCGCATGATGTCTCTGACGGCGCTGTACCTCCTGTTCGTCAAGTACGGTCTGCTCTGTTTCGGCGGCGGTTACACGCTGGTGCCGCTGCTGACCGCCGATCTGGTCGACTCCATGAAGCTGATGACTCCGCAGGAGTTCGCGAGGCTGGTCGCGGTGGCGCAGGTGACTCCGGGGCCGATCGGGATCAACACCGCCACCTACGTCGGTTTCACTCAGCACGGAGTGATCGGCGCACTGGCGGGGACCGCCGGACTGGTCACGCCGTCGCTGGTGTTGATGCTGCTGGCGATGCGCTTCGTGTCCAGACGCAGACGGTCGCTGCTGGTCGATGGCGGACTGACGGGACTGCGTCCCGCCGCCTACGGTCTGCTGCTGGTCGCGGTGCTCGTGTTCGCGGAGATTTCGGTGTTCACGGCGGAACTGCCGGTCGGTTATGTCCGCGACTGGCTGCGGGGGGCAGCGGGCGAATGGAATTTCCACGTGCGTCCGCTGCCGCTGACGATCGCGGTGGCCGCCGGCGTTATCCAGATGAAGACGAAACTGCCTTTCATATGGCTGATCGCGGCCTCCGCGGTGATCGGAGTCCTGTATGCCGCCGTCTTCTGACGGAGGAGGGACGCCCCGCCGGACATGCGGGGCCCGGCGCGCGGCGGACGAACGGACAATTCGACAACAAGAGGTGAGGAAAATGACGAGGCGGCGCTATCTGTTCTTCGGCGCGCATCCGGACGACCCCGATCTGTGCTTCGGCGGGGCGGCGGTCCAGCTGGTGCGCGCCGGACACGCGGTGAAATTCGTTTCGATGACCAACGGCAACGCCGGCCACCAGTCGATGAACGCGTCGGATCTGGCGGCGCGGCGCCGCCGCGAGGCGCAGGCGTCGGCGGCGATATCCGGGATCGACGAGTATCTGGTGCTGGATCACGACGACGGCGGGCTGGAGCCTACCCTGGCCGCGCGTAGGGAGGTCATCCGCCTGATCCGCCGCTTCCGGCCGGACGTGGTGATCACCCACCGCACCTGCGACTATCATGCCGACCACAGGGCGACCGGACAGCTGGTGCAGGACGCCTCATTTCTGGTGAGAGTTCCTCTGTGCTGTCCGGACACTCCGGTGACGGACGCGAATCCGGTCTTCGCTTTCAGCTACGATCCGTTTCTGCAGCCGAGGCGGTTCCGCGCCGACGCTGCGGTGGCTTTCGACTCCGTGCTGGATGTGAAGCTGGCGATGTGCGGATGTCACGAGTCCCAGTTTTTCGAGTGGCTGCCGTGGTGCGACGGCGATCGCGATTTCGACGCCTCGCGGATGGACGGGGCGGCCAGACGCGAACATCTGATGCGCGGCTGGATGCGCGGTTACGAGCGGCAGGCGGACCTGAGCCGCGAGGCGCTCCGGGCGGCCTACGGCGCGGCGGGGGATTCGGTCAGGTTCGCGGAGGCGTTCGAGCTTTCGGAATACGGCCGCGGCGTCTCCGCCGAGGAATTCAGACGCATCATGCTGCCGTGACGGACGGCGGTCGCGTATGGGAACGGAGGCGGGCATGAAGACGGAGGCGGCGCACAGACTGGTCGTCACATGCGGCGGGACCGGAGGTCATTTCTATCCTGGGCTGTCGGTGGCCAGGCGGCATCAGGCGAGAGGCGGGGACGTGCTGCTGCTGCTTTCCGGCGTGAACGCCGGTGCGCAGAAGGATCTGGCGGATTCGTTCGGCGTCGACGCGGTGACGCTGCCGGCGATGCCGAGTCCGGGGAGATTCCGCCCCGTCCGTTGGTGGCGTTTCGGGAGGGGCATGCTTTCCGGGACGGTTCAGTCCCTGCGGGCGCTGCGCCGGTTCGCGCCGGACGCGGTTCTGGGCATGGGATCTTTCGCCTCGCTGCCGGTGATAGCGGCGGCGCACCGCCTGGGAATACCGATTTTTCTGCATGACGGCAACGCCAGAATCGGGCGCGCGAACCGGTTCCTCAGCAGATTCGCCGTCTCTCTCTGGACCGCCTTCCCCGCAGTGAACGCCGGCGGCGCACGATGCCCGGTCGACTGCATCGGCATGCCGCTGCGGCCCGAGCTGCTCCAGTCCGGCGCACGTTCCCGGCCGGCCGCCGTCGCCGAGCTGAACGCGCGCCACGGCGTCCGCTTCAGGGACGACTGTCCGACGCTGCTGATCTTCGGAGGGAGCCAGGGCGCCGCGACGTTGAACCGCAATCTGCCCGACGCGCTCCGGCAGCTCGGAGACGTCGATGTGCAGGTCGTCCATCTGGCGGGGCCGGCGAAGCTGGAGGAGGTGAAAAGAAGATACGACGGCGTTCCGTTCAGGGTTCTGGCGCTCGGTTCCTGCGAGGAGATGGCCTGTCTGTACACTGCGGCGGATCTGGTGATCTCGCGCTCCGGGGGCAGCACGGCGGCCGAGATCGCACTGTTCGGAAAGCCCTCGATACTGATTCCTTATCCGTACGCCGCGGAAGGGCATCAGCGGGACAACGCCCGCTGCCTGGAGTCGGTCGGAGCCGCAGTGACGGTGGACGACGGCGCGTGCACCCCGAATCACGCCGCGGAGCTAATCAGATCATTTCTCGACGACGTCGACGGATGGAGGGAGAGAGGCCGCAGGGCTCTGGCGCTGGCGAAGCCGGATGCCGCCGACTCCCTGCTGGACCGGATTTTTCAGAAGTAGACCGTGAGCCTGCCCTCGGTCAGCGCCGGCGTCAGCCGGCGGCCGAAGCGGATCTCCGCCGCCTCCTTCGAATCGTCGGCGTGGAGGATGACCGGCGCGTCCGGCGGCAGCCGCCGGACCTGTCCGCGGGGGCCGTCGAAACGCCAGATGTCTCCGCTCCATCCCGCCAGCGTGCCGTAGAACATCAGAGCCCAGGGATCGGCCTTGAAGCTCAGATAGACCGCCTCCGGCGCGTCCGGCACGCGCCCGGCCAGTTCCGACATCAGCCGGCGCGGGCGGAACTCGCCGCGCATGTAATACGGCGAGAAGTAGTCGTCGTCCATGCCGCGGGCGAATCTCTCCGAAAGGAAATTTCCGACTCCGCCGTCGTGAAGTGCCAGACCCCAGAGGCAGGCCGCCGCGGTCAGCGCCAGCGCGGCCGCGTCGGCCGTGCGCCGCCGGCGGCGGCGTATCATCCATGCGCGCAGCCGTCTGAGGGCCCCCGCCCCGAGCAGCAGCCACAGCGGCCACAGCACGAAGAACACGCGCGGAAAGGGCGCCACTGGAAGTAGCAGGCACGCCGGGACGGGCAGAAGCGGAATCAGCGCCCTGACGGCGAACAGTCCCGCGCGTCTCCCGCCGCGCGCCCGCAGCGCCGCGCCGATCGCGACCGGAATCAGCGCGACGGCGAAGGAGACGGCCGCAGCCGCGTAGGTCATGGTCAGGGCGGCCGTTCCGTCGCGGCAGCCCTCCCTCAGACGGAACACCTGCAGCAGCTGACGGCCGATGGGAAGATAGAACACGGCGAACGCCGCCGCGGGGGTCGCCGCCAGGATCCATGTCCTTTTCCGTCGGAGGCAGCCGGTTCCGCACAGAGGAAGGGCGTAGAGCACGGCGCCGAAGAGCGCCAGCAGATTGCTGGGAATGGTTCCGACCGCCGCGAGGGAGCACAGAAACCAGAGCGCCCAGTTCCGCAGGCCGCCGCGTCCGGCGAAAGACAGGGCGAAATGGACGGACGCCGTCAGCAGGAAAGCGGACAGGATGTAGCCGCGCAGCGCGGTTCCGTAGTTCCGGAACGGCGGCGACACCGCCAGTGCCGTCATCAGCGGCAGCAGCGTCACGGAACCGGCGCGCGCACGGAACAGCGCGTACAGCAGAGCCAGCGTCCCCAGGGCCGTCAGGCACGGCAGCAGACGCAGGAAGAAGGTGAAATCCAGCTTCTCCGGCGTCGCCGCCAGATACAGATGCAGCAGCATCGTGTGCAGAATCTGATTGTTCGGGATCACGTACTGGCGGTAAATCTCGCCTGCGGATCTCAGCATGGCGAAGTTCATGAGGGTGAGCGCCTCGTCGAACCAGAGATCCCTGTTCGCGCAGGCGGCGAGTCCGTGCGCGGCGATCAGCAGCGTCACGGCCAGCGTCCAGTGGCGTTTCAAGAATCTGAGCGTCATGCCGAGCGGGCCTCCCGAATATATGCCGCCGCGCGCTCTGCGGACGGAACCGTTGTTCAGTATATTTGCTTTCAGCGGGAAAGCAAGGGCATGAGATTTGCAAATGGCGGGAAAAACTGGTAATTTATCGCGTCATCGCGCCCGGGGGAACCGGATCCGGGGAAAAATGGAGAACATTCATGACTGCATACGAGGAATTGAATGCCGCTTTGAGCGCGGTCGGCCAGGAGCAGCTGCTGCGTTTCTGGGACGAGCTGGACGACGCCGGACGTTCGCGTCTGGCCGCTCAGATAAGGTCGCTCGACCTGAACAGACTCGAGGTTCTGATAGCGGAACATGTGCTGCGGCGTCAGGAAACGCGGGTGCCGGACGATTTGCGGCCGGCGGCGTATTTCCCCGCCGCGCCGCGTGACGGCGGGGAGAGGGAACTCTACCGTGCGGCCGAGGCGAAGGGCCGCGAACTGATCTCCTCCGGACGCGTGGCCGTCATGACCGTCGCGGGCGGGCAGGGGACGCGTCTGGGGTACGACGGTCCCAAAGGCACTTTCCCGATCGCTCCGGTGTCGGGGAAATCCCTTTTCCAGTATTTCGCGGAGACGCTGCTGCGTTCGGGGGAGAAGCACGGACGCGCGCTGACCTGGTACATCATGACCAGCGAGTTCAACAGAAAGGCGACCGAGGACTTTTTCGAAAAGCACGGCTTCTTCGGCATGGACGCCGGACAGGTCGTGTTCTTCACGCAGGGCACCATGCCGGCGATCGGGTACGACGGGAAGCTGCTGCTCGCGTCCAGGGATTCCCTGGCTCTGTCGCCGGACGGACACGGCGGGACGCTGCTGGCTCTGAAGAAGTCCGGGGCGCTGGAGAGGATGGCGCGGGAGGGGACGGAGGTGATTTCCTATTTTCAGGTCGACAATCCGCTCGCGCCGGCGGTCTATCCGCTGTTCGTCGGACTGCACGAGCTGGAGGAATCCGAAATGAGCTCGATCATGCTTCCCAAGACCGGGCCTTTCGAAAAGCTCGGGAACTTCTGCGTCCGCGACGGGAAGCTTCGGATCATCGAGTACAGCGATCTTCCCGACGAGCTGGCTCAGGCGCGCAACGCGGACGGGACTCTGTCGTTCATAGCCGGCAGTCCGGCCATTCATCTGATCAGCCGGAATTTCATAGAACGCCTGACGGCGGACAATTCGCTGCATCTTCCGTGGCACCGCGCCGACAAGAAAGTCTCCTGCCTGGACGGCGTCGGCCGGCCGGTGGTTCCGGAGAAGCCAAACGCGGTGAAGCTGGAGTCGTTCATCTTCGACGCGCTGCCGCTGGCCGGGAAGACGATGATTCTGGAGGGCGACCGCTCCGCGATGTTCGCCCCCACGAAGAACCGGAGCGGCGTGGATTCGGTCGACAGCTGCCGCGCCATGCTCATGGAGCGCGACGCGCGCTGGCTGGAGAGCGCCGGCGTGACTGTTCCCAGGAACGCCGACGGATCGCTGCGGTGCCGGATTGAATTCTCGCCGATGGCAGCGGTCGATCCGGCGGACGCGTCCGATTATGTGAAGCGCAACGGGGTGCGCGGGATCGCCCCCGGCGAGGAGCGGTATCTGGAGTGAAGCACCCGCGCGGCGGGGATCGTCTGGAAATGCTTAGGATTATCGACATGTCGATGAGCGAGATCGTTCTGGATCCCGCCGGCGCGTCGGAGCGCGTCAACGCGGCGGCGGCGCGCGGCGCCGGTTCGCATGTGGTCGGTCTGGCGGCGGGGAACGGACGTCTGCAGATTTTTCTCGAGTCGCCGTTTGTCCGCGCGGTTTACCGGTTCGCGCCGATCCGCGCGGAATCGGCCGCGGAACTGATAGGGGAGGTCAGAGCCAGATACGACGCGGGATTTTCCACGCTGGGGGTCTTCGACCTGGCGGCGGCGCGGTGGGGTCTTTTCCTGTTCCGGGAGGAGAGAGCGTGAGGAGCGTTCTGCTGACTGACGATCCCGTCGGTCCTCCGAGCACCGACGACGGCGCGGACTCCATGGTCTTCGTGGCGTGGCTGCTGATAGTGGTCGTGACGCTGGTCACTTTCGGACTGACCATGCTGTATTCGACGTCATACAACGTGGCCGGGGCGAAATATTTCCAGAATCAGCTGATGTGGGTCGTCCTGGGATCCGTCGGCGGGGCAGCGGCGTTCATGATAGGATACCGGCGGATCGCGGCGTGGAGCGGTGTCTGGGTCTCCGCCGTCGTCGTGCTGCTGCTGATAGCCGACACATGCTTTCCGGCCATCAACGGCGCGCACCGCTGGATCAGGATTCACGTTCCGGGAATGGTGCTGAGCATCCAGCCCTCCGAGTTCGCCAAGCTGGCTCTGGCGTTGTTCGTGGCGAGGTACTGCACGGACAACCTGCGCACTTTCAGCGAGCTCCGCTGGAAGGCCGGCATACTGCCGCTGGCGTCGGTCCTGGCCCTGGTTCTGGGGTGCGTCCTTCTCGGCGGGGATCTGGGCACGACGAGCCTCATCGCGGGGATGGCGTTCGTCATGATGGCGGCCGGCGGACTGTACATGCGCTATATTCTGGTTCCCATGGCGCTGGTGGCGGCGGCGGCGGTGTTCATTTATTTCTTCGATCCGATGAGGCTGGCGAGGATCACCTCGTTCCTCGAACCGGAGCTGTACGCGAAGACCAAGGGATACCAGCTTTACAACTCGCTGCTGGCGCTGGGATCGGGGAACTGGTTCGGCGTCGGGTTCATGGAGAGCCGCCTGAAGGCGAAATACCTTCCGGAGGCCCACACCGATTTCATCCTGGCGATCGTCGGCGAGGAGCTGGGACTCGTGGTCATGCTGCTGCTGATCGCCGTCTACGGATGCTTCACCTGGTACGGGATGAAGATCAGTCTGAACGCCAATTCCAGACTGGGCATGCTGCTGGGGTACGGCCTGACCATGGTGATCGCCTGTCAGGCTCTGATCAACATCGCGGTCGTCACCGGGTCGTTTCCGACCAAGGGGATGCCGGCTCCGTTCATCAGCTACGGCGGCAGCAACATGATGGTCTGTCTGACCGCCGTGGGGCTGCTGGTGTCGGTGGCGACGGACACGGCGAAACCGGGATACTGCGATTCCGTGCGCAAGTCGATCGGAAAGCTGCTTTCAAGGTGTCTGTTCTTTCTGCGGCGGCGCGAGTGACGGCGGCTCCCGCCGTCCTATCTCCTCTCCGGGGCGGACGTTCTTCTGAAATTCTCGTAATACCACCGGACGGCGGCCTCCAGTCCGGCGCCGACATCGAACTCCGGCGCGTATCCGAGCAGATTCCTGGCCTTGTCGATGCACGCGAGGCTGTGGGGGATGTCGCCGACGCGGCACGGGCCGTGGATCGGCTCGACGCCAGCGACCGCGGGGTCGATTTCGGACAGCTTTGTCCGGAGGAGGGCGAACAGTTCGTTGAGAGTGGTCTGTTCGCCGCAGGCGACGTTGTACACCTGGTTCACCGCCTCGGGGTTTCCGGTCTGCAGGGCCAGCCGGTTCGCCAGCAGCACGTTGTCGATGTAGGTGAAATCGCGGCTCTGACTGCCGTCGCCGTTGATCACGGGACTCTCGTGTCGGAGCAGGCTGGTGACGAATTTCGGAATCACCGCGGCGTAGGCGCCGCACGGATCCTGTCTGCGGCCGAAGACGTTGAAGTAGCGCAGCCCGATCGTCTCTATGCCGTAGAGACGGCTGAAGTTGTCGGCGTAGAGCTCGTCGACGTACTTGGTTATGGCGTACGGTGAAAGCGGTCTGCCGATTTCCGACTCGACTTTCGGAAGCGTCCTGCTGGAGCCGTAGGTCGACGAGCTCGCGGCGTAGACGAATCTCTTCACTTTCGCCTCCTGCGCGGCGAACAGCATGTTGACGAAGCCGGAGATGTTCACCTCGGTCATGGTCACGGGATCCTTCACGGAGCGGGGAATGCTTCCCAGCGCGGCCTCGTGGAGGACGTAATCCACTCCGTCGACGGCCTCCCTGCATTTCGACATGTCGCGGATGTCGCCGACAATCAGCCGGAAATTCGGGTTCGCGAACGACGGAAGCAGATTCTCCATCTTTCCGGTCATGAAATTGTCCAGCGCAATCACCTCATTGTTCTGCGCCAGCAGCATTTCGACCAGGTTGGAGCCGATGAAGCCGGCTCCGCCGGTCACCAGAATCCGAGAGTTGTGAATCTCCTGTTTCATCGCCGTCCCGCAGGTTTTTCGGCGGGGCGCATCGCCGACGCCGACAGTTCCGCCCGGTTCTCCGCGGCGCGGAAGACCGGCCGCGCACGATCCGGGCCGTCCGCGGCTCCTCACGGCCCGCCGGACCCCGCAGGGGTACCTTAGCACAATTCCAGGCCTTGTCAAGGCCGGGGAACCGTCCCGTCCCGGACGGGCGGACGGGGAAAACGCGGCGGAAAGAACGGTGCGCGGACTGGCAATCTTCCGGCCGCGTGCTAAATTGCCGCAAAGCATATGCGCACGGCGGCCGCCGCCGCGTCAACCGAACGGGAGAAGGAGGAAAGATGAACAAGGGCAGTCTCCGTTTTTTCGAGGAGCTAATGCGCAGCAGCAGTCCGTCGGGCTACGAGACGGAGGCTGCGGCGGTTTTCCGCAAGGAGCTGAAGGGGTTCTGTTCGCAGGTGAGCACCGACGTGCTGGGGAACACCGTCGGGGTTTTGAACCCGGGGGCGTCGATGCGGGTGATGCTGGCCGGTCACTATGACGAAATCGGTTTCCAGATCGTCTACATCTCCGAGGACGGTCTGCTCTACTTCCGTCCGAACGGCGGAATCGACAAGCTCAATGTGCCGGCATCCGAGGTCGACGTGCTGACGGAGTCCGGCAAGGTTCCGGGGGTCATCGGCAAAAAACCGATACATCTGCTCAAGGCGGCGGATCGGGACGTGCCTCCGGATCTTTCGGATCTGTGGATCGACATCGGGGCGGGTTCGCGCGAGGAGGCGCAGAAGCTCGTCTCGGTCGGGGATCCGGTGGCGATGCGCGCGAACTTCCGGCTCATGGGAGGACACCGGGTGATGTCGAAAGGGCTGGACGACAAGGTCGGCGCCTTCGTGGTGGCGGAGACGCTGAGGGCCCTGTCGCGGCGCAAGCTGAAAGTCTCGGTGTACGGAGTCGGCACGGTGCAGGAGGAGCTGGGTCTGCGCGGGGCGGGCGCGAGCGCCTTCGGCGTGGATCCGCAGGTCGGATTCGCAATCGACGTCGGTTTCGCCACGGACATACCCGACATTCCCAAGAAGCTGCTCGGTGACATCCGTCTGGGAGCCGGCCCGGAGCTGAGCCGCAGCGCGGACAACAACCCGGTCCTCGGCGCCTTCATGCGTTCGGTGGCGAAACGGCACCGGATCGCCTGGCAGGAGACCGCCTCCCACCGCGCCTCCGGCGGCACCGACACCTGCGCCATACAGCTGGCGCGTTCGGGAGTGGCGACGGCCCTGGTGAGCATTCCCAACCGCTACATGCACTCGCCCGTGGAGATCTGCGACTTGAGGGACGTGGAGGGCGCGGTCCGGATTCTGACCGAGACCGTCGCCGCCCTGCGCGGCGACGAGACGTTCATACCCGGAGTCGATTGAGCGGAGGGACGGGCGGAGCCGGCGCGGAGGGTGTGATCACGAGGGCAGGACGCGGAGCCGCCTGCCCGGCAGAGGGAAGCGTATGAAGACCGTCGTGCCGGAATCCGGCAGCGAGTTGACGCCGAATTCCGCGCCGTGCTCCCTGCAGATCCGTTCGATGATCATCATTCCGAGACCGTTGCCGTCGGCTCTGCCGGTTTTGAACGGCTGAAAAAGTTTGGCCATCTGCTCGGCCGGGACGCCCTTGCCGCTGTCGGCGAACTCCATGACCAGCCATTCCCCGTCTTCGAGGCGCGCCGTGACGTGCAGCTCGCCTCCGGCCGGCATGGCCTGGAGCGCGTTTCTGATGATGTTGAAGAAAGCCTGCTTGAGCTGCTTCGGATCGCCGTTGACGGCCGGCAGATGATCCGGCCAGTCGGAACTGGTGCCGATGGACTTCGCGTCGAGCTCCTGACGCATGAAGCTGAAGGTCTCCAGCGCCAGCTGCCGCAGATCCACCGGTTCGAAGTGCGGGTTGCCCGGGCGGACAGCCGAGAGAAAGCCGGTGATGATGCCGTCAAGCCGCTCCACCTCGTGCTTGCAGTCGCGGATCATCTCGGTGATTTCCTCGGAGGAGAGCGAGGTCTGGGGCGATTCCCCGGATCTCTCCAGCAGCTGCAGATTCAGGTAGAGGCTGTTGAGTGGATTGCCGATTTCGTGGGCGACGCCGGCGGCGAGCATCGAGACCACCTGGGCGGTCTGATGCTCCATGGTCTCCATGGTTCTGCGGCGGCTTTCAGTGACGTCGCGGAGGATCACGGTGGCCAGCGAGGCGTCCTTGGGGTTGGGCATGAGACAGAACTGAACAAAGCGGTGGACGGGGTAGGCGATTTCTATTTCCTGGCGCGCGCTGCGCGCCCATCCTGATCCGTCCCGCTGCAGGATCTGTCTCCAGTCCACGTCGTGAAACAGCTGCGAGAGACGCAGCTTCTCCAGGTCGTCCGGCAGCTCCAGCAGCTCCTTCGCGGCCTGATTGAAATAACGGACGCGCAGCCGCTGGTCGACGACGAGGATTCCTTCCTCAAGCGCGTTGAAGATCGTCTCGAAGAATCCCCTCTCCCGCGCCAGACGGTGGATGTAGGTCTGTCTGCTGCCGGCGTCGACATCTTCGATGTGCTCGATGAAACGGTCGAGAAAATTTTTCTTCGCTGCCATCAGGTCTGCCTTTCCCGGATGATTCTTGGCGTCGCCGTCGCGGACCGCGCGGAGGCAGGCGCGCGGGTGGACGGCGCTATTCGTGTTCCGGCGCGGGGATCCCGTCCGTCCCGTCGGGGAGTTTGTCGGACGGCCTGTGGCGGAAAGTCCAGGACGCGAGCGCCAGCGAGAGAACCGCCGCGATGACGTATGCCCTGTGGAGAGGCTGATTCAATCCCACCGGGCCGCCGTGCGCCGGCGAGATCCAGAGTATGTACGACAGCACGACGAAAGTCATGAACGTGCCCGGCAGCAGCGTCACCCACGGCTTCCTGCCCAGAGTGCGCAGCCAGACCGAGCACGCCAGAAGAGTCGACGCCGCCAGCACCTGGTTGCCCCATGCGAAGTAGTTCCACAGCTGACCGAAAGTCTTGGCGCTGATGTTGGACCACCAGAGCAGCAGCGACACCGCGAGGATCAGCGGCAGACAGAGCAGGAGACGGTTCATGATTTTGTTCTGCGGCAGGGAAATCATTTCGGACAGGCTCAGCCGGAGGCTGCGCATCGCGGTGTCGCCGGACGTGATGGCCAGTATGACCACGCCGACGACCGTGAATCCGCCGACCCACTTTCCGAGGAAATGCGAGGTGATCTTCGAAAGCACCGAATTCGCGTCCATGGACATGTACTCGGGAAAGAGGTTGTATATCGCCAGCGCGGCTCCGGCCCAGATCATGGCGATGACTCCCTCGACGACCATCATGCCGTAAAACGCCTGGCGGGCGTTGCGTTCGGAGTTCATGGTTCTGGCGATGATCGGCGACTGGGTCGCGTGAAAGCCGGAGAGAATTCCGCAGGCGATGGTCACGAACAGCACGGGGACGAGCGGCTGTTTCGACATGCCCTGCCGGAAGTTCGCGGTCTCGGTGAGAAGCTCGGGTTTGAGGAACGCGTCCTTGAGCAGCACGGCGAGAATGGCCGCCGTGCTGAGAATCAGAACCGCCCCGAAGACGGGGTAGATGTTGCCGATTATCTTGTCCACCGGGAAGAGCGTGGCGCAGACGTAGTAGACGAAGATGCAGCCGATCGCCAGCCACAGCACGGAGTGATCCGGCACCATGCCGTCTATCAGTTTCGCGGGGACGTTGATGAACACCGCTACCACCAGCAGCAGCAGAAGAATCATGAACACGGAGAAGAAGGCGTAGTAGTACTTTCCGAGATTCATGCGGATCAGCCTGGGAAGATTGGAGCCGCCGTTTCTCAGCGACATCATGCCGGAGACGAAGTCGTGCACCGAACCGCCGATGATGTTGCCGACCGGAATGATGAGAAAGGCCACCACTCCGAACTTGATTCCGAGAATGACGCCGATGACGGGTCCGATGCCGGCGATGTTGAGGAGCTGGATGAGCATGTTCTTCCAGTGGGGCAGGACGACGAAGTCGACCCCGTCGTATCTGGTGTGCGCCGGAGTCGGGCGATCATCCGGCGCGAGCAGTTTTTCGACAAAGCGGCCGTAGGTGAGATACCCGATGCCCAGCAGTGCAAGTCCGACAAGGAAGAGAAGCATGATGACGTTCGCCTCATTTGTGTTTTTTTTGCGCCGCCGCGCGTCAGGCGGACGGCGGGGGACGGAATCCGCAGCCGACGAATCAGACGCTCTCCTCAATTATACACTGTTTCGTTCGCGGTTGCAAGTGACGCCGCGGCCGTGTCCCGGCGAAAAGTGTCCCCGTACGCTTGTTTTCCCGCGCCCGGGTGCTATGTTCTGTCGTCGGCAATCGGCCGGACGATTTTTCAGCATGCGAGGAAGCGGTGCGACGGAAATGAAGATAAATTACCGCAGGGGAACGGAATCGGGCGGAGTGTCCTGGGAGGAGGGGGCGGCGGCCCGCCGCTGGAACAGGGTCTGCGCGGCTCTGGTCGTCGTGTTCGTTCTCGCGGCGTCGGCTGGGGCGGGCTCGGGGACGGGCATGGATTTCGGCAGTCCCGATCCCGCCGGATTCGCTCTCTGGTTTCTTTACTGCTGCGCCTGTCCGATGCTGTGGCTCCTGGAGCTGCTGCGCCGAGTGTCCGGCGTTCAGAACTCCGAGACGCTGCGCCTTCTCGCGGAGCATCAGGTTCTCGGGTGTCTTGTTCTGGATCTGCTTTCCGTGTCGCTGCTGTGGATTCTCCTGCGCTGGCGCGGCCTCCGCTGGCTCGGCGCGGACAGGATGCGCGTCGCCGCCAACTTCATGGGCATCCTGCTGGGCTGGGGCGTGCTGCAGCTGCTCTGCTGGGGGGTCGCCGCCGTGTGGATCGGCGGCGGTGATCCGCGTCCGCTCCGGATCCGGTGCGGTCAGGAGGAGCGCCGCTGCTCCGTTCCGGACCCCGCCGGGCCGCGAGGCGCGGATTCGCGGCGCGCCGGCGGCGGAGTCAGCGCGGGGGAATGATCCGCGCGCGGATTCGCCCCCGTGCCCGGGACTCTAAAAAAACGGCAAAAAAGAGCCTCGGGGATTTGCAAATCTTAAAAACGTCGCTATTTTGCGGAAACGGCGACGTGATGAATCGCTGACGGCGCGGGGGAGTAGCTCAATTGGTTAGAGTACCACCCTGTCACGGTGGATGTTGCGGGTTCGAGTCCCGTCTCTCTCGCCATCTTTGCCGCCCGGATGGGCGGCGCGCGTTGTCGGCGTTGAATTTCCCTGCGTGAACGATCCGGGGGAGTAGCTCAACTGGTTAGAGTGCCACCCTGTCACGGTGGATGTTGCGGGTTCGAGTCCCGTCTCTCCCGCCATTTTTCCTGTCGGTCGTGCCCCGCCCGGAATGTTCCGTCCGCGTCGCGGACGGGAGGTGATCCGTGCGCCCGGCCGCCGTGTTCGTCCGGATCCGGCCCGCGCCGGACGCGTCCGGCGGCGGGGGGGAGTCATGTCGGTGGATCCGCGCAGGTTGTTTTTTTCGCGCACGGGGGATATAGTACCTCTTCTGCGCGACGGCGGACGTCCGATCCGCAGGACGGCGCCGGGCCTCCGGCGGTTCCGTGTAACAAAAGCGGGAGGAAACAGTGGTTATGGAAAGTTCGCTCTACTCCGGCATCGCCGACATGTACCGGCGGTACGTCATGCCCACCTACGCGCCGAAAGTCATGTTCGTGCGCGGATCCGGAGCGCACCTGTGGTCGGCCGACGGCCGACGTTTTCTGGATTTCTCCTCCGGCATCGGCGTCTGCAGCCTGGGGCACTGCCATCCCGGAGTGGCCGCGGCCATTCGGGAGCAGAGCGGAAGACTGGTGCATGTTTCGAATCTCTTCATGAACGACGTGACGCCGCGTCTGGCGGAGAGGCTCATCTCCGGATGTTTCGACGGAGTCGTGTTCTTCGCCAACAGCGGGGCGGAAGCCAACGAGGGGATGATCAAGTTCGCGCGAAAGCGCGGCTCCGCGACCGGGCGTTCCGAGATAATCTCCATGGAGAACTCTTTCCACGGACGCACGCTGGCCGCTCTGGCCGCCACCGGCAGGGCGAAGTACCGGAACGGTTTCGCCCCCGACATGCCGGGCTTCGTGCAGGTGCCGTTCAACGACATGTCCGCGCTGGAGGCGGCCGTGACGGACAGAACCTGCGCGGTTCTGATCGAACCGGTGCAGGGCGAGGGGGGCGTGCTGCCGGCCGATCCCGAATATCTGCGCGGGGTGCGTTCCCTGTGCGACGAGAAGGACATGCTGCTGCTGTTCGACGAAGTGCAGTGCGGCATGGGACGCACGGGATCATTGTACGCGTGGCAGCATTTCGGCGTGGAGCCAGACGCGCTGTCCATGGCGAAGGCGATCGCCAACGGGTTCCCCATGGGGGCGTTCATCGTGAAAAGGAAGCATGCGGGAGTGCTCTCCGTCGGCATGCACGCGTCGACGTTCGGAGGCTCGCCTCTCGCCTGCGCCGCGGCTCTGGCGGTTCAGGACGCCATTTCCGGCGAGCGCATACTGGAGAACTGCAGGAGCCAGGGCGAGTATCTGATGCGGAGGCTGCGCGAGATGACCGCGCCGTATCCGTTCGTCAGGGAAGTGCGCGGACTGGGGATGATGATAGGCGTGGTGCTGAACCGCGAGGCGGGCCCGCTGTCGCAGCTGCTGCTGTCGCGCGGGCTGATCACCCTTACTGCGGGAGAGACGGTGCTGCGTCTGCTTCCTCCGCTGAATCTTACGCGCGAAGAGGCGGACGAGGGTCTGTCTCTGATTGCCGGCGGACTGGCGGAACTGTCCTCCGCGATTAAAGAAAAGTGAGGAATTCATGGAGAAGGATTTGTTGACGCTCGACGAACTGCACGTCGACGACTTGCAGGAGATCTTCGCGCTGGCGTTGAAATTGAAACGGGAGCGCGGCAAGGCGGACTTCAGTCCGCTGCGCGGCAAAAGCGTGGGGCTGATTTTCGCGAAGTCGTCGACCCGGACCAGAGTGTCGTTCGAGGTCGGCGTGGCGGAACTTGGCGGCACGCCGCTCTATCTGGATCAGGGGCGGCTGCAGGTCGGCAGGGGAGAGAGCGTCGCCGACACGGCGCGCGTGCTCAGCCGTTATCTGCACGGCATCGTGATCCGCACCTACAGCCAGGAGGATGTGGCGGAGCTCGCCAGATGCGCCGACATCCCGGTGATCAACGCGCTGACCGACGAGTATCATCCGTGTCAGATTCTGGCCGACCTGCTGACCGTCCAGGAGCACAGCGGCAGAATCGAGGGAGTCAAGCTCGTCTTTTTCGGCGACGGCAGAAGCAACATCGCCAACTCTCTCATCAAGGCCGCGCGTCTGGTGAATTTCGAGCTCGTGATAGCGGCTCCGGCACGGTTCCGCCCCGATCCAGCGCTGATGGGCGGCGCCTCCAATATCCGCTGGGAGCTGGATCCCCTCCGCGCGGCGGAAGGCGCGGACTACGTCTACACCGACGTCTGGGTCAGCATGGGGTTCGAGGAGGAGCGCGAGACGAGACAGAAGGTTCTCGCCCCGTATCAGGTGAACGGCGGGATCATGGAGGCGGCGGGCGGCCGGGCCAGGCTGCTGCACTGTCTGCCGGCTCACCGCGGGGAGGAGGTCACCGCCGAGGTGATGGATTCGCCGGCTTCGATAGTGTTTGACGAGGCGGAAAACAGGCTGCACATTCAGAAAGCGCTCATGGCGCTGCTGATACGTTGATTCGCGGAGCGTCGGAGACGGGCGGAGCGGGAATGTCCGCCGATCGGGTTGAACAAGTGAAACTGGGGATGGACGGAATGAAGAATCAGTGGATAAAGGAGACATGTTGGAACAACGAGCAGTTCCTCGGCGGGAAAGTGCGCGCCGTGATGGTGAAATTCCACGGACTCGGCGGCGGCTACCGCGACCGCGCGTACGGAGACGAGATCGCCCTGGCGGAGAAGGGGGTTCTGGTCATTGCGCCGTATTACGGTCCGTGGAGCTGGATGAACCGTCAGGCCCGTTCCTTCGTGGATCGCCTGCTGGCCGAGGTCTACAGGGAGTTCGGGTTCGATGACTCCATTCCGCTGATCTCCAGCGGCGACAGCATGGGCGGGTGCTCGGCGCTGCTTTACTGCCGGTACGGGGCGAGAAAGCCGATCTGCTGCGACGCCCTCTATCCGGTGTGCGACGCGGTCGTCCACTTCAACGAACGACCGGATCTGCCGGCCAGTTTTCGCCATGCCTTTCTCGGATATCCGGAGCCGCTGGACGAACTGCTGAGGGAGCATTCGCCGTTGCATCAGATCGCGCACATGCCGGACATTCCGTATCTGCTCATTCACGGCGACGCGGATCTGATGGTGAACAAGGAGCTGCATTCCGACCGCATGGTCGAGGAGCTGCGCAGACTCGGCCGCGATGTCGAATACGTCGAGGTTCCGCGCATGGGACACGGCGTCAACATCCCTCTGTCCGTCCCGCTGAAGCGCCTGGAGTTCGTCACCGGGATGCTGTAGACCCGGCGCCGCCGTGCGCCGTCCCGGCGGCTCCGCGGCGGGTCCGTCCGCGCGGCGGAGTCAGCCGCGCAGCCCGCGCAGGATTTCCTTGAGGCGGCGCCACGGATCGATCTGGAACCAGACGTCCAGAAGCGGCCGTCCCTGGGCGCGGTAGGCGTCCCACAGCAGTTGATTCATCTTCGCCGGACTGACGCAGTCATGGACGCCCAGATGGTATTCGGCGAACGTCTTCTGTTCCGCCGTGACATTGTCCTCCATGTCCATGAACATCGCGCACATCTTCCGGTATCCCGGGATGTCGTTCAGTGAATAGAGACCGTGCGCGTAGTTCGGATCGCCGTGATTGTAGAAAACCGGACTGTTTCCGTACAGAAAGAACGGAACGCCCATCTCCACCGCGTAGTACATGTACGATCCGGGGACGCTGGACGTGGCGTAGCGGAAATGACGCAGAACTTCATAGAAACGTTCGGCGAAACGGTAGTCGGCGACGTTGCCGGCCGTGTAGACCGGAAATCCGTTCTTGATGTAGATCGAATGCACGCCTTTCTCGACGTCGTGCATATGCAGCATGACTCCGACGGGCTGGCATCTGTCGGGCAGGCTCCGCAGCATGTCCATGTAGATCCGCAGATCCATCTCCGCCGATAGATTCGGGGTGCTGTGGGCGTGGAACGCCAGCGTCCCGTGCGCGTCCGGCGCCGGCGCTATGCCGTTTTTCCGCCGGTAGTGCACAAACGGGGACAGCATGGTGTAGCACGGCCGGTTCGACAGCTTGCGGAAAGCCCTGACGTTTTCGGGCGAGTGGTAAAACTGGCAGTATGCGCCGGAATTCAGTTCATGCGGCGGAATTCCGTTGTAGTACATTCCGGCCCCGTGATCCGTGTAGACATGCAGCGGCAGATACGCCGGATACCCGGCGTAATCGCGGATATGTCTGCCGAAAGAATAGATCTCCGGGGGCCAGTATTTCCACCGCGCGTGTCCGCGCATGGCTCCGCCGTAGCGGCAGAGAGCGAGAATTTCGCCAGAAGAGCACCCGTCCCGCCGGAATCCGGCGGCGCGTCGGCATTTGTCGGCATTGTTCAGCATCGTGTCGTCCGCAGTCCGGAAACGGTTCCGCCGCGCGGACGTCGGACGCCGCGGGAACTCATGCTTCGGCGAGCGCCCGATCGGCGGCGGTCCGCGGGAATCCGATCCAAGACCTTAATCTATCATCGCGGAACGGACTCCGCAAACTGAACAGATGTTTCCGGCCGGCGGTTCCGCGCCGACGGCCGCGTGCCGCGTCGACGCGGATCCGGGGCATGGCGTCCGCCGTCGCCGGTCCGGACGGCTCCGGCGACGGCGGGCGGATCGGCTGTCCCGGGGATTGCGAAGGCGGCGCGTCTCCGGCCGGACGTTTGCAAACTCCGCGCGGCGGATATAAGGTAAGGGACGGATTTGATGGAACCGTATGACAACGTCTCTTGAAGGAAGCTGGTTATCCATGAATGTTCTCGCAGTCATTTCCGCGCGATCCGGCGGCGACTCGTTTTCAGGCGGACGCGTCATCGCCGGACGTCCGCTGTTGTCGTGGGTCGTGTCCGCGGCGATGGAGTCGCGGACGGTCGGCAGGGTTGCGGTCGCGGCCGACGACGCGGACAGCGTGCGGATCGCCAGGAACGCCGGCGCGGACGTGGTCGAGTGCCCGGCGGAATTGCCGCCGTCGGATGCGGCCGCCGAAACGACTCTGCTTCATGTGCTCGATGTGCTCGCCTCCGGCGGGGGGCGGCGACCTGAACTGGTTGTTCTGCTGCGGTGCGAGTATCCGTTGATCACCGGTGACGAAATCGATCAGGTCGTCGGGCAGATGTGCGCCTGCGGCGCCGATTCGGCGTTCAGCGCGGTGCCGTTCCGCCATGTTTTATGGAGGAAGACGACGGGGGGCGCGGTGAGAATCAACCGGCATGCCGGCGCCGGCCGCGATCGGCGTGGATCCGCCCAGTTTCTGGAGAGCGGAGCGGTTTACGCGGCGCGGACCGCCGGATTTGTGCATGAAGGCCGTCTTCTGTTCGGGAAGACCGTCGCCGTGGAGCTCCCTCCGTCGCATTGGCGGAACATCGATGATCCCGGCGACCGGCGAATCGCGGAGATGCAGCTGCTGGAACGGCGCGGACGGCTGTGCCGGTCCGGACTGTCGGAGCTTCCGAAGGCGGTGGTCTTCGATTTCGACGGAGTGTTCACCGACAATCTGGTCAGCATAGACTCCTCCGGTAATGAAACCGTGCGCTGCAGCAGGGACGACGGTTTCGGAATCGGACTGCTCAAGAAGGCGGGGTTTCTGATCGCGGTGATCTCCACCGAGGTCAATCCGGTCGTCTCCCGGCGTTGCGGGAAGCTGTCGATCGAGTGCCTGCAGGGGATTCGCGACAAAAAGACGGCTCTTCTTGAATTTGCGGCCGGAAAACATCTCTCGCCGGATCAGGTTCTCTTCATGGGCAATGATCTCAACGACCTTCCCGCGTTCGAAGTCGCCGGCCTCAAGGCCGCTCCGGCGGATGCGCACGTCGACGTGCTGGCCAAAGCGGATCTGATCATGACGAAGAGAGGCGGGCGCGGGGCAATCAGGGAATTGGCGGATCTTCTTCTGTCCTGGCGGCGAGCCTCATGTCCCCGCGACGCCGTCGCCGAATGACGGCGTGACGACCCGCTTTTCATCTTTCATGCGGACTTGCATACAGCTGCGGAGCGGGGTACAATAAGCCTCGGACGGGATGTCGATGATCGGATAATCGGACTGTGGATCCGGAATATCAACAAGGAGGTTCTTATGTTCGGAAGTCTCGACCAGCTGATGCATTTTTCCAAGGCCCGCACGCGGTGCATCACCGCCGAAAATGTCTACGGGGAGCCCGGCTGCGGAGGCATGGCGGATGTCAGCGATACGCCGCAGCCCGAGGTTGTGCGCATCGGCCAGATTTGGGAAAATAATTCCTGCGCGCGTGAATTGGGCAGAAAGTGGAAGGTCCGTCCCTGCATAACGCTCGCGCCCCAGTCGACCACGACGATCATGGATGTGGACGGACCGGGCTGCATCCGGCATTTCTGGGTCACGGTCGACGCGAAACGTCTGCGCGATCTGGTTCTGCGGATGTACTGGGACGGCGAACCGGCGCCCAGCGTTGAGGCTCCGCTGGGAGATTTCTTCTGCAACGCGTTCAAGCATAACGCGGAGGTGCGCGGCATTCCGATGTGCGTCAATCCGACCAACGGAATGAACTGTTATTTTCCGATGCCGTTTGCCGGCCACGCCAGGATAACCGTCGAGAATCTTTCTCCCGAGAAGATCGGAGGTTTCTTTTACGCAATCAATTTCGAGGAACTTGACGCCCCCGTCGGCGATGCGTATTTCCATGCCCGTTTCAACCGCGTCAATCCCCTCGCTTTCGGGGAAGACTATGTGATTCTCGACGATGTCGCCGGCAGCGGCAATTTCGCCGGATGCTATCTTCTCTGGCAACAGAACAACGACGGATGGTGGGGGGAGGGGGAGGTCAAGATGTTCATCGATGACGACGCGGAGTTCCCCACCGTCTGCGGCACCGGGACCGAGGATTATTTCGGCGGCGCATGGGGATTCAACAAGTGCTTCACCGCGCCTTTCCTGGGCTATCCGTTCGGAGGCGAGAGCAGAGTGGGAGCGCGGCACAGCCTTTATCGTTTTCATGTGCTCGATCCAGTTCATTTCAGTTCGAAGTTGAAAGTGACGATCCAGGCGATCGGATGGCGCTCCGAAGGGCGTTACCTGCCGCTGCAGGACGATATTTCATCGGTCGCGTATTTCTACCAGCGCGAACCGCATCGTCCGTTTCCGGCGCTGCCGGATCGCAACGGTTTGGAAATCATCTGAATCGTTCATCCTGTGCGCACGGTTCCCGCCGAAGTTGACGGTGCGCAGCCTGAGCGGGGGAAGCCGTCATTCCGCAGCCGGAACGGGACCGGCGCGGAGTGTTTTCCGTCGGTTGCGCGTCGTGCCGGGATTTGCGCTCGACTTCCGGCGACGGCGCGGGAACATGACGCCGGCTTTGCGCGTGTTCCGCGTCGTGCCGTCCGCAGACAGGCTGAGCGGTGGTTCCGCCGCGGAGGATACAGGGCCGCCGCCGGCCGCAGCGGAGGCCGGCATCTCCATGCGCTCAGGCGATGCTCGAGGAATCAGGCGGAAACCGGGAGGCGGAATCGGAAAGTCCGATCGCGTCCGGGCAGAGACGTATGAGTGATCAAGTGAAGACCGTGCGGATTTTTCTGGAGCGATCCGCCGGCGCCGCCGAACGTGAATAGCGTCGGAGACGTACATGTGTGCCGGCGGCAATGACCTCACCGGCACCGGCAGGCTCCTTTCACGGGATCCGGGACAACAAAAAAACGCGGCGCGTGCCGCGTTTTCTGTCTGTTTCTGCAATCGCCCGCACTACCGTTTCGAGAACTGGAACCGACGGCGCGCCCCCGGCTGACCGGGTTTCTTGCGTTCCTTGACGCGTGCGTCACGGGTGAGCATGCCAGCGCCTTTCAGCGTCGGCCGCAGCGCGTCGTTCATCAACAGCAGCGCACGGGCGACGCCGTGGCGGAGAGCTCCCGCCTGACCGGCCATTCCGCCGCCGTTCAGCGTGGCCACGATATCCACTTTCCCTTCGAGATTGACGGTCTGCAGCACCTGAGTCACATACCCGCAGAGAGTCTTGCTCGGGAAATACTCCTCCATGTCCTTGCCGTTTATCCTGGCGATTCCCGTCCCTGGTTTGATCCGGACACGGGCGATGGCGCATTTCCGACGTCCAGAAGCCCAAATTTCTTCGTTTTTCTTGATCATCTTCCATTACTCCAGAGTGATTTTGGTCGGCTTCTGCGCGGCATGCGGATGCTCGCTTCCGGCATAGACTCTCAGCTTCGCGAACTGCGCCCTGCCCAGTCGGCCGTGCGGCATCATTCCCCAGACGGCGCTTTTGATGATGCGCACCGGATTCTTCCTGAGGAGTTCGGCCGCGGTGGTCTCCTTGTACCCGCTGCGGTATCCGCTGTAGGACGCGTATTTCTTCTCCGTGAGCTTGCGGCCGGTGAAAACCAGTTTGTCCGCGTTTATCACGATGACGAAAGCTCCGGTGTCGACGTGCGGGGTGTAGGTCGGCTTGTCCTTGCCGCGGAGCGCGTTGGCGACGCGGACGGCCAGCCGCCCCACAGGAGCCTCTGTCGCGTCGAACAGGATATGTTCACGTTCGATTTCGCCGGTTTTGGCCAGATACGTTTTCATTTCTTCCTAACCTTAGCAAGTTGCGGTTCAAATGTCTTTTCGCACAAGACAAAAACAGAACACCACCGTTCCGCATCCGCGTCGGAGGAGATGATCGGAATCCTCCCGGGGACGCAAATGAATACAATATACTGCTTCAAGAACAATTTACCAGTGTCCGTTGAAAAAAAACGCGGGCCGGCGGCACGGATGAGCACGTTCCGGACGACTGCGGCCGCCTTCATGACCTGCGGCGCCGGGGAGCCCGGCCGTCCGCCGGCTTGCAGGTTCGCCCCGCGATCGGTCTTCGTCGTTGCAAAAACGTTCCGGCAGGACTATGGTAAGCAGCCCGTGCGCGGACACGGCGGCGGCCGGGGGCGCGTGTCCGGCGCAGGCGGGGCGGGTTCCGGCAGGCGTAGGGAATGCCGGCGGGCCGCAGGTTGAATCCGCATGAATCTGTCGAATCCTCCGGATGAGCGGGCTTCTCTTCTATGGAAATAGTGACTTTGGACACCGTCGACTCGACGAACCGCTATGCGCGCGACCGCTTCGAGGAGCTCGCCGACGGTTCGCTCGTGGTCAGCTCCGTGCAGACCGCAGGCAGAGGACGGTGCGGACGGGTGTGGCACTCCCCGCCGGGCGTGAATGTCTACTGTTCGTTCGTCATGAAGAACACCGATCAGGCGTTTCTCGCGGGAGCCGCCGCCGGCCTTTCCGTCGTGGACTGCGTCCGCGGCCTCGCTCCGGGAGTGGACGTCTACGTGAAATGGCCCAACGACGTGTACGCCGGAGGACGGAAGCTGGCGGGCGTGCTGTGCGAGGGCGTCGGGGTGCGCCGCGGCCGCGTGCGCGGCGTCATCGCCGGCATCGGGATGAACGTCAACATGGACGCCGGCGCTCTGAGCGGCATCGATCAGCCGGCTACGTCGCTCGCCGTTGAATCCGGAAAGGAGTTCAGCATAAAAAAAGTGGTCGAAAAACTGGCGGAATCGCTGACCAGGTATTATATTCTCTATTCAACAAATCCCGGGCGTGTGTTCCGCGAGTGGAAGGGCGAAAACCGGCTGATCGGCAGGGAAATCGGGCTGACGGACGGCGCCGGGGTTCTGTTCAGCGGCGTTTTCGACGACATCGCGGAAAACGGGGAGATGATTCTGGTCGCGGCGGACGGAGAGCGGCGGAGATTCAACTGCGGCGACGTTCACATCCGCAGGGAATCGTCGGACGTCATGTGAGCTCGGACTGCACTGTAACTGCAACTGTATGAGGCATTGAGAATGAGTAACGGGGAATTGCTTCTCAACGGATTCAAGCTGATGGTCCTGGGCATGGGAGTGGTGTTCGCCTTCCTCGTGCTGATGGTGTTCTGCATGAACATCGTGGCGAGGCTGCTCAAGCCGTTCGCCGCCCGTTTCGAAACCGGGGGAGGCAAAGTTTCCGCCCCCGCGAAGCCGGGAGCCGCGGATGACGCGGCGGTCGCGGCCGTCGCGGCCGCGGCCGTGTCTCTGTTCCGGGGACAGGGACGTTCGGAACGGAAATGACTGACGAAGCGCTGAGTGCGGTAAGTTTGACGCATGCATAGGAGATGAAAATGAAGAAAATCGCTTTTATGGACACCTCGTTCCGGGACGGATTCCAGTCCTGCATCGGAGCCCGCGCCAGGACGGACGATTTCCTGCCCGCGCTGGTGGCGGCGAAGGAGGCTGGAATCGACAATTTCGAGATCGGCGGCGGAGCGCGTTTCCAGAGTCTTTATTTCTACTGTCAGGAGGACGCGTTCGAGATGATGGATCGCTGCCGCGCGGCGGTGGGGCCGGACGTGAACCTGCAGACGCTGGCCCGCGGAGCCAACGTGGTGGGGCTGGTGTCGCAGTCCACGGACATCATCGATCTGCACGCGAAGCTGTTCAAGAAGCACGGGGTGTCCACCATCCGCAATTTCGACGCCCTGAACGACGTGAGGAATCTGTCCGTGTCCGGCCGCTGCATCGCGTCGGCGGGGCTGAAGCATCAGGTCACCGTGACCATGATGGGGCTGCCGCCCGGCATCAATGAAAGCTACGCGCACACTCCGGAATTCTACATCGACCGACTGAGGAAGATCCTGGACGACGGTGTTCCGTTCGACAGCGTGGCGTTCAAGGACGCGTCCGGCACCTCCACGCCGCGCACGGTGCACGAGACGATCAAGGCGGCGCGCGCCCTGCTCGGAGAGAACGTGAAGATCCAGTTTCACACTCACGACACTGCGGGGCAGGCCGTGGCCTGCAACATCGCGGCCGTGGAGGGCGGCGCCGACATAATCGATCTGGCGATGGAGCCGATGTCCGGAGGCACCTGCCAGGCCGACATCCTGGTGATGTGGCATCGTCTGCGCGGCACGGAATACACTCTGGACATCGATCCGGAGAAAATCCGCAGAGCCGAGAAAGTCTTCGAGCAGCAGATGAGCAAGTATTTCATTCCGCCGGAATCGAAGCAGGTCACGCCGAAAATCATCTTCTCGCCCATGCCCGGCGGGGCGCTGACCGCCAACACGCAGATGATGCGCGACAACAACTGCCTCGACAAGTACGACGACGCCATCGCGGCCATGCAGGAGGTCGTCGCGAAGGGCGGTTTCGGGACGTCCGTGACGCCGGTCTCGCAGTTCTATTTCCAGCAGGCGTTCACCAACGCGATGCAGGGAAACTGGAAGAAGATCACCGACGGCTACGGCAAGATGGTGCTCGGCTACTTCGGGCGCACTCCCGCCGCTCCGGATCCGGAGATCGTGAAGCTCGCGTCGGAGCAGCTCGGCATGGAGCCGACGACGGAGGACGTCCATTCCATCAACGACCGGAATCCGAAACTCGGCGTCGCCGCTCAGAAGGCGAAGCTCGAGGCGGCGGGTCTGCCGGTGACGGATGAAAACATCTTCATAGCCGCCACGTGCGAGGACAAGGGGATCGAATTTCTGAAAGGCAACAAGCCGAACGGCATCCGCTACCGCGAACAGCCGAAAACGGCGGCCGCTTCTCAGAAAGGCGCCGATGGCGGAGTCTTCACCGCCAGCGTCGACGGGAAAAACATCACCGTCGAGCTCGATCCCGCCGGAGATTCCTACACGGCGAAAGTCAACGGGAAGAAGTTCTCCGTGAAAGTGAGCGCGGGCGCCGCCGCTCCGGCCGCTCAGCGGGCCGGTTCCGGTTCGACGACTGACGTCACCTCCCCGCTGCCGGGAACCGTGCTCAAGGTGCTGGTGGCGTCCGGAGCCGAGGTCGCGGCGGGGGATGTGCTGCTGGTCATCGAGGCCATGAAGATGGAGACTGAAATCAAGGCCGAGAAGGCGGGGCGGATCGTGGAGCTGCTGGTGAATCCGGCGCAGGTGGTTTCGGCGGGCGACGTCCTGATCCGCATCGAGGAGGACTGAGCCATGCGTCTGTTGAGAAGAGTGTTCCTGATCGCGCTGCTTGCGATCGGATGGTCATACTGCTCGGACGCCGGCGCCGACGGGCTTCAGTCAGGGAAGGTGCCGACTCCGAACAGCGACGACGTCTTCTTCTGGCGGCAGAAGGACAACGGCAACTGGGAGCTGTATTACATCTGGCCGAAGCCCGCAGTGATTTATTCGGTGTCCATGGCGGAGGGTCAGCACCTGCTGCCGGGACGCGAGGTTCTGGTTGTCAATCCGGAAGGCCGCAGCAAGGGGAAAGTCGAGATCACGGTCGCCATGCGTCCCGTCCGTCTGAGCAGGGAGGTGCGTCCCGCAGGCATTCTGGACGTCGGCCGCGGAGACGGGGTTCCGCTGACCAGGGGCGACGCCCTGTCGGGCGCTCCCGAGTTCAGGGGAGTTCTGATAGGCGAATTCCTGTCGGAGGTGATTTCGCACGATTCGGTGAACGCCGCGGAGGTCGGCAAGCAGACGCTGCCCAGCTGGGGCGAATCTCTGCGCGGACTGTGGGAGAGCACCGGACTGTACGACGTCATCCGTCAGAGCGGATCCGAATTCCGCAGCACATGGCTGCTGGGAATCGGCCGGGTTCTGATGATGCTGATCGGCCTGGTGCTGCTCTATCTGGCCGTCGTCAAGGAGTTCGAACCGCTGCTGCTGCTGCCGATCGGATTCGGCGCGATTCTGGCGAACATTCCGGTCGCCGCCATCTCCGGTCCCGACGGACTCCAGGGGATGATATACCATGTCGGCATCGAGTCCGGGGTCTTCCCGCTGCTGATTTTCATGGGGGTGGGGGCCATGACCGATTTCGGACCTCTGCTGGCCAATCCGCGCACCGCCCTGCTGGGGGGAGCCGCCCAGTTCGGCATATTCACCGCGCTGCTGGGGGCTCTGGCGCTGTCGATGATCGGACTGGGCATCGACTTCGATCTCAAGGACGCGGCGAGCATCGGAATCATCGGCGGCGCGGACGGTCCGACGTCCATCTATCTGACCAGCAAGCTCTCGCCGAAACTGCTGGGCGCGGTGGCGGTGGCGGCGTATTCCTACATGGCGCTGGTGCCGATCATCCAGCCGCCGATCATGCGGCTGCTCACGACGCCGGCCGAGCGGAAAATCAAGATGAAGCAGTTGAGACCGGTCTCCAAGCTCGAGAAAATCTGCTTCCCGCTGCTGATCACCCTGCTGTGCGCGTATCTCCTGCCGGACGCGGCGCCGCTGATCGGAATGCTGATGTTCGGGAATCTGATGCGTGAAAGCGGAGTCGTGGAGCGTCTCAACCAGACCGCTCAGAACGAGCTGATAAACATCGTCACCATCTTTCTCGGTCTGGCGGTCGGCTCGAAGCTGTCGGCCGATCAGTTCCTCAGCATGCAGACGCTCGGGATCCTGGTTCTCGGCGCGGTCGCCTTCGCCATCGGCACCGGAGCCGGGGTTGTGTTCGGCAAACTTATGAATAAATTCTCCAAGGATCCGATCAATCCGCTGATCGGAGCGGCGGGGGTTTCGGCCGTTCCGATGGCGGCGAGAGTGGTCAACAAGGTCGGGCTTGAGGCGGATTCGCACAATTTTCTGCTCATGCACGCGATGGGGCCGAACGTTTCCGGAGTGATCGGGTCGGCGGTCGCCGCTGGGGTGCTGCTCAAGATGCTGGGCAGCTGATGCTGCCGACGGACGCTTCCGCACGGCGAAATTCAAACCGCAGACCGACGCCGCAGAGACGGCCGTTTGCGGTTTGTTTTTTTATGGCGGCGGAACCGGCCGCGCACGGGGACGGGTATACAGGAACATGTTCTCTTTCAAGAAGTGGTTTCGCAGCATCAAGAAGTTTCCGTCGTGGGTGTTCTGGCTGCCGGCGCGGCTGCTGCAGCTGTCCCTGAGGATTCTTTATCGGGTTGAAATCGACGACCCCAACGATTACGTGCACAAGGCCAGGGGGTGCGTCGGCGTGACATGGCACAACCGTCTGTGCTTCTTCGCGGCGATCTTCCCCGCCGACGCCCGCCGGCGCACGGCGGCGGTCGTCAGCGCCTCCAGAGACGGTCAGTACATCGCGGATCTGATCGCGCATCTGGGTTTGAAAAGTCTGCGCGGGTCGTCCTCCCGCCGCGGCGCTCACGCCCTGCGGGAGGCGATTCACGCGGTCAACGGGGGCATGAATGTCGCGTTCACGCCCGACGGGCCGCGCGGACCCAAATACCGCATGAAAGTCGGTCCTGTCATGCTGGCCAGTCTGACGGGGGGGAAGGTTCTGCCGATCAGCGTGAACGCCTCGAGCTACTGGCAGCTGCGGAGCTGGGACAATTTCCAGATTCCCAAACCGGGGGCGAAGCTCAGGCTGGTGATGGGGGACGGCATCGCCGTGCCGGCCGGCCAGACGGAGGAGCAGCTGGAGGAATGGCGGGCGCGCGTCGAGTCCGCGCTGCTAGCAATCACCGAGGACTGAGGGAGCCTGCCCGTTCCGCGGCCGGCGCGGCGGCTTTTTGCCCGCCGCGGCGGCGGAGGCGCGGCGCGGGTTCGGAACTTTGTATGAAGCTTGATTTCAAATTCGAAAATTTCGAGCAGTACTTTCTGGAGCTGCTGAACGGGAAACGCCGATCCCAGCTTGATCGCGCGGCGCTGATTCTGCTGTTCATAGCTTCCCGGTTCTACCGCACCGCAGTGCAGTTCCGCATCTGGATGTACGACAAGCGGGTCATACGCAATCACGCCCTGGGGTGTCTGGTGGTCAGCATCGGCAACCTCAGCTGCGGGGGGACTGGCAAGACGCCGGTGGTCGAGGTTTTCGCGAAGACGCTGAGCGGCAAGGGTCGGCGGGTGGCGATACTCAGCCGGGGATACCGGAGCAAGAAGCGCACCCTGTGGGACAAGATCAAGCACATGTTCGACGTCCAGAAGATCGAGATTCCGCCGAAAGTGGTTTCCGACGGCCGCGACCTGCTGATGGATTCCGCCTACGCCGGAGACGAGCCGTACATGCTCGCGTCCAACCTCAAGGACGTGGCCGTGCTGGTGGACAAGGACCGCGTCAAGTCAGGACTGTACGCCATCGAGCACTTCGGCACCGATGTCCTGATTCTTGACGACGGTTTCCAGTACCTGATGCTGAAGCAGCACATCAACATCGTGCTGGTCGATTCCACCGACCCTTTCGGCAACGGCCACGTTCTGCCGAGGGGGATCCTGCGCGAGCCGATCAAAAACATCCGCAGGGCGGACTACATCTTTCTGTCCAAATCGGACGGAGGTTCCAAGCTGCGGCATCTGAAGGCGTTTCTGAGGCGTCACAACCGCCGGGCCGAAATCATAGAATGCACCCATCGTCCGCAGTATCTGGAGATGGTATATTACCGGGGCAAGCGGGAGCCTCTGGAGAAGCTGCGCGGCAGCAGGGTCGCGGCTTTGTCGGCGATAGCGTGTCCGGCCGGTTTCGAGGGGTTCGTCGAATCGCTGGGCGCGACCCTGGTTCTGCGGAAGCGGTACGCCGATCACCACCGCTACACTCAGCAGGAGATCATCGAGTTCATCAATCAGGCGAAGGCGGCGAAGGCAGACTTCATCGTCACCACCGAGAAGGACGCGGTGCGGATTCCGAAGCTGGACCGCAGGGATGTGCCCATGTATTTTCTGCGCATAGAGATTGACATATTGAGCGGACAGGAAAGTTTCGATCAGTGCATCTCGCGCATCTGCTTTATGTGAGTTCAACGACGTATGGAGAGCAAAAGATGAGTCAGTTGGAAGATCGTTTCGCGGCGCATTTCGGCCGTTCCGCCGAGGTTCTGGCCCGTGCGCCGGGCCGTCTGGAGATTCTTGGCAATCACACGGACTACAATCAGGGATTCGTCCTCAGCTGCGCGGTGGGGCAGCATGTGGCGGTGGCGATGACGGCGATTCCCGGGCGCATATGCCGGATCAAGGATTTCCGCGACGGCAGCGAGCGCATATTCAATCTGGATCGGATCGGTCCGGCGAGCAGACGCGACTGGAGCAACTACATCAAGGGCGTGATCCTCGAGCTGCGGAAGCGCGAGCGGCATGTCGGCGGATTCGACGCCGGCATTCTGTCGACCGTGCCGCTGTCGGCGGGGATGTCGAGCTCAGCGGCTCTGGAGGTGGCGTTCTCGTATGCCTTTTCGCGGCTTTTCGACATCAGTCTACCGGAGAACGAGTGGGCGTACATCGGGCAGGGGGTGGAGAACGACTACCTCGGCCTGAAAACCGGTCTGCTGGATCAGTTCAGCTCGATTTTCGGAAAGGAGAACGCCCTGATACTGTCGGACTTCCGCGAGGTCAAGGTGCTCCGCACCGTGGCGATTCCGCCCGGATACAGGATCGTGGTCATCAACTCGATGGTGAAGCACAATCTGGTGGACTCGGAATACAACGTCCGGCGGCAGGACTGCGAGAGCGCGACGGCGAAGCTCGCGGAGGTGTATCCGGGCGTGAGAACCCTGCGCGACGTCAGCCCGCAGCAGCTTGACGCGGCGCGGGATCGGCTGGAGCTGCGCGAATACAGGCGGGCGCTTCACGTCGTGGGCGAGAACGACAGGGTGCGGAGGGGAGTGGAGGCTCTGGATCGCGGCGACATAAACGGATTCGGCTCGCTGCTCTTCGAATCGCATGAATCCAGCAGAGTCAATTTCGAGAACAGCACTCCCGAACAGGACTATCTGGTGGAGCTCGCGCACACGGTTCCCGGCTGCATCGGAGCCCGGCTGTCAGGAGGAGGATTCGGGGGGATCACCGTCCATCTGGTGGAGGAGGAGCGCGCCGTGAAGTACGGCGAGCGCGTCGCCGCCGCCTACCGGCTGCAGACAGGAACCGCCCCGGAGGTGATTCACTGCGCGGTCGGCAACGGTGCGGCGGCTTCCAGAGTGCAATGAAAAATAATGGAGATGGCAAAGTGAGAATCTTATCCGGAATTCAGCCGTCCGGCGCTCCGCACATAGGGAACTATTTCGGCATGATGCGTCAGGCCGTGGAACTTCAGGAACGGGGCGAAACGTTCTTTTTCATCGCCGACTACCACGCGCTGACGACTTCCCAGGATCCGCAGGCTCTCCGGGAGAACGTGTATGAACTCGCGCTGGATTTCCTCGCCTGCGGGCTGGACGTCTCGAAAACGGTGTTCTTCCGTCAGTCGGACGTTCCCCAGGTGACGGAACTGATGTGGATTCTCAACAACATAACCACGGTGGGTTTTCTGGAACGCGCCCACAGCTACAAGGACAAGGTGGCGAAGGGATTCATGTCCAACGCCGGCCTGTTCACCTATCCGGTGCTGATGGCTGCGGACATCCTGCTCTATCAGAGCGACCTCGTGCCGGTCGGCAAGGATCAGAAACAGCACCTGGAGATAGCGCGCGATCTGGCGATCCGCTTCAACAACAGCTTCGGAGAGACGTTCCGCGTGCCGGAGGGAGTCATTCCCGACGCGGTCGCTGTGGTGCCCGGGACCGACGGGAAGAAGATGAGCAAGAGCTATCATAACACCATTCCGATCTTCGGCGGCGAAAAGGACACGCGGAAAATCATCATGAGCGTGGTCACAGATTCCACCCCGCTGGAGAAGCCCAAGGATCCGGAGACATGCAATGTGGTGGCGCTTTACAAGCTGGTCGCCTCTCCCGACGAGGTGGAGGAGATGAAGCGGCGCTACCGTGCCGGGAATTACGGGTACGGGCACGCCAAGCAGGCGCTGTTCGAGAAACTCTGGGCCTATTTTGAGCCGATGCGCGAACGGCGCGCGGCTCTGGCCGCCGATCCAGGCTATGTCTGGGACGTGCTGAGGGACGGGGCGGAGAAAGCCCGCGTCGAGGCGGCGCGGACCATGGAACGCGTCCGGCGGGCGGTGGGGCTGCGCTGATCCGCTCACGGGCGGGAGCCGGCCGCTCTCCCCCGCATCCCTTGACCGCGCGCGGCGAAATGAACGCCGGGCGCACCTCCGCGCGTCGGACGGAAAAGGGAAAGGCGGAAGCGGCGAGTGGAAAGAGACCGGGAAAAATGGTGGCGGGGATAGGAATCGAACCTATGACCTTCAGGTTATGAGCCTGACGAGCTACCACTGCTCCACCCCGCGGCGAGCGTCGCGTACGGCGACTGACCGATAGTATACCATCGCCGACGATGTTTGTCAAGCGGGGATCACTTTTTTTTCGGATTATGGTACTGGCCGTCGTGCAGGATCGACGCGGCGCGGAAGAGCTGTTCGCACAGCAGAGCCCTGGCGAGTTCGTGCGTGAAAGTCAGGCGCGACAGCGACCATATCAGATCCGCCCGCGCCTTCACCTCCCGGGACAGACCCGCCGGTCCGCCTATGATGAAGACCTGTTTGCAGTCGGCCGCTCCGAGCATGGCGGCGAATTCCGCCGACGTGAACTCCCGTCCCTCCTCGCTCAGGGCGATTGTCCTGCAGCGTTCCCTGGACAGCTCCCTCAGTATGCTCCGGCCCTCCCTGTCCGCAGTGGAGTCCGGTATTTCCCGTATCTCCAGCCTGGCGTAGGGAGAAAGCCATTTAAGCCATTCGGCACTCCTGTCCCTGAGCGCCCTGTCCTTCCATTTCCCCACCACTATGAGCTTAAGATTCATCGCGTGTCCGTTCAAAGACACCTCCTCCGAGCAGACGCCCGAGCAGAAAACCTCCGCCCGCCCCGGCGTGACCGCGCACGGCGGACTGTCCGGAACCGCCGCGCGGACATCCTCCCCCGGCGGGGGAATGCGGACGGCTCGGCGTCCGGCGCGGCAGCCGGCGGATGAAATAGCTCCGATCCCGCAGGGGAGCGGTTCCGTGCGTCAGGAGAGCGCGTCCGGCGTCCCGTTTCAGATGCACACAATGTCCGGTCAGCACGCCGTCGGCGCCGGCTCCGCCGGCGAATCGTCTCCTACGGACATGGCTGCGGCAGGTTTCATCCTTCCCGCCGTTCCGACGCGCCGTCCGGATTCAGTCTGCGGCTCCAGAAGTCAAGCTGCAGCCTGACCTGCCTGTAGCCGGTGGCGCCGGTGATGTCGCGCTTGGCCACGCTGTTTTCCGGAACGAACAGCGACATGAATTCCTCCGTCGCCTCGGGGATGGTCAGACGCATCTCCTCGAGCGGCACGGCGTTCAGCGCCTTCCGGTTCTCTCTGCAGTATTTGACGAAAGCCCCCACGCGCTGATGGGCGTCGCGGAACGGCACCCCCAGTTCGACAAGCTTCTCCGCCAGATCCGTAGCCATCAGTCCGGGATCCGACGCGGCGTCCCGCATCCTTTCGCGGCGGACGGAGAGCGACGCGATCATCGGCGGATATACTCTGAGAATCTTCTCCGCAGTGTCGACGGCGTCGAAAATGTGCTCCTTGTCCTCCTGGAGATCTCTGTTGTAGGTCAGCGGCAGCCCCTTGCAGAGCATGAGCAGCGCCGTCAGATCTCCGCAGATGCGGGCGCATTTGCCCCGCGACAGCTCCGCTGTGTCCGGATTCTTCTTCTGAGGCATCAGGCTGGATCCGGTGCAGAAAGCGTCGTCGAGCTCCGCGAAACCGAATTCCTGGGAGCACCACAGGATCAGATCCTCGGAAAGGCGCGAGACGTGCACGCCGAAGATGGCCAGGGCGCTCAGCAACTCGATGGCGAAATCGCGGTCCGAGACCGCGTCCATGCTGTTTCTGCTCACGCCGTCGAACTTTAGCTCCGAACAGACGAAGTCGCGGTCGATCGGCAGGGTCGAGCCGGCCAGCGATCCGGATCCCAGCGGCATGACGTTCAGGCGTCTGCGGCAGTCCAGCAGCCGTCCGTGATCCCTGTCGAACATCTCCACGTAGGCCAGCAGGTGATGGGCGAACAGAACGGGCTGGGCGTGCTGCAGATGCGTGTATCCCGGCATGACGGCGTCGTCGTCCGCGGCTGCGCGCCGCACCAGCGCCTTCTGAAACTCGCGCAGCCCCGCCGCGATGACGTCGATTCTGTCCCTCAGATAAAGACGTATGTCCAGCGCTATCTGGTCGTTGCGGCTGCGCGCGGAATGCACCCGCGCCCCCTCCGCCCCGAGCGCCTCGATCAGCGCGCTCTCGACGTGCATGTGGATGTCCTCCATGTCGGCGCGGTATTCGAAATCGCCGGATTCGATCCGCTTCCGGATGCGGTCCAGCTCGCCGCAGATGGACTCCGCAGTGGCCGGCGGGATGATGCCCTGCTTCGCCAGCATTTCCACATGAGCCTTGCTGCCGGCGATGTCGTACGCGTACAACCGTCTGTCGAAGGAAATCGATTCTGAAAACTCGACCACATCCTCCTGCGGTGTGGAGCTGAATCTGCCGCCCCAGAGTGTCATTGTCGGCGTTCCTTTCCTTGATAATCCGCAGGACGGCCGCCGCCGCGGGCGCCGGTGTGGGAGACGCGTTCGCGGGCGGGGACGGCTTCTGCGTTCTCTGTTTCAGTGCGTTCAAAGGCCGGTTTTCGGCGGTCAGGGAAAACCGGCCGGCAATATAGCACGAGCGGGGCTTTTTGTCCAGCGGAGGCCGGCGTTCCGCAGCCGCCGCCCTGTCCGGGACACGGGACGCGCTACGGCTCGCGGGCGACGGCGTAGGCGACGACTTTCGAGTCGATTCCGTCTCCGCGGCTCAGAGCCTCCCGCAGAAACGCCGTCAGACCGTCCGCCGGGACGGCGAGGCACTCGATCGACTCGGAATCCTCCGGATGAGGCGTCGGCGGCTCCTTCATGCTTCCGGCGTCGACGTTCATCATGACCGTGGAGACGGTCTCCCCGGACATGCCGGGCGAGTTGTAGGCCGGCGGCAGCACCCGGACGATTTCGCCGCGGTATCCGGTCTCCTCGAAGAGTTCTCTGACCGCGGTCTCCTCCGGGGTCTCGCCCTGTTCCGTCAATCCCGCCGGGAATTCGATGACGTGCCGTCCCGTCGGCGGGCGGAACTGTCTGACCAGCAGCAGCCGCCGGCCGGGAAGAAGCGTGGCGATGATCATGACGGCGCCGAGGCCGCCGACGCGGCCGGCGGTCTCCCAATGCCGGATCCTGCCGCGATCGTCCATGAATTTGATTGAAGAGAGGGAAAGGTGACGGCCGGCTGCCAGCGGCGTGCAGGAGAGGATTTTCTGATTTTTCATTGACTTTCGCCCGGAGATGATGGTTGAAAACGGCAAATTGCGAAGATTTACCGATAATAGATTTGACAATGCAGGAAATGCAAGTAGATTATCCGCAAACTTACTGGCGCCTTGCGAATCAAGGTCTGTTTTTTTGATATTTCCCAGTCTCCTCGATCGGTGTCGTCTGTCCCGTGTTCGTTTCGGCATAGGAAATTCTCGGAATAAATGATTTTGGGTCTGACCGGCGTCATCGGCGGAGGCAAGAGCGCGGCTCTGCGGGAGCTGGCCTCCGCGGGGGCGGAAACCTACGACGTCGACCGTTTGTGCCATGATCTCTACCGGGATACGGATTCCTCTCTTGTGCAAAGTCTTCTGTCGCGGTGGGGCGGGCGGATTCTCACGGCGGAGGGATCGGTCGATCGGCGGGCGATCGCCTCGATTGTCTTCGCGGATCGTGCGGAACTGGATTTTCTGAACTCGCTGATGCACCCTGAACTGAAACGCCGCGTCGCCGCGCAGATCGGCTCCGCGCGCGCCAGGGCGGCGGCGGCGGTCTGGGAGGTGCCGCTGCTGTTCGAGCTGCGCTGGGAACGGATGTTCGACGCCACCGTCGCGGTGTGGACCGAACCCGGACTGCGCCGCGAGAGGCTGCGGGCGAGGGGGATGTCGGACGAGGAGATCCGCGTGCGCGAGTCGCGTCAGTGGACGGATGAAAGGAAGCTTGAGCTGGCGGACTACGCGCTGATAAACAACGGCCCGGCGGACTGCCTGAGAACGCAGTGCGGGGAATTGCTAAAGTATTTCAATCGGAGGAAGTGTGAATCGCCATGGCAGAGCAACCCATGAACTATCCATCGGAACCCGACGATCCGGCGCGGATGAATCCGCCGAGGCGGAGGGGTCGTCCGAGCAAGAGGGAATTGTCCAAGGAGGAGACTTTGTTTGATCATCTTGAACCGGACGCCGCGGCGGACTTCGACGAGGCGTCCGCGGACGCGATCCCGCCGCATGACGGGCAGACTTACGGAGGAACGCCGGATCAGACGGCGTCGGAGCGGACGCGGCAGCCGCTGCAGGCGCCGAGGCGCGACGCGAAACGTGAACAGGATCGGCGGCTGTACGGAGAACGCGGCGGCGATCACGCCGACATGCATGGCGACCGCCGCCGCAGCAACCGCGCGTGGCGCAGGCGCGACGACGGCGGCGTGATCGAACGCCGGCACACGGAGGAGGACGACGGCTCCGCCGACGAGATGATGCGGGAGCTGGTCAGCGAGGAACTGCGCGGCCGCGACAGACGTCCGAGGATCGAGGGACTGCCCAACGACGACGACATCGAGAGGGAGGCACGGGAGCAGCAGCGCGCGGGACGGCGGGACGTGATCAGGGATCACATCGTCCCCAGTCTGAACATTTCCGAGCTGCAGACGAAGTCGATGACGGAGCTGGCGAAGATGGGCGAGGAGCTCGGCATCGAGGGCATAGGCGCCCTGGAGAAGTCGATGCTGATCTTCGAGATTCTCAAGGCCAACGCGGAGAAGAGCGGCCAGATGTACGGCAGCGGATATCTGGAGGTCCTGGCGGACGGATTCGGATTTCTGCGATCCGCGCAGTATTCCTATCTGCCGTGCTCGGAGGACATTTATCTGAGTCCGTCCCAGATCAAGCGGTTCGCCCTGAAGACTGGGGATTTCATCGCCGGCCAGATACGCACTCCGCGCGAGAAGGAGCGGTTCTTCGCCATGCTCAAGGTGGAGAGCATCAATCATGACTCCCCGGAGCGCAAGAAGGAGATCATCCCTTTCAACGAGCTCACGCCGTACTTTCCGACGAAGCGTCTGATGCTGGAGCATGATCCGGAGGATCTCGCCACGCGGGTGGTGGATCTGGTCACTCCGATCGGTCTCGGGCAGCGCGGTCTGATCGTCGCCCCGCCGCGCACCGGGAAGACGATGCTGCTTCAGAAGATCGCCAACAGCGTCAGGAAGAACAACCCGGACGTCAAGCTGATCATCCTGCTGATCGACGAACGGCCGGAGGAGGTGACCGACATGCAGCGCTCGGTGGACGCCGAGGTGGTGAGCTCCACGTTCGACGAGCCGCCCGAGAGACACGTGCAGGTGGCCGAGATGGTGATCGAAAAGGCGAAGCGCATGGTGGAGTACAAGCACGACGTGGTCATTCTGCTGGACAGCATCACCCGTCTGGCCCGGGCCTACAACACGCTCCAGCCACACAGCGGCAAGATTCTGACCGGCGGCGTCGACGCCAACGCGCTGCACAAGCCGAAACGTTTTTTCGGAGCGGCGAGAAACATCGAGAACCACGGCAGTCTGACCATCATCGCCACGGCGCTGATCGACACCGGCAGCCGCATGGACGACGTGATTTTCGAGGAGTTCAAGGGCACCGGCAACATGGAGCTGCATCTGGACCGCAACCTCTCCGACCGGCGCATCTATCCGGCGATCAACATCGAAAAGAGCGGAACGCGCAAGGAGGAGCTGCTGGTGCATCCCGACGAGATGCAGCGCATCTGGATGCTGCGCAAGGCCGTTAACGGGGTGCCGGCGGCGGAGGCGATGGAGCTGCTGATAGGACGGCTGAAGAAGGTGAAGACCAATGTGGAGTTCCTTCTGACACTGCAGCCGCAGACTTGATGGCCGCGCTCGTGAAGCGGGCGTCGGCGATCCCGAGTTTCAGTTGATGGTCTTTCAGTTGCGGAGGTTTTCAGAGTTATGGCGGACGCGAAAAAAAATGCGGGGTTTCTCCCTTACTTGCCGTACCTGATTGTGATTCTCGCCCTGTCCGCGGGGGCCGCGCTGCTGCTGCCGGTGTACCGGAAGCACCAGAAGAAATGCGCGGAGCTCGCCGAACTGAGGCACCAGCTGGCGAACAAGCAGATGGTCGGCGCCGAGCTGAACAGGGATGTGGGCGCCCTCCAGACGTCGCCCGGGGCGGTGGAGAAGGTCGCCCGCGAGAAGTTCGGACTCTGCAGGGAAGGCGAGACGGTCTACAAGTACTCGCAGTCGGACGTCCGGTGAACCCGCGCGGCGCCGGTTTCCGCACGGATTCCCGGTTTCCGTGAACGCGTCTTTTCAGGTTCTCCCCCGTTCCGGGCGTATGTCCGCCGCCGGACCGAAGCCGCGCTGCGGGACGGCGGATCCGGAGACGGTCAGAACGTCCCTTTCGATCCGGTGAGCGAAATGCGCGGATCCGCGAGCACGTAAAGCAGATCGGAAATCAGAATTCCCGCCAGCGTCAGTATTCCGCTGAAGGCGAAGAGAGCCATGACGAGCGGATAATCCCTGCTGGACAGCGCCAGAAGCGACAGCGCTCCCATGCCTGGTATGTTGAAGATGTATTCCACGATCACGCTGCCAGTCGCCAGCGACGGCAGCAGCCCGCCGAACAGCGTTATGAGAACAATCAGCGAGTTGCCGAACGCATGCTTCCAGATCAGGCTGTATTCCGGAACGCCCTTGGCCCGAGCCGTGCGGATGAAGTCGCAGCCGATGATGTCCAGCATGCTGCCGCGCGCGTAGCGCGACAGACCGGCGATTCCGCTGAAGGACAGGCAGAACACGGGGAGCGTGTAGTACCGGACGCTTTCGAACAGCCATCCCCATGTGCTCAGGCGCAGCGCGTCGGGAATGTTCAGCCCTTTCAACGGGAAGAGCGGCCAGACGCCGCCTTCGCAGCACACCGCCTGCAGCAGCAGCGCCACCCACATCACCGGCATGGAGTACAGCGCGAACAGCAGCGCCATGGAACACTGATCGAACCATGAATCCGCCCAGACAGCGGCGTAGACCCCCACCAGCACGGCGACGGCGTAGGTCGCCAGGATCGCCCAGCAGTTGAGGGAGACCGTCACCGGCAGACGCTCCAGAATCATCGCGGTCACCGGTTTTCCGGGATCGACGACGGCCGAGGTTCCGAAATCGCCGTGACAGAGCACGTCTCTCATCCAATAGCAGAAGCCGACCAGCACTGGCCGGTCGAGATGAAGTTTCTTCCGGATGGCGGCGTTGCCGGCGAACGCCCCTTTGTTCTCGCTCAGACCGCCGCCGGATCCGTATTCCCCGAACAGGCCGCTGCGCGCCGGATCCCCGGGAGCCAGACGCAGCAGCACGTAGCTCGCCGCGAGAATCGTGAAGAGCGTCAGCAGAGCCAGCACAAGCCGTTTGATCAGATAGAACATGGCGTAACGGTCTCACCCCATGGCGCGCAGCTTGTCCTTGAGCATGTTTTCGATGTACTCGTTGCCGTACAGCTTGCGCATCAGGCGGATGTTGAACTCGTAGAACAGCTGCGAGTCCGGCTTGGTCACCACCGGGCCGCAGGACAGCTGGACCGCGTCGCGGCGTCTCCTCTGGTCGCGCTCGTACAGCTCCAGATGTCGCATCAGCGTGCGCGGACTCAGCTCCGTGTAGCGCTTCTGCCCGAACTCCTCCGTGTATTCCGCCGCCACCAGGGAGATCAGGTTGGCGTTGGGACGGCGGAATCCGTTCGACCTGAAGAAGTCCTCGACCATCTCCAGACACCGCACGTCGTCGAAAGTCGGGAACGCCACGCTTCTGCCGCGCGACAGAATCTCGGCGGGGAACTCATAGTTGCTGGCGATTGCCAGCAGCACGTTGCCGGGAGGCGAGAACGCGCCCCCGACGTTGGTGCGGAACGTGTACCAGTCCAGCGAGCCCGGATTGACGTCGTCGAAGAACACCACGAACCGCCGGTCCGGCCGCCGGCGCAGGGTGTCCAGCAGCGTCTCGAGAGGACGTTCCAGCGTCTCCGACGAGGCCAGAATCAGGGTCAGTCCGGGATGCGCGAGCGAGTGCGCCACGGTCAGCTGGGTTTTTCCGTGCCCGGGCAGACTTGAGATCAGCAGCGGCACGCAGCTCTTTCCGCCGGCGAAATCGCGGAAGTGCTCGTGGAAAATCCGCCGCGGCCCGAAGAATCCGAAGAACCTGCCGGCCGGCCGGATGTTTTCAAGCCCGGCCGGCAGAAAACGCCCGTCCATATAGCGGAAAGCGCGTCCGCCGGCGAACGGGTCGCCGGCGGCGACTTTCCCCGCCGTCTCCGCGACCGTGCACCGCCCGACGGAGCGCAGCATCCTCACCGCGTCCGGAGACCATCCGCCGGCGGAATCAGGGAGAGCCGAGGCCAGCGCGGAGGGGAAGTTGAGTATCGCCGCCGCCTGCTCCGACAGGAACAGCGACTCCTCGGCGTTCCTCTCACGGAGCTCCGGAAGAGCGCCGCCGTCGCGGCTGAACGACCAGAACAGAGCCTCGAGCAGCCGCGGCAGGAAATTTCCGGCTCCGAACCTGCGGGCGATTTCGTTGGCGACGTCGCAGGGGGCGGTTTCGCGCGTTTCCCCGTATACCGGCCGGGAGAGACGGTCGGGCGCGGAGAGCTCCACCAGCCGGATCACCAGCTCGGCGAATCCGTCTCCCGCGCAGTCGGCGACTTCGAGTGCGCCGCCTTCGCCCGGACGCATGAACAGACACCGGCAGCCGGCCAGCGCCGCATCTCTCGCGGCGGCGTAGCTGTTTCTGTCCGTTCCGTGCGGCATGATGCGGAACCGCGGTTATCCGAGCAGTCTGCGATCCAGCTTGAACACGACCTTCCGCACCGTGACGGCCGGAGTGCGCCAGGCGGTGAGATGTCCCTCGCCGGGCAGAAACGCCGCGAACGTTCCGGCGCTCAGCCGCAGCCGCGTCTCCCGTCCCGGACGGTAGACGAAGAAACCGCGGTCGCGCTCCGCGTCGAACGCCTCCAGCACCTCCAGATCGTCGGTCGGCACGCAGCAGACGGTCTCGTCGCCCTCGAGCACGACCTGGAGGTCGACGTAGCGGCCGTGCAGCTCCACCTTGCATTCCTCCAGGGGCTTCGTCCTGTAGATCGCGGTGTCCGCCAGCAGCAGATCCCCGTCCAGGTGGTGCCGGCGGCTTTCGGTCTCTGGCGTCACCGTGGGCAGAAACTCGGCGATCTTCCCCCATGCGGACGGCGCGAGATGCGCGTAAAGCCGCAGGTTTTCCAGTTTGTCGTAGATCATGGATCGTCAGGTCCTTCCTCTGTTTGTCGTTCGCATCCGTCCGCGGCGGCCGCGTCCCGGACGCGGCCGCGCACCGCTTAAATTACACTGTTCAGGGCGCGATTGCAACTTGACAACAGGGCGGCGCGGCATTATCCTATAGCGGCTTTCTGAGTGGGCGGGCCGCGGACGCGGCTTGTCAAAGGTTCATCAAAGCGGATTCGCGGGAAGGAAACGGCGTATGGGGAAAATCAGATTGGGTCTGATCGGGTGCGGACAGATTGCCCGCCGCAATCATGTTCCCGAGGTTCAGTCGCTCGGAGACGACGCGGAGATCGCCGCAGTGTACGACATCAAGCGCGGGAAAGCGGAGTCTCTGATCAGCGAGCACGGGATTTCGCCGAGGATCTGCCGTTCGCTGAACGAGATCCTGTCCCTCGACATAGACGCGGTCATGATCGCCACCCCCAACTGCTTCCATTATCCCCAGACGATCGCCGCGCTGAACGCCGGCAAGCACGTGCTGGTGGAGAAGCCCATGGCCGCCAGAGTCGAGGACGCCGACGCCATGATCAGTCTCGCTCACAGGAAGAAGCTGGTGCTGCAGGTCAATCAGTCGATGCGGTTCGTTCCGATGTACGTGATGGTGAAGAAGCTGATAGACGAAGGCGCCATCGGCAGGCCGATGCACGCGCGCTGTCTGCGCTGCTGCTCCGCCAGCCCGGATGTCGGCTGGTCCCCCGGCGCCACCTGGTTCGTGAAGAGGAAATACGAGGGCAGTCTGGTGACCGACATCGCGGTGCACAACGCCGATGCCCTCCAGTGGTATTTCGGACCGGTCCGCAGGGTGCACGCGATCACCCGCAATCTGAGGCACGAGGTGCCGGACAACGTGACCGCGATGTTCGACTTCGCCAACGGAGCGACGGGGGTGCTTGAGCTGAGCTGGACTTTCCCCGGCAACTACGGCGCGTTCGAACTGTACGGCGATCAGGGCGCGATCAGGTTCCTGCAGGACGGCTCCGGCATCGAGCTGCTTCCCGCGGACGGCAAGCCGGCGAAGGTGTTCAAGGCGGATGATTTTCCGAGCGTTCCCAATTCCCACGCGTGTTTCGTGCGGGGCATCAGGGAGAACGCCGGCGACTGCTGGACGGTCGGACGCGGCGCGCTGGCGCTCTGCGTGGCGATTGTCGAAGCGAACGCCGCCGGAGCCGCAGTCAAGCCGAGGAACCGCCGCTCCCGCTGAACTGCGGAGGCCGGACGGCGGGCGGGTGCGCCGCGCCCGGACGCGGTCGTCGGCGGTCCCCGTCGGACGGCGGTCTGACAGGATATTCGGAATTCACGGAGAAATTCCAGGAGAAAACATCATGAAAATAGGTCTGAGTTCCTACAGTCTGCACCGCGCCATCGAAGCCGGCGAGATGGACGTCCTCGCCGCCGTCCGCTGGGTGGCCGACAACGGAGGCGAACACATCGAAATCGTCCCCTCCGGCTTCAAGCTGACCGGCGACGACGCGTTGATCGACGCCGTGCGCGATCAGGCGAGGACGTGCGGAATCGATCTGTCCAGCTACACCATCGGAGCCAACTTTCTGACGGCCGGCGACGACGCGCACGAAACGTCCGAGTCGGAATACCGCGCTGAAATCGAGCGTGTCAAGAAAGAGGTCGACGTGGCCGCCCGGCTCGGAGTGAAGCTCATGCGTCACGACGTGGGGTACCGCAAGGCTGAGATGTGCTCGTACGAACAGTACGAGAAGGATCTTCCCAAGGTTGTCGAGGCCTGCCGCGAAGTCGCGGACTACGCGGTGCGCTACGGCATCACCACCAGCGTGGAGAATCACGGACTGCATTTCCAGAACAGCGAGCGCGTGAGGCGCCTGGTCCGGCTGGTGGGGCGCGACAATTACCGCACCACGCTGGACATCGGCAATTTCAACTGCGCCGACGAGGATTCGGTGGCCGCGACCATGAACAACATCGACATCGCGTCGATGATCCACTTCAAGGATTTCTTCATCCGGAAAAGCGTCCCGGTCGGCGACGGCTGGGGGCGCACCCTGCACGGCAGATACATACGGGGCGCGATCACAGGATGCGGAGATCTGGATCTGCCGGCCGTGGTCAAGGTGATCAAATCATCCGGATTCGACGGGTACATCTCCATCGAATTCGAGGGCGTCGAGGAGTGCCGCAGCGGTTCCAAGCAGAGTCTGGCCAACGTGAAGGCGCTGTTCGGGGTCTGAAATCGGCGATGTTATTCAATCCGGAGCCGGACTCCGGCGGGGACGGAATGACGCCGATCCGGCCGGCCGCGTCCGCCGCCGGACTTCGTGTCTCCATACAGAAAGGGCCGGATGCAACATGACCAGTTTTCGGAAAATCACCGTTCCACCGGGCGATAAGATCACCGTCGGGAAGGACGGCGCGCTTTCGGTGCCGGATCATCCCGTCGTCGCGTTTATCGAGGGCGACGGCACGGGTCCCGACATAACCGCCGCGTCCATGCACATATGGAACAGCGCGATGAGGAAGGCCTACGGAGGCCGCAGATCCGTCGCGTGGATGGAGGTCTACGCCGGCGGCAAGGCCAACGCCGTCTACGGCGACGGCACGTGGCTGCCGGACGAGACGGTCGAGGCGCTGCGGGAATATCTCGTCGCCGTCAAGGGGCCGCTGACCACGCCCGTCGGCGGGGGGATACGGTCGCTGAACGTCGCGCTCCGGCAGACGCTGGATCTGTATGTGTGCCTGCGTCCGGTGCGTCATTTCGCCGGCGTGCCGTCCCCGGTCAGGTCGCCGGAGAAGACGGACATGGTGGTCTTCAGGGAGAACACCGAGGACATCTACGCCGGCATCGAGTGGAACGAGGGCACCCCCGAGGCCGCCCGCGTCGTGAAGTTCCTGCGCGAGGAGATGGGGGTGGACAGAATCCGGTTTCCGGAAACCTCCAGCATCGGCGTCAAGCCGGTTTCGCGCGAAGGTTCCGAGAGGCTGATCCGCGCCGCCGTGAACTACGCCCTCAAGAACCACAGACGCAGCGTCACGCTGGTACACAAGGGCAACATCATGAAGTTCACCGAGGGGGGGTTCAAGAACTGGGGCTACGATCTGGTGAGGCGCGAGTTCTCCGACGTCGCCGCGGCGGCGCCGGATCTCGCCGGAGGCGGGGCGCCCGACGGCAGACTGCTGGTGAAGGACTGCATATGCGACGCCTTTCTGCAGCAGATCCTCACGCGGCCGGAGGACTACGACGTCATCGCCACGATGAATCTCAACGGCGACTACATCTCGGACGCGCTGGCGGCGTGCGTCGGCGGAATCGGGATAGCTCCCGGGGCGAACATAAATTATCTCACCGGCCACGCCGTCTTCGAGGCGACGCACGGCACCGCGCCCAAATACGCGGGTCTGGACAAGGTCAATCCCAGCTCGCTGGCCCTTTCCGGGGAGATGATGCTGCGCTATCTGGGGTTCTCCGAGGCGGCGGATCTGGTGATCCGCGGGATAGAGAACGCCATCGCCGACCGTGTGGTCACCTATGATTTCGCACGGCAGATGGACGGCGCGACCGAGGTGTCGTGCTCCGGTTTCGCCAACGCCGTGGTGGAACGCATGACGCGTCGGTGAGAAGATGACGGACGCCGCCTCGGGCGGGGAGCGGCGGTCCGGGGCCGGAGCTTTTGCGAAAGGAGGAAATCGTCATTATGAAACTCGCATCAATCCTCGACGAGCGTCTGATTTTCTGTGGAGTTTCCGGCGGGGATCGCAGTGAAATCTACGGCAATCTCCTGCGCCTGGCGGCTTCGCAGATCCAGCTGCCCGGCACGCCCGAGGAGCTGCTTTCGGGCATAATCGAGCGCGAGGACGCCACCGCCATGGAGTACGACGGGCTCGCACTGCCGCACATCAGGCTGGATCGCCAGGAGGATCTGACGATCATCATCGGAATTCCCGGACAGCCGGTCCGGCTTAGACCCATCGACCTCTCGCCGACGTCCGTCATCGTCATGTCCCTGATCGGCGGCGAGTCCGGAGACATCTATCTCAAGACGCTGGCGGCGTTCGCGCGCTATCTCGGCGGCGAGGAGAACCGCCGGCGGCTGCTGCGGTCGGGATCCCCCGCGGAGGTGATGGCGACGATCCGGAACGACGGCGTGTGCCTGAAGAAGACCGTCACCGCCGAGGATCTGATGAATCCTCCCTCGGAAACGGTGCTGCCGGACGACAATCTGGCCGTCGCCCTGGACATCTTCAACCGCGGGAAGCGGTCGATCATTCCGGTCGCGGAGGCGGACGGGAAGCTGGTCGGAGAGCTGGACGCGACCGACGTGATCCGGCACTTCATCCCGGAATACATCTTCATGATGGACAGCACCAGGTTCCTGGTCAGCTTCGAGCCTTTCGAGCGGATATTCCGCGAGGAGCAGCACTACACGATACGCGAGCTGATGCATCCTCCCCGTCTGAGCATCCGTCCCGACGTGCCGCTGATCCAGTTCACGATTCCTCTGGTGAAGCGCACGGCCGGCCTGATTTTCGTGACCGACGACAGAGGGATGCTCGTCGGCGAGTTGTCCGTCAAGAACATCATACATAAGGTGCTGCGCGGTTGAGCGCACCGCCTGCCGTGGAAGATAAGCTATGCTGTGTTTCTGGTTCGCCGCTGTTGTTTTCTTCGGGACCTACGTCCTGATCGCCACCGAAAAAGTGCACAAGACGGTCGCCGCCCTGCTGGGCGCGGCGCTGATGATGATCTTCGTCCTCAACGACTGCGGACTTGAAGTCCCGTCCCGGCATGAGTCGTCGCGTCCGGCGGCCGCCGCCGCAGTCGGCTCCGGACAGATCGGCGGCGGAGAGGAGACGCCGGCGGAGACGCCGGCTTCCGGGCGTGACCGCGCGCCGTCCCCCGCCGACGAGGCCGCGGCGCGCTATGCCAAGATGGACATGTTCTCGCGGTATTCCAATTTCGACGTCGTGTTCACGCTGGCCGGCATGATGCTGCTGGTGAACATCCTTTCCGGCACCGGACTGTTCCAGTACGTGGCCATCAAATGCGCGAAGCTGGCCAAGGGATCGCCTGTCCGCACCATGGTTCTGCTGGTGATGGCGACGGCCACGCTTTCGGCCTTTCTGGACAACGTGACCACGGTGCTGCTGGTGGCTCCGGTGACGCTCGTGGTCGCCGCGGAAATGGCGCTGCCGTCGCTGCCGTTTCTCATGGCGGAGACCATCGCGTCCAACATCGGCGGAACCGCCACGCTGATCGGAGACCCTCCGAATCTGATCATCGGATCGGCCGCCGGGTTCGATTTCATGGCGTTCATCATCAACCTGGCGCCGTTCGTGGCGCTGGTCCTGATACTGTACTGCGTCTGTCTGTGGCTGTACTATTCGAAGCGCATGCACGTCAACGTGGAGCAGCGCGCCCAGATCATGGAGCTGGACGAGGGAAGCGCCATCACCGATCCGGCGAACATGCGCCGGGGGGGAGTCGTGATGACGCTGACGATTGTCGGCTTCCTGGTGCACGGAGCGGCGGGGCTTCAGCCCAGCGTGATCGCCATGGCCGGTGCCGCGCTGGCTCTGCTGATCTGCAGGATCAACGTCGATCACATGCTGGAGAAGATCGAGTGGAGCACCCTGTTCTTCTTCATGGGGCTGTTCATTCTGGTCTCCGGCGCGGAGAAGGCGGGCCTGATGGCCAAATTCGGTGAACTCTTCTCGTTCGCGACGGACTGGCCGGTGCCCGCGACCGTGCTGGCGGTGATGTGGATCAGCGCCGCCGCCGCCGCCGTCATGAACAATGTCTCCTTCACCGCGGCCATGGTCAGCGTGGTCTCGGCGTTTTTAAGCGTGGCTCCGCAGTTCAGGGGGAACGCCGCATGTCAGGAACTGATGTGGTGGGGGCTCGCGCTGGCGGTGTGTCTCGGGGGCAACGGCACCATAGTGGGGGCCGCCGCCAACCTGGTCACGGCCGGCATCGCCGGGAAGTCCGGACAGAAGGTGACGTTCAGGACTTTCTTCAGCTACGGTTTCCCCGTCACGTTCGGCAGCATGGCGCTGGCCTCGCTCTACATCGTGATCCGCTACTATGCGTTCTGCCGTTGACACAGTGGAAGTCCGGGTGATCGGTTCCGTCGACGCCGGGGCCGTGGCCAGGCTGTACCGCCTGGCCGGCTGGTGGGACGAGAAGTGGGACGGCGGCTTCATCGTTCCGATGGCGGCGGGATCGGCCGCCGTGGCCGGGGCGTTCGCCGGCACGGGGGAGATGGTCGGTTTCGCGAGGGCGATTTCCGACGGCGCCAGCGACGCCTACATCCAGGACGTGGTGGTGGATCCGCGTTTCCGGCGCAGGGGGATAGCTTCCGAAATGGTGCGGACGCTGGTGCGGGAACTCCGGCGGCGCGGCGTGGACTGGATCGGTCTGATCGGCGCCCCCGGAACGCGCGGTCTCTACGAACGCTGCGGGTTTGAAGTCATGGCCGGACATGTGCCCATGCGCTGGAACGGACGCGGCGCCGACGGCGGGCGGACGGACGGCGGAGACGCCGGCCGCCGGAGACAGTCGGTCCGCAGTCGGACGGAATCCGATGCGCAGGGGGACGCCTGATGTCCGATTCCGGCGCCGTCTCCGCTTTTTTTCGCGATTTCAGCTTGACTTGCGCGCAGGATGCGGGTATTGTAGGATGCTTTTCGCGGGGCATTAGCTCAGTTGGCTAGAGCATCACACTGGCAGTGTGAGGGTCAGCGGTTCAAATCCGCTATGCTCCACCACTTCTCTTTTTCTAGCGGCGACGGTTCTTTATGGCCGACGGCTTTTCAGCTTCCGCCGGTCTCACAGCCCCGGCGTTTTTGCGCAGGCGGCTGTTTTTCACCGCAGTTCTGACCGCGATGCGGCGGGAGTCGAAGTTCTTGGCATTGTCCCGGATTTTGATTCAAGAGGGGATTGTTTTCCTCTCCGCCGCTCGGAAATCGCTTTTGCAAGCGCTTCCTGAAGTTCAGAACTGTGCTCAAGCACTATGTTCTGCCCGATTTTCATAGCGCGAACCGTCAGCTCGGGACCTTTCGAAACTATTTTCCTGCCGAGCGGAGTCTGATAAAATGCAATCATCTCCTTGAGCTCTTCAGCGGTGAAGACGTCAAGATAGAGATCCGCGTAGCGCTGCTTCAAGTTTTCGTAGTTCAGATATTTGGTGAGAAACGATTCGAGAACATCCCTGACCGGCAGCAGCTGCGGATTGCTTTTCAGCTGCATCTCCAATGTGGAGGAGAGCGTTTGCCGCAACGACCTCGAAAGCTGCATTGCCTCCAGCGCCATGTAGGCGACCTGATAATCGGCTTCCGAATGCTTGGCCGTGTTTTCGGCGCCGACCAGCGGCGTCACCGCCGCTCCAGCCAGTAACAACGCCGGAATCCAATATTTGAACAATCTCATTCCCGACACCTCCTGGGTTGATTTGTCGCTGCGGCAAATCGGTTTGTTTGCCGTTTGCGAATCGTCCGGCCAATGTATCCGTCTTCCGCTGAAATTGCAAATAAACCCGCGTGCGCCCGCAGCCGCTGCGCCTGCTGGCGGTTGGGGGCGGCTTCGCCCCATTCACATCGTCACTCGTGATGCAATTTCATCTCTCCGATGAACTTCCGCCTTTTTTCCTTATCATGATCATGCGCGCTTTCCAACGGCACGGCATCCTTCCCGGTCCGGGATCAGCCGGAGCTGAATGTTGCGCAGAATACGGGAACGCCCCCCGGCAGCGACTTCATTCCGTGAATCAGGAACCGGCGCCGCTGACCGCCGGGAACGATCCGAGGGGGAGGGGTGCGGCCGTCACAGCGGGAACAGCTTTCTCACCTCCTTTTCCAGTGTCCCCTCCTTGGCGTGTTTCAGCGTGTCGCAGAGTCGGATGTTATGCTTTTCGATGTGTATTTCATCGCTGAACCCGAGGATGCTGCGCAGGCAGATGCGGTATATGATCTCGGTCGGTGCGCAGCCGTAGACCTGCTCCGCGAAGATGTGGTTCAGCCTCCGCGCGGCGTCCGGATACAGGGCTTTCATCCGTCCGCTCCGATAAAGACGCGTCACGATCTCGGTGATGTACATCCCGGACTTCATGTAGAGGTCGGCGAAAGTCGCCTCCGGATCGTCGAAGCAGCCGGGATTCTCCTTCTCCAGCATGTCGACCATGTCCTTCACGATCTTCTTGGGTGTGAAGATCTGATTGGTGCGCTGCGGAGGGATGAAGTCGAAGATGTCACCGTTCCGGCCGGGCTCGAAATAATCCGCCAGCTCGGCGCGCCTCCTCATGAATTCCTGCACGGCGTCGTTGAACACGACCTCGTCGAACAGATGTCCGTCGAAGTGCCTCTTCTCGCCGGTTTCCGTCGTGTAGTCCCCGCCGTCGCGCATCATGCGGAACTGTTCCAGCGTCACCCCCTGTCCGTTCTGCGGGTTGACGGTGACTTCCCAGAACACGTCCTCCGGCACGAGCGAATCGAAATTGGCGAGAGTCGTGTGTTCGTCGCCGTAGGCCATCAGGAACGCCGGGATGGTGCGTGAGAAGCCGCGCAGATGGTCGCGGACGTCGCCCTCTATGGACTTCTTCTCCGCGTTCCTCCTCTCCGTCTCCACCGTCGCCACGACCGCTTCCCCCGTCTTTTTTATGAGAGCGTGATCGCCGAGCCTCCCGCCGATGCGGTTCAGCATGTCGTCGCGCTCTCTGTCGCGCCGGGCTCCGTATTCCGCGTCGATCCGCGAGATTTCGGTCATCGGGGCGCCGGACTGCTGCGCCGACCTGATGTCGTCTCTGCGCTCTTTCTCAAGCTGATTGACGCGTATGGAGTACTCCCCGTATTCGCGGTTGATCACGTCGCGGGTGATGTCCTGAATCCTGCGCTGCAGCAGATTCCGCGAGGCTTTCGTCAAATCGTCGCCGTAATACTCCTCGGCTTTCTCCATCAGGACTTCCGTCGACGGCTTCGAAAACTGTTCGTAGAGCAGCCTGAGCCTCTCCCGCTCCGTGTCCGGCTTCTTTTCGGCGTCCCTGCGGATTTCCTCAACCGCCGCCGTCAGCCGATCGCCGATCCGCCCGTACTCCTTTTTGCCGAAGAGCCCCGCCGCTTCGCCGACGATCCACTTGTCCGGAACCTCGGGTTCGCCCTTTTCGTTCAGGTTCAGCCGATCGGAAGTGTCCTCGTCCACGGCGGCGGGTGCGAGTGTCCTCGGTTCCTCCAAGGCCTGCATGCGGTTGATGACGTCGATGATCTCCCTAGGAGCGCTGAAGATGCCTCCGATGTTGGCGAACAGGAAATTCGACATGAAGCCCCGCTCCACCACCTCCCTCGCGTGGATCCGGCGGGGAATCGTCAGCACTTTTTCGGCGTCCAGCTCGATCATGGAGCCGTCGTCGTCCTCGCCGTAGACGGGGAAGAAGTTCAGAAGCGTCCGCACCTGCCGTTTCCGGGTGTCGGAATCCACTCTGTCGCCGGACGTCCCGGGGATCAGGTCGTTGGCGAACTTCTCGAAGATCGTCAGGGTGCGGGCGGGGTCGAAATCGAACACGTAGGCGTTCTCCTTCCGGTACGTGCCGTCGTCCGGACCGTGGGACAGGTGCGGATTCTGCGCGCGGAACGCCGCCTGCATGTAGAGCGCGGGGCTGGCCATGTTGCAGAGCATCATCACCGCCGTCCATTCCGGAACCGTGACGCCAGTGGTGAGCTGTCCGACCGAGAGCGTGATGGTCCTGTCATGCGTTTCGATCGCCTTTCTCACCCGGGCGAGGGACTCCTCGTTCTCGTCGTCGTCGTCGAGCCTGCCGTCGCCGGCGGCCAGGACGATCTCGTAGTCCTTGAACACGGGATGGACGTGCAGTTTCTTCGCGAGAGCCTTCGCGCTCGCCACCCGGTTCAGCAGCCAGAAAGTGTGCTTCAGTTCATCTCGCAGTTCCGGCGTCGAGAACGGGAATTTCTCCTGTTTCGTCAGGGCGTCGAGGAACCTGTCCACGTCCGCGTCGTGGACGAACGAGCCCCTGTCCGACGTCCGGAAGAATTCGTTCAGATCGAAAGCGTATTCCATGACGCCGCCGTCGTCGAGTCTGATGCCTTTCTCCGTCTTGTCCCTGACGATGTCGGACATGCGGTAGGTGAACAGGGAGAGCCGCGGCAGGACGGAGTAAGGGTTTTCCGATTCGCTGGACGGATCCCATTCGCTCTTTTTCTTCTGCTCGTCGGCGTATGTCCAGTTGTAGATCGCGTCCGCCGGGAACTTTTCGTTCTCCAGAGCCTTGAACGGGGTGCCGGAGAGATGCAGCGTCCATCTGCGCCGGATGCGGCTGAAGGCGGTGTCGGTCCTGTAGGTGTCGACCCCCTCGTGGGCCTCGTCGACGATCATGACGTCCCAGAGCAGACCCTTGTCGGCGGTGAGTTCCTTAAGCTTGTCGTGGCAGCCTCCGAAATATATGGAGCCTTTCAGATCCTGCAGGCTGACGAATTCGATGCAGCCTTTGGTGCGTTCATTTGCCGCGGCCGCGTATTCCTCGCGGCTGCGGACGTATTTCCTGTCGCTGATTCCGCTCACACTGCTGACGAAGGCGTAGCCGGAACCCGGTCCGAGGAAAGTTTCGTAGTCCTCGTACCACGAATCCGCGACCGCCGGACGGTTCGTCACGACGAGAATGTTCCTCGCGCCGAGTTTCAGGCACAGATCGTAGGCGGAGACGGTCTTGCCGAAACGCGGCTTGGCGTTCCACAGGAATTCGCCGTGTTCGTGGTTGCGGAAATACTCGGCCGTCATCCGCACGGCCTCCGCCTGCTCCTCCCTGAGCGTGTACGGAATCGTCGCGTCGGCGTCCTCCGCGGAAACGACGCCGTGGTTTTTAGTGAAATCGTCGAAGCGGGCTTCGGCGTCCTCCGGGGAGATGCGGAACCACTCGGTGCCGGCGTCGCGGGGTACGCCGAGCCTCTTCAGATAGACATGAAAGTGCCTGTCCCTGAACGTGTCGAAAGGCGGGCTGACGAACGCCGCCCGTCTGATCCAGCGGATTTCGTACCGCACGCCGGCGGTGTGCGTCTGGTTTCTGACGCGGGTTTCGACGTCATGTTCGGTGAAGCCGATCTTCGTCCAGCCTTCGTGCGCGGGCACTCCGGGGGTGATGTAGGCGTAGCACTGCGGCACAACCTTGGAAAAGGTCTTGATCCTGACCGCAGCCATCACGCCATCTCCTTCACGTGGGTTTCGATGAATTCGATTTCCTTGTCGTCAAGGCCGTACTTGAGGTACAGCTGCCGATCTATCTCCGGGACGGACTCGGACCAGTCGATGTCGCTTCCGTCGGTGAAATCCTGAAGAGGAATCATCTCCCATACGGGGGGAGGACAGTGCTGTGTGACCTTTTTTATCCCCAAAAGCGCACGAAAAAATTTGGTCTTCATGTACCGCCGAAAGTTAACCGGTTCAGCTTCGCTGTCAAAAGGCCCGATGCAAAGGAATGTGTCGGCGCATCCTTCTCCCGGAAAACCTATTTCAGCGTCTGTCAACGCTTCGCCGTAATGACCACTGTTATTTGCCTCCGGAGCAAAGACCTTATATTCATCTATGAAAGCGTTTTTCTCAAGATATTTTTGGTCGATATATTTATACACACGCTGATTTTTGATTCTCCCTAAAAACTTCACATGCTTCTTGCCACTATGAGGAGCGTCAAGGAACACATCATGGAGTTTATCCATGACGCTTGACACAATTTTATTACCGGTTCCGGCACCGATATGTTTTATGGCATCGGGAAAATCGCCGAAGAATTTTTCTGAAAAGCGAAATAATCCCTGCGATGCCACGACAGAATTAAGCCATCCGGAAGATCCCGTGCGTTTAGCCACCTTTTTAACAATGCAGTTCAGCACGGGAGAAGCGGTAAAGATGCCAATGGCGCCATAATCTTCCGAATCATTTCTCAGCGTCACCGCCACGCCGCCCTTGATATCCGTGTTGAGGAAGACTTTGCTCGCATCAGGCTCATATTGGAGCACCTTTAAATGTCTGTCACCAAGCATTTTCTTGTTCCACGCCTTGGGTGTCTGACCCGCATTGAACAAGAATCTGGCGGGATGTATCAACTCGACCACATTGCCGACTTTGTAGGCGGCATCCATAAACTTGTCGTATACAGGGTTCGCCCTGTCGCCTCTGTTCTTGATGTCCTCCTGATACGGCGGATTGCCGATGACGTAGTCGAAGAGTTTCTTTTTCAAGTCCTATGTCTCCTCTGTGGCGATGAGGTCATCATGCATCTTTCGGCTGCGCCAGCCGCCGCCGGCGCGGCGGGGATTGCACTGTGCGTTTCCTCGTGCCGTCATGCGGGTTCCGCGCCGGTCAGAACAGGTATCCGTCGTCCTCATACGCGTAATCGCGCCGTTTCCCGTACGCGGCGATCGTCTTCAGATCCATGAACCGCACGGAGAACTTGCTTCTCCAGTTGAATATCCGGCACGGCACGGAGTACATCTCCTCGTCGTCCATCATTCCGAAAGCGTGGAAGAACGTCGGCTGCACGAACTCCTCGTACGGCCTGCCGAGCGGCACGGTGTCCTTGAGCCCGTCCATCTGCCAGATGTTCCATGCGATCCTGTTCGCGGCTTTCCGCAGCAGCCGGTCGTCCGGGCGGCGTCCCCAGCGCTCCTCGTGATATTCCGTGAAAGTCATGAGCAGATTGATTCTCGCGATCAGCACGTTGTCTCCCTGGTACTCGTATCCGTACGACGCCTCCAGGGCGCGGAAAGCCCACTTCAGCCATTCCCCGTATCCGCCGGTGTTCTCGTTCACAATCCGCAGCTTGCGGTCAAGCATGCCGATGCGCCTCGACGTCGGCGCGATCGGCTCACCGGTCGACGCGTCGTATCGGGACGCCAGATACGGCGCCTCGCCGCAGGTGATCTCGAGCCGGCGCGAATCCACGTAACGCTGCCATCTCTTCCGCCCGGGGAATTCGATCCTCCCCTCCGAGACGGTCCATGTGTGATCGGCGTTCTCCGTGTTGAACACGTCTCCGCGGCCGAACCATTCCTCGTCGCAGCGGTTGTTCATCCGGTTGCACAGCCACGCGGGGGTGAACACCTCGGCCTTCCTGCGCGTGCGCACCGTCTGCGCCGTCTGCGGCTTCTGCGAGCGCGGGCGGATGGAGTCGGCGCACCGGAGCAGCTCGCCAGCGTCCATCTGAGCCCCGTCGGCGAATTTCTCGCCGTCCTCCCTGTACGCGTCCGCCGCCCAGATGATGTTTCTGCGGGTCGATTTGTCCTGAAGCAGCAGATCCAGCACGTTCGCGGCCGGATACCCGCCGATGTCTATTAGCCTGTCCACGAAGAGAGCCGTCGCCTTTCCTTGATTTCGCCCGCGGCGGCGTCCGCGGCCGGAACGGCGTCCGGCCCGGATCCGGACTGAGCCGCCGCCGGGTTAATTTAGCATCGATTCGGCGTTTTGTCAAGCTGAAAGCGGCCGCCGTCCCGCGTGGCGGACGCTGCGGATTCCTTCTCTGCGCACCGGTTCTTCGGGAAAACGCCGGAGGCCGCCGCGCCGGGGCTTTTTATGTCCTCCGCCGCAGAGGCGGTTCACTCCATGTCCATCTCCGCGAAAATCCCGCCGTCGATCTCCACGACATCCGGGATCGGAACGACCGTGCCGTCCGTCATGACGATCTTCCTCTCCGATCCGGAGCATTGCCGCACGCGGCCGGACGCCGTGGCGTACGCGCCGCCGGGCTTCCGCTCGTCCGGCACGAAATACCGGATGCGCACCTCGGGGCAGTCGGCCAGACGGGAGACGAGAAGCGCGAGGCGGCGGTTCAGCTCCGCGCACCGGTCCTCGTCCAGTTCGGGTCTGGGCTCCGTCCGCCGCTCCGCCTCCGCTATGACGTCCCTGTATCCTCTCAGCGCGGCGAACGGCGCGAACTGCGCGGCGCGCTTGGACATCGGCATCCGCGGACGGTTACGGGACACATGGTGCGGCAGACCGATGATGTCCTCGTATGGGTTGCCGCTCACTTCCGGAGCCTTCCGTCTCCGCCGCCGCGTCCCCGCGACGGAGGTTCGCATTCGGCCGCCAGGGACGCCAGCCTGCTTTCCGCCGCGATGCGCCCGAGAATCGCCTTCGCGATGCGGTCCAGCCGCCCGCCTTCCGTGTAGTCCGCGCGGGCGGTGAAGTTCACCCGCCTGTCCCTGAGCAGCTGATCCGCCTCCCGCCGGCGTCCGGGTGAGGATGGGGGATAGACCGCTATCGAGGTTCCGCCCAGCTCCTTCACCAGCTTCATGCACGGGATGTCCGTGAAACCGTCGCCGATGTAGATCATCCTCGAGAACGGGACCGGCCGCCTCTCCTGCGGGATGTACTGGTTGATCGTGCAGTGATCCCCTTCGTCCTCCACCCCCTTGTTGATGCGGAAGATGAACTGCGTCTTGGCCGTGTAGTTCACCGCCACCGCCGGCCATTTCGCCGCGCCGTTCTCGTCGTAGAAGAATGAGCACGCGTAGATTTTTCTGAATTTGCCGCCGATCGCCGTGCCCTCGATCATCTCCCTGAGTCCGGAGGAGACGATGTAATGGTTCACGTTCAGACCGAGTCCGGCCCCGTAGGCGTTGATTCTGTCGAACCACTCCTCCACGCCCCTGCAGAGGGCTATCCCCCGGCCGTAGTCGCGGAACGCGTCGCGCGTCGTCCTGATCCTGCCGTCGCGGGCGCGGTCGATCATCAGCATCATGTAGGAGAGCACGGGGTCGGCGTGGCATGAGCTGACGATTTCGTCCGCCTCCTCCCAGAAGTTCCTGGCCGCGCCCCCCAGCGCGTCGAAGAAGTCGTACTCCTGCATGTTCCCCGGAGAGAGCGTCCCGTCGAAATCGTAGCAGAACGCCGCTTCTGTCTTTCCATTCATCTTGAATCATCCCGTCCCGCCGGGTCCGTCCGCGCGGGACAACTCCTGACACGTGCGCGCTTCCGCAGTATACTTCCGTTTGCGGAAAAAGCAAGACGGCGGCGGAGCGTCCGTCCCGGGTCATCCAGCGGTCCGGCTCCCGCCGGAACCGGCTGCGATCAGCCTCTCCAGTTCCGCGACGCGGTGATCGTGCGTATGACCGGCGAGGCAGCGCCTTCTGGCCTCCGCTCCGATTGCCGCAGCGTAGTCCGGATCGGACAGACAGCGTTCCGTCCGCGCGACGAGTTCGTCCGGGGTGCGGAACAGCAGGATTTCGCGGCCGGGTTCGAACGCCTCCTCGGCCTCCTCGACCCACTCGGCGATCAGGCACCGCCCGGCGGCCGGGACGGCGAAGCACTGCAGGCTCAGAATCGTCCGGTACCGGTCGAGCGGCTCCTGCAGGATGTTGACGACGACGTCCGACGCCCGGTAGATCTTCACCAGCTCCCGCCCTTCGACGTCGCGGCGCAGACGCGCGCACCGGCCGAGACCGGCGCGCACGGCGGCCGGATGTCTTCTCCAGCGGTCGCCGTAGAGCGCGAGCCCTTTCTCCTTCAGCAGCGAGCAGAGTTCCGCCCTGCGTTCCGCCGTGCGGCCGACGTATGAGACGTGAGCGGAAAACCGCCGCAGTTCGCGCTTCGTCAGGCCGATCGGCGCATAATAACCGGTGTCGGCGGCGGACGGCAGGTAGAAGGCTTCGATTCCCCGTTCCCGGGCGAGACGGACCATGAAACGCGAGGCGCTGAGCGGGAGATCGACCTGCCGGAACGCGGTCAGAGCGCTTTCCGGCGGATTCCGCGGACCGTCCAGATCATGAACCGCGACGATCCCGCCGTAATAGGACTTCAGGCGCGGGAAATCATACTTCCAGCTGGCGACGCAGTAAATCAGATCCGGGCGGAAACTCGCGACCAGACGCTCGAGGGAACGCTGACGCCGCTCGTCCGCCGCCTCCCGCGGCAGCGGGAGTCCGAGGAAAGCCGACATCGCGTGGTAATCCTCCGTGAGAATCGCGTGCCCGCGCCGCCGGAACGCGGCCTCCATGTGCGAGAGGTGAAGCCCCATCCACGAGCTTTTCCTGCCGAGCATCAGGACGCGCATGTTCCGTGCCCCTTTCCGCCGCGCCGGCCGGCCGCTCCGTCTCTCATGAAGTCCTCTTCGCGGGGAGCCGGCGGCTCCGGTCCGCCGGAGTCTGTCAGCCGAATGCAGCATTCCATGCTCAGTCCCCGCAGCTGTTTCAGCCGCGACAGATACGCGTCGCAGTCCAGCATGGACAGGTCGAACGGAGGATCCATGTCCGCCGCTTCCGCCGGCTCGCGGAGCAGCAGGCCGTTCTCCGAGCAGTACCGATGGATCAGTTTCAGATAGCGCCGCAGAAGGAGGACGGACGGGAAGAGACCGCGGGATCGCAGAAAGACCATGACGTCGCGCGATCCCTTCGCGCTGTTGCATCGGCGGCATGCCGGGAGAAGATTTTCCGGAGAATCGGAGCCGAGCCTGCGGCGGGGGATGATGTGATCCAGCGAAAGATCGGACGCCGAACCGCAGTAACAGCAGGTGGTCATCCCGATCTTTGCCCTTTCGTCCTCATAGAACGAGGAGACGCGTATTTTTCCCGCAGTGAAATCACGGAACAGCCGTGCGCGGATCATGTAATGCACGGAGGAATACCGATCCGCTCCGTTCCGCAGAGCGGCCTCCGCCATGCCGACGTTGGAGTACGCCCAGAAAATCTGATCGCCGACGGTTTTCAGAAGCGGCATCCCGAACTTCCTGTGTTTGGATTTTTTCCGGCGCGAAAAACCGACCGTCCAGTATAGCACGCCGCGTCCCCGCTGTCAATCGTTCCGGCGTCTCCGGCTCGGCGCAGGCGCGTCTCCCATGCGCGACACAGCGGACGCGGCCGGGCGGCAGGGTCGCACGTCCGTCGGAAGAAAAATCATTCCCGCGCTTGACAAAACGTCGAACGCATGACATTCTAACCTGCGTCCGCTCCGGCCTCAGGAGCCGTCTTTTTTTTCAGGACGGAGGGCGGACCGTTCCGGGAGGAACGTTCCGTCCGGCAGTCGTGGGCGCATCAACATTCGGGAGCAGATTCATGAAAGCGGGACGAATTTTCGCGGTTTCCGCGGCGGCGCTGACGCTCGCCTCGGGGTGCTCTTTCTTCGGAGACAAGACTCAGGAGGTCACGATTCTGACGGAACCGAAGGATGCGGAGGTGCTCGTCAACAACAAGCAGTGCGGCAACCCTGTCTCCGTCGTCGTGCCATGCGATCAGCCCCTTGCGGTCGTCGTGAGGAAACCCGGTTATCAGACCTGCACCAAGACGGTGACCCCCGTCCTCAGCAAGCTTGGACTGCTCGACGTGGTCGGAACCGTTCTTTTCCTCGTTCCCGGCATAGGTCTGTTTTCCGATGCGGCCCAGGAACTGCCCGAAACCAATCTCTACATCGTCCTTGACAAGGAGACGGAGGAATCCGCGCTCAGATGACTGCGGCGGGCGGATGTCTTCCGCCGTGCGCCTGTACCTGTAGTACAATCAAGTCTAACGGAAGGTCGGCAAGAATGAGAACGCCGCGCCTCCGCCGCCGGAAAGGATCGGCCGGCGGCCGGCTCGGCATTTCTGAGAGGAGGAGAACATGTTGATCAGCGGACAGTCGGAGTCGCCGTTGCAGCTGCTGCGCGAGGAGTTCCGGCAGCGGGGAGAGGAGGGGACGCTGATTCCGGCGGAGCTTTCGGCGGAACTGGCGGCGCTCGACAGGGAGAAGGACGCGTGGAACGAGGCCGCCATAAGCGCGATCCGGGCGGAACTCGAGGCGTGCCGCCGCGATCCGGATTTTTCGTTCGAAGAACCGAACGGACTCGACGAGATCCGCGCCCGCCGTCCCGAACGGAGGAGACCTCCGGAACTGGCGCTCTCCGACGACGAGCTGCTCGACAGATTCCACGGCGCATGGCTCGGACGTTCGGTCGGGTGCGCGCTCGGCAAACCGGTCGAGGGCATGGGCATGTCCGGCGGCTGGAAAGCCATCCGCGCGCTGCTGAAGTCGACGGGCGACTGGCCGCTGCGCGACTATTTCCGCTACTCGGACAAGGTCGACTGCCGCCGCTCGTGCCGCGACTGCATCGAGTTCATGGAGAGCGACGACGACATCCGCTACACGCTGATGGGTCTCCTGATCATGGAGAAGCACGGACGCGATTTCACATGGCGCGACGTCGCGTGGCTCTGGGAGAACCAGTTCACGATGGCGCAGCTGTGCACGGCGGAATGCCAGGCCGCGCTGAATTACAACCTGTGCGGCGGCCGCATGAACCGGCCGGTGTGGGACGTCGACCGCATCCGGACTTTCAACAACCCGTTCAGAGAGTGGATCGGCGCGCAGATCCGCGCCGACTTCTTCGGCTGGGCCTGCGCCGGCAATCCCGAGCTCGCTGCGGAACTCGCCTGGCGGGACGCCTCATGGACGCATGTGAAGAACGGCATCTACGGGGAGATGTTCGTCGCCGCACTGGAGGCGGCGGCGTTCGTCGAGGACGATCCGGTCCGGCTGATCGAAACCGGTCTCGGCGAGATTCCGCGCGACTGCCGTCTCGCGGCGGCGCTGCGCAATGCTCTCGCCGAAATTCCGCATCATGACGGCATGGAGAGCTTCATGCAGTATGTCGACGCGGAATTCGGCTCCATGTCGGCGGTCCACACCATCAACAACGCGGTGGTGTGCGCCGCCGCGCTGATCTACGGAGGCATGAATCCCGACACCTGCGTCTGCGCTGCGGTAACCGGCGGACTCGACACCGACTGCAACGGCGCGACGGTGGGCGCGATCACCGGGATCGCGGCCGGACACCGCCGTTTCGGCGGGACGCTCGCCGGACGGCTTAACGACACGATTCAGGCCGAGTTCGGGGAGTTCCGCAGCGTGAAGATGGCCTCGCTCGCCGAACGGACGCTGCGGGTGCACCGCGGCGTGAATCCGGACAGGCGGAGCCGCCGGCCGGAGTGAGGGCGGCGGAGGAAATGAGGCGACGGGGACGTGCCGTGAGAGAAATCCTCGGACTCCGGGACGGGCGGGTCGCCCGATCCGGCGCGGATTCCGCCGCCCGGGCGCATTCCGCGTCGGATTGTCTCCCGTGCGGACGGCAGTCACCGCTTTCCGCTCGGACGGAATCGGCCTCGGAGGGGCTATGTTCTGCAGCTGATGGGCGTTTTCGGTGCTCTCTCCGCGCTGTTTCTGCCGGAGGATCCCATGTCGCTGCGGTTACCGGAGGCGGTGATTGCATTCTCCGACGGAGTGGTCTGCTGCGCCGGCGGCACCCCCTTCGGTGTATGAGTGGCTGTCGGTCGGTGGCGCACTCTGCTCCGAACCGGCTCTGACGTTCATCCGTGAACCGCACTGGACGGACGCTCCGCACGTGATCTCCTTCAGGCAGAGCGTCTGCGGGCTGATTTTGATGGCGACGTTCGTATGCTTTAACGGATTGCCGACGGTATGGAACGTCTGGATTTCCGGACTGCTGCTGACTCTGTTCGACACGTCAGGACAGTATCTGATGACGCACAGTCTGAAGCGCATCCCCGGTGGCGGCTGCCGGCACGCTGCTGACACTCTTTCCCCCTGCGATCAGTCTGATCGTCGGACGGATCTGCTCCGGCGAGAAGCTCGATGTTCTGCAGCTCTGCGGCTGTGTGCTGTTCCTGGGCGGCGGACCGCTCTCAACCGTCGCAGGCGGACGCAGCACGGAACGCCGTTTGTTAGGTTCGCGACACATTCCTCCGTGCAAGACGGCATCCTGAAACGGTTCGGCGACGCCGTCGAACGAGACTAGTACCGGGAGAGTCTGAGGAACATCGTCGGCGATGTCTTCGTCCGTGTCGGCGACCGCAGGTTTTTCTTACAGAATTTGTGTCGGCGCTACCTTTCTGCGATAACAAGCTACATTACGAAATGTCGTCTTTTTAAATTTCAACTTACTTTGGGATGACTGTGCTTTACCAACCCAGTCTTAGTTCAATGATAGTGAGTGCTCCATATGCGGGTAGAGTTATTTCTCGTTGAGTCAGATCACAAGCAATAAGCGAATACAGGTTTAAGTTCATTGTAAGAAAATCTGATGTGATCTTGACAAAGCGTCAAACGCATGCCAATTTTACCTCACATCTGCCATTCTCCTCCAATTCATTTTGGGAGTTTTGGTAAAAAAAAAGGACAGGTGCACTCTCTTAAACAAAACAATCCTCTCACAAAGTTCGGGACAATATCAATTGGGGGACAACGCTTAAATATGTCAGAATCTGAGAATTTGCAGGATCAGGTAATATCTTTGAAAGAGTCCCTGATTGTTATGGCTGTTGAATCATGGCGTCTTCTTAAAGTTTTAGAACGGTTATTGGGTGCCTTGGATGTTAAGGAGAGACAACGCTATCAAAGCAAGATTCGCTGGTTTGTAAAAAAAAACGAGGAATCCCTGAAAGACGCAGGACTTAAGCTTGTTAATTGGTAGTGTCAAAAATAGTATGAAAAAATGAAAGTACGGGAGCCGTGGGCGGGGG
>CAYODJ010000003.1:0-104537 GCA_964402715.1 uncultured Victivallaceae bacterium
GTCACGACGGAAAACCGCACATTCTCTCCGACAGCCGACTCGGCGTCCTCGTCGAGGGCGTATCTGAATGATCCCGCATCAGAATCTGAATTTTTTTCAAATTCCTGTTTATTTCTGTTGTATTTCCGCTTGATTTCTTTTAGATGTCGTGATATAATAAGCTTAGAGGTCGGAAATGTGCATCCTTCAGTGGGTGTTTTGAACACATTTTCCGACTTTTCTTTTATTTCCACTTCATGAAGGTAATAGCTGTTCTGCCTTCCATGTTGTCTGACCACCACCTCGCCGATGTACGCTCTGCCGTCGATTTCCAACGGAGCGACCATGACGGCCGTGTCGTAGCCGCGATTTTTCCAGTTTTCCGATGTCTTGAAGATTTTTCCGTTTTCGATCATCTGCGGTACTGCCGCAAAGGCGGCCGCTTTAAGGCGTCCGATGCCATGTCCGAGTGAATCGCGGACGCTTTTTTTATCGAGCAGAACAATGCCGAGTTCCGGATGCGTGACATGTCCGCTGTATTGTTTCGCAAAATACTCTGCAATCCGGTCGGCGAGAGGTGTGTTTTCCTTTTGAAACTCTTTTCCGGACAGGATTGCGACAGGGGCTCCGTTAATCGCGTAAAGATATGCGTCGAGAACTTTCTTCTCTTCATCATCTGCCCGTTCGTATATCTCCTGAAAACTCAGTTCGTAATTTTCCGGACCGGCCTCGTCAATATCGAATCGCTTCCTGTCCGATCCGTCGGTGAATTCTGATGAATCCGCTCCTCCGGTTCTGTCGGAAAAATTTCGCGAAAAATTCTTCAAAGAGGGTTTGACAGTTCCGGATTCCGGCGTTATACTGTCAGTGTCGACCGGAGAGTAGGGAACGTCCCCGTTTGATTCTTCGCGAGGCGCAGTAACGGACGACGGATTGTCCGCACTCGCTTCAGATGCCGGCGATGAGGGAACTTCCCCCTGTGATTCGCTGTTCTGCATGGCCGGAGAGCGGGTGTTGCTCTCCCGCGACTTTTCCCAGACCACCGTGAATTTCCCCCGTCTCGAGGTGTAGCGGTCCGCGAACTGTGTAATCAGCCCGTGGTCGAACACTTCCGTGTCCTCGACCGCACCCCGCCGGGATACGACGACGCAGTGAATCCCGCCCTCCTTGTAAGCCCGCACATAGACAAAGCTTTTGCTATTGTCCCAAATTTTGTGAAAAGCACTTGTAGTTGCCGACGCTGACAAAGACATTGCCGATGATGTTCATTCGTTTCTTCCAGTAGTCCTCCCATTCGGCGGCGTCGGCGAAGCGTTTCAGGATGATCCGTGCGATTTCGGTCACTCCTCGGTCGCTCCAGCCGTAAGCGAGCTTTTGATTCTGCGGCCCGGCTCCAGCATGACCCTTTCGACCATCGAAGAGGCGCGAGGGGAGATCAGTCCCCACTTCAGCCAGCGTCGTATGTAGCCGAACATGCCGATTTCGGCGCGGCGCAGATAGCCGTCGGCGGTGCTGTATCCGCACGCATCGAGGTAACCGATCAGTCTGGCTATGGCCGCCTCCGACGCCTTCATGCGTTCCTCGATGTCGTGCTTCTCCTTGTCCGACACCTTCCTGAAATCATCTTTCGGAAGTTCAATCGCCAGCACTCCCGCCAGGGCGTTCCGCACCGGTCTCGACTCTCTCACGCTTCCTCCGTCCCTGTGCATCGCGTGATACAGATCCCTGTTGATGTGCCAGTGGCGGCGCTGCTGTTCCGAAGCGTATTCGGCGAACGCCTCGGCCAGCCCCGGCTCGCCGTCGCTGATCAGGATGCTTCCGTCGGGAAGCGTGACCCCTTGCCCCCTCCATCTCCCGGCGATCTCGGCCCGGCCGACGTCCGCCCATGTGCCCATCGGGAAAATGTCGCCGGCCTGTGACACTCCGATCACCACTTTCAGATCACCTCTGCGGGCTTCGCCGTCACGTCCAGCCCCCTTGTATCCGGTTCCGTCGGGCATGATTTGAACCGGCACGGATCCGACTATATGCCTGGAGACGTCGATTTCGTCGCAGTCGCTCCGCAGAACCCGTCTGTGCGCGGTGTGAAACGACACCGGAAGTATTCCGTCGCGCGCCAGTTCACGGACGGCGCGGCGGTGGTTCGTCGCGCTGACCGCTTCCACAATCATCTTCTCCGGCTCATTCGTCTTCGTCTGATAAGGCTCCATGCGGAGAAACCGCCGCAGCGGCGAGAAGGTCTTCCCGCAGACGGAACAGCGCACCCTGAAAAACATCAGCTTGAACTCTCCCAGGCTGGTGCGTATCCGCCGGTCGAAACCTCCGCTCATTTGAAAATGACCGTCGGGACAGCACTTCATGGACTCGAGCTTCCCCTCGGCCGCACGCCGTATCAGTATCTCCTGCACCATCTGCAGTATCATCTTCAGCAGTTCCGAAAAAGCTTTCTTCTCATAAGCATCGCGCACCGTGCGTACAATTTCATCCAAAGAAACCCCGTCATCCGCTTGACAAAACATCAGATTCATGCCAATTTTACCTTGCATCTTCCGCTCTCCCTTGCTTTATTTTGTTTTTTTCGTCAAACGGGCAGATGCACTTTTCAAGAAAAACTTGCTTTTCACAAAATTTGGGGCAATACCGTTTCTTGGCTGCCGTCCCGGATTTTGTGAAGAGCGCCTGCGAATACCTGCGTCTCATGATTATGTCGTCATTGCGCTCCGATGCACCGCAAACAGATAACTGCCGCGCACCCGTCTGGTGTTTAATAACATCTTCCGGAGAAGTGAGATGAGTGAATCCAGAAAGCGTATTGTAGTGCTCGGTTCGACAGGATCTATTGGAGAAAATGTTTTCAATGTGCTGTGCGCATTCCCAGATCGCTTTCAGGTGATTGGACTGGCGGCATGTTCTCGCATTGAACGTCTAGCGGCGCAGGCGCAAAAACTTTCCGCACGCGTTGCAGTCACCGCCGACGTTAGCAGAAAGAGAGATCTGTCGCGGTTGCTGCCAGCAGACATAATATCCGATGCCGGATCAGACGCGTTAATTCGTCTTGTCCTGCGTGATGACGTTGACCTTGTCGTCTGCGCCATAGTGGGAATCGGAGGACTGCAGCCGGTGCTGGCCGCATTGGACAGCAACAAGACGGTGGCGCTTGCCAGCAAGGAGGTGCTGGTCATGGCCGGCGGGCTGATTCAGGATACGCTGAAGCATTCTGTCCCCGACAACGACGCGTCTGAGAAGCTCAATCGCAGACTACTGCCGATAGACAGCGAGCACAGCGCAATTTTTCAGTGTCTGGAGGGGCGTCACAGAGATGAGGTGTCCGGATTGATCCTTACCGCTTCCGGTGGTGCGTTGAGGACAGCCTCACGAGAGGAGATCGCGGCGGCCGATCTGCAACGTGTCATGGCGCATCCGACATGGCGCATGGGACCGAAAGTGACAATTGATTCTGCCTCGTTAATGAACAAGGCATTAGAACTGATCGAAGCCCGCTATCTCTTTGATGTCAGTCCTCAGAAACTTCGAGTATTGATTCATCCCCAATCGATAATTCATTCCATGGTGGAATTTGTGGACGGCGCTTTGCTGGCACAGTTGGCATGTCCCGACATGCGCTTTGCCATTCAATACGCTCTAACATACCCGGAACGTGTTAACGGCAACCTGCCGCGCCTGAATTTTGCGCAGACACTAACATTGCAGCTCGAAGAACCGGATAGAAGACGCTTCCCGTCCATTGATTTTGCCGAAGAGGCACTGCGTTGCGGAGGAACAATGCCGACGGCGATGAATGCCGCCAACGAGGTGGCAGTGGAAAAATTCCGCCGCGGCGAGATTGCATTCCCCGCAATTTGGAGTATTGTTGAAAAAACCATGGCCAACCATCACGTGCAGGCTCAGGAGAATTTGTCTCAGATTCTTGAGGCTGATCGTTCGGCGCGGTGTTTCGCCGCCAATGTGTTTTCCTGAAGTTCGGTCAAAGCTTGACGGTATGCATAATTCTTTATCAAACCGCGCCTGCTCATATGATCAGTAATCGAGTCTTTGAGGATCAGTATTGATGGATATTTTGAACATTGTTGGAAGTTTAGGGGCACTGCTGTTTGTTGCGTTTTTTATCGGTCTGTGTATCTTCTCTCATGAACTCGGTCATTTTCTTGCGGGTCGTCTCTGCGGACTGCATATTGATGCCTTCTCCATAGGATTTTGCAAAATCTGGTCGAAAAAAATCAATGGCGTCGAATATAGAATTGGTTGCATTCCGCTGGGAGGTTATGTTGAACTCCCTCAGGTTGACTCCACCGATGCAATACCGAAGTGTGCGGACGGCACCCAATTGAAACGAGCGACCCCACTCTGCCGAATTGTCACCGCCGCAGCCGGTCCGCTGTTCAATATTGTTTTCGGCTTGTTGCTCGGGTGCATTGTATGGATCTGCGGTCTTCCGCAGGAGTCGCCCAAAATGCGCTCCATGCAGGTCAGTTCGGTCATAACAGACAGTCCGGAATACCGTGCCGGTCTACGGCCTGGCGACCGCATCATACGACTCAACGGGAAAAAATTCAATTGCACTTGGATGCAGTTTGTTGAACAAATTATGTTCAGCGTAGGAAAGATCACTCTTGATGTCGAAAGAAACGGCGGGAACATCCGTGTTGAATATACGCCGATCGACAACCCGAATGCCCCCGGTCGCCTGGCGGATGAAAAGATCGGGTATCCGTTTTTCTCCGTACTTACACCAATCGAATTACGTCCCGAACGCGGCTCCATTGCCGAACGAGCCGGTATTATCAAAGGCGACATTCTGTATGCTATCGATGGTCAGGCCGTAGCATCATTTTTGGATTTTCAAATGATACTCGCGTATAGCGGAGACCGTATCCTGCATTTTCAAATTGATCGTGATGGAAAGAAACTTGATATTCCCGTCCGTCCCGAACCGATCCAAGACATTGAGCAGAAATCCAGCTACTATATCGGGGTTCGTTTCAAAGATGGTTCAGAACCGGTCGTAGCCGGAATCATGCCGAGATCACCGGCATCTGACGTTGAACTCTCTCCGGGAGATCGGATCCTCGCTCTCAACGACGTGCCTGTAACAAATGCAGAACAGGTGATTCGGATGGTACGAGAAAACGGGGCGAGATCCATTGTTCTCTCCGTTGAAAATGGTCGAGAGTCACGCACCCTTGTGCTCGTTCCGCGGAAAGTTGTTCAGAGATCCGTCGGGGTTGAGCTGGTACTGCTGAGTCATCCGACGCCGTTCGAGCAGTTTTCCGGCATTCTGAATAACAGTTACAAATCTTTACGAGGCATGCTGGTCGGCACCGCCAACGCTATAGGACTGACGGAGGAGACCAGCACATTGAAGCCTCGCCATATGTCAGGACCCATCGGCATGGGGGCTATACTCTACAATTCGGTGCGGAAAGTATCATTGACAACCGGAATTTATTTTGTGGTGATGATTTCTTTTGCGTTGGCCATTTTCAATCTTCTGCCGCTGCCTGTACTCGACGGAGGTCACATTGTTTTCGCAGTCATAGAATTGTGTCTGAACCGGCCGTTGCCTGCGGCAATCGTAAAAGGGTTGTCACTGACCTTCGTCATATTACTGGCGATGCTCATGTTTTATGTCACCTATTTTGATATTCTACGCTTATTGCCGGCAAGAAAACCACAGCCGGACATCTCCATGCATTCCGTGCCGAAAACGGTTGCCCCCGCGCAGCAAAACCATTAAATCATGATAAAGCGGCATCCCACACGCAGGCTCGCAATCGGCGGCGTCGACATCGGCGGAGATGCTCCGGTCTCCTTGCAGTCGATGACCAATACCGACACACGCGATGTCCCCGCTACGCTTGAGCAGATTCGATCCTTGTCCAGACTCGGGTGCGACCTCGTCCGAGTTGCAGTCCCAGACATGAACTCCGCAAAGGCGTTAGAATCGATCGTCGCCGACAGTCCGATTCCGGTGATTGCCGACATCCATTTTGATTTCCGCTTAGCGCTGGCCGCCATCGATGCCGGTGCAGCGGCCATACGACTCAATCCCGGCAATCTCAGCCATGAAAGAGAGGTGCGTCGGATTGCGGAAAAGGCCGGCGCGGCACGAATCCCCATCCGTGTAGGTGCGAATTCGGGCAGCGTACGTCCCGCATTGATTCGTGAATTGCGACAATCAGGCGTGCCGTCCGCATCAATCATGTGTGAGGCACTGGTACGCAGTGTATTCGAGGAATGCAACCGTTTGGAGAAATACGGTTTTAAATCCATCAAGGTTTCATTGAAATCGTCGAGCGTTGTAGAAACAATTGCCGCCTGCCGCTGTTTCTCCGAACGTTCAGATTACCCACAGCATATAGGCATTACGGAAGCCGGCCTTCCGGGCAACGGCATCGTCAAGTCAGCCGTTGGCATCGGAGCTTTGTTGATGGAGGGCATTGGAGATACGATACGGGTCAGTCTGACCGCCAATCCGATCGAGGAGGTCATTGCGGGACGGCGCATTCTGGAGGCCTGTTCTCTACGCAAATCCTTTCCCGACGTTGTTGCATGTCCTACCTGTGGTCGAACGACCATCAATTTGATCGGACTGGCCAAACGCGTGGAAGATCTGATTGCGGAATTAAAAGCGGACGGCATGACCATCGGTTTGAGAAAAATCGCTGTAATGGGTTGTGCCGTCAATGGTCCGGGTGAAGCACGGGATGCTGATCTTGGAATTGCCGGCGGCCGCGGACGAATCATACTCTTTTGCCGAGGCAGAATCATGGGAATATACACATCCGAGAAAGAAGGCTTTGAACATCTAAAGCGGGAAATTCTGAATCAATGCTTTCCTGCATCTACATAGAAACTGAATACCCGACACTGTTGTCCGGTAAAAAATTTCCGGAACTGATTGAAAGAGTCGGAACCCGCTCTATGTCAAAGACGGCTTAATTCATTCAATCAGAGCAGGAAAGTTCAGTCCATGTATGGACGTGTCCCTCATTCTGTTGTGGAAATATGCTGCAGCCGCGCCCCCACGAACGTCATTAGCTGTATATCCGTGGGAAAACTTCGACGGCTCTGGTTCGCCGTCGGATTGTCCATGTGACGCGTTCAATGCCGTTGTCGGTCCGGTCCTCCCCGCATCGTTTCCCAACCCGCTTTTGCAAACTGTTCCAGCCTCATGACCAGCAGCTTTTCCGATGTCATGATCGCCTTCCGCCGCGCTGCCCCTTATCTTTCTGAGCGCGAATCGCCTTCAGCATCGCCGCCACGTTGCTGATGTATCTCCGCAGACATCCGAAGATAATGTTCCGGCACAGCATTGGCATTTGTAGCTTCGGGAAAAAGATCGCCGATGATTCCGTGCAAATCCAAGCATTTGTCCGAAACGATCATCTTCACTCCATTCAGTCCGCGCTCTTTCAAGGATCGCAGAAAATTTCTCCATGCTTCCTTGTCTTCCCTGCCGCCTTCGACGACGCCGAGAATCTCGCGACACTCCTCTTCGTTCACTCCGGCCGCGACCAGAACCGAGACATTCTGGACTTCGCCTCCACAGATCCTCTTCAGACAAATTCCGTCGACGGACACATACGGATATCCGCCCGTGATCGGCCGGTTCCGCCATTGTTCGATCCGCTCGCAAATGCTCCGGTTCAGTCTGTTCATCGCGCTGGAACTGACAGCGGTCTCACAGAGGGCTGCGGTGACATTACTCACCCGCCGCACGGACACTCCGGCCAGATACATCTCAAGCAAAGCCGCCTCGATGCCGCCCTGCATGGTCTTGTAACGCTTGACGATCTGCGTCGTGAAAGGCAGCGTCCGCAGACGCGGAACACGAAGCACAGCCTTGCCTACCTTCGTCATCAGTCTGCGCTTGTAGCTTCCGGCTCTCGTATCCAGCCGATCCGGACTGTGCTGATACCTTGAAGCTTTGCAAATTGCGTCGGCCTCCGCCTCCATGAGCGCGTTCGCCACATCCTCCACTGTCCGCAGAATCACCCTTTCGACATGAGATTGAACCTCTACGTCGCCGACTCCAATCGCCCCGAGAATTGATTCCCCGTTGACGAGCGCGACATCCACCATGGCATGTTCTCCTTTTGCTTTGATTCGGATGTATCCCTCCCCCCGCCCACGAACCCTGAACTTTCATTTTTCATACTATCTGTCTTGCCACTACCTTCTGATTCGATGAAAGAACCGTACAGTATCAATCATGCAAACAGGCCAATTTCAAGTCTATCTCCGAAAGTATGCGCAATTTTATAGTATATTAAAATCACTGTCATCCCACAGGATTGAAGAACACACTTTTCCGATTTTTCCTTTCATTGAGCTTATGCCGGAGCAAGTCCCGTCAGGAAAGCCTGTTCCGGAGCCGCTCCCATACGGACAGGGTCGGATGCTGTCCCACAGGATCGCAGGATGCTTCCGCTATTTAGATGTTGATGTGCTCATCCCATGGGACGGTTGTGAAGAAAACTTACTTTCACAAAATTTGGGACAATACCCATTTTTACAAATTTCACTGTCCTGTGGGATAGCTGTAAAACGTTTTCATCTTCATTTGAAACAGTTGCTAAAATGGGATAGAGTAATGAAAACGTTTTGCCGGCTTAGCTCAGTTGGTAGAGCAGTTGATTTGTAATCATCAGGTCGCCGGTTCAAGTCCGGCAGCCGGCTCCATCATAATTTCTGGCCGAGAGGGAGTTGACGCTGTCCATGTACAATGCTGTCGTATGCCGTTACCATGAAATCGCCATCAAGGGTAATAACCGCCGTGAATTTGAGAGACAGCTGATAAGGAATATGAACAACGTTCTGCGTGGGCATGTAAAGTGCAGGATACGCCAGGTTCGCGGCCGCATCTGGATGGAGCCTTTTGCGCAAAACTGTTTTTTTTCAAAGGATGAGTTGACTGCTATTCATGAACTGTTGCCTTTCGTATTTGGTTTGGAATCTTTTTCTCCTGCACGCCTTGTGCAACCGGAAATGACTGCCATCAGGGATGCGGTATCCGTGATCGTGCCGGAATTCCTGAAATCCCGTTTCCCCGAACGTGCAGCGTTATCTTTCCGCATCCGCGCACGACGCAGCAATAAAAATTTTCCTCTCCGTTCAAAGGAAATCGAAATAGATCTTGCCGATATTGTTAGCAGTTGCGTTTCAGACAACAAACTAACTGTCAACTTGGAACAGGCGGATCTCACTGTCTGGTGTGAGGTGCGGCATGAATTTGCGGCAGTCTTTACCGACATCTTCCGCGCCCCCGGAGGATTGCCTGTCGGGTGCAACGGCAGGGTATTGTGTCTGCTATCCGGCGGAATTGACTCGCCGGTGGCCGCATACCTGACGATGAAGCGAGGCTGTCATGTGGATTTCATCACTTTTCACAGTTCTCCCTATACACCTCTTGAAAGTGTAGACAAAGTAAAAAGCATTGTTAACAAATTGAATGTTTATCAGTCTAACAGCTCTCTATACGTCTGCAACATCGCATCGGTTCAAAAAAGAATTCGTGACTCATGCCATGACCGCAACCGTACCGTCCTGTATCGCCGCGCCATGTTGCGCATCGCCGAAAAAATAGCGATAAATAATCATTACGATGCACTGTTGACAGGTGAGGCAGTAGGACAGGTTGCTTCTCAAACTCTGACCAACATGAGTACGATTGGGGCATCAATAGACATGCTTGTTCTGCGCCCGCTTTGCGGAGCCGACAAAGCTGATTCAATTCGTATTGCGGAAAATATCGGAACCTATCCTATTTCTATCATCCCGGCACCGGACAGCTGTACGGTATTTGCGCCGGCATCTCCCGCAACTGCTGTTCCACTCCACATTGCCCTGCTTGACGAAAGGAAAATACCAGAATATGATGAAATACTGGAAAAAATCGCTGCGAGTGCTGAATTGTTTACCGCCAGTGAATAAAGCCCTGCATATTCCCGACTTTTTGTGATAAAGGGATTGTTCGCCTGCAATCGATCTGATTTGTATCACTCCCCAAAAGAATCACGATCGCGCTTGCACCGAAACTGACAGGAAACTTCATGTCAGCTCTTATCTGAAATTAGGGATTGCACAAGGATGTGATCGGTTTTACTCAGAAAAAGAGTCAACGGCGTCGCTGTCTGAAAGTTAACTTTCAATTCGGATCCGGTGGAACCTGTCCGGTTGCCCGGAAATGATTAATGCACTATTTTGAAAAGAAATGAATTAACAGGGGGAAACGCCAATCACCTTTCCCTTGGCGCATTACGCAACACGGCTGACTGCGAAGAAGATCTAAAAAAGAGGAGCGGCACATGGTATGAAAGGCAAAATGGGAAAATTGAATCTCCCGGAATGGAACCTTGACGCAATCTATCCTGATGACTCGCAATGGGAAGTGGATTTCGGCATGATCCGTACCCTTGCGGCACACTTTGCTGCTTACCGCGGCAGACTTTCCGAATCGCCATCGATTCTGGAGAAAGCATTCGCCGCCTTAGATGCTTTCAAACGATTGGGGGAAAAAGTGTATATGTATGCACGTCTGCGTTCGGATGAGAACACTGCAGATTCAACCAATCTTGCGCGCCTCAATCGGGTATGCGCTCTTCTAGCGGATCTTTCCGAGACATCTTCTTGGTTTGAGCCTGAAATAATGGCAATCCCCGAGACACAAATGACAGTTTACCTCAAGTCAGACGACTTGCAATTGTACCGTCGCAGTCTCCTGGAGCTTTTGCGTCAACGCCCACATATTCTGACAGAACCTGAGGAAAAAATTCTCGGTGCCTTTTCAGAAATTCTGACGGCATCGGAAGACATTTTCGGGATGATGAATGATGCGGATATGGATTTCGGGCAATTGAAAGACAGCAATGGTAAGCGGATACATCTGACCCATGGTTCCTACCGCAGATTAATGGAAGACAGCGATCGGGAAATTAGGAAACGAACATTCCGTAAATTGCACGAATCGTATCGGAAGCAGCGTAACACATTCGCGGCCACTTTAGCCACTACGGTTAAACAACACGTGATCTCCGCAAAAACACGTCATCATACATCTGCGCTCGCCGCCGCTCTCTTTCAGGATCAAATACCAGAAGATGTCTATCATAATCTGATCTCGACCGTGCATGAAAGGCTGAAGGATTTGCACGGTTACCTGAAGCTTCGGTGTGATGTATTGAAACTCAAGCAGTTGGATATGTACGACCTGTATAATCCGTTGCTGCCGGAGCACAGGTGTGATTACACATGGCAAGAGGCGCTTGATACGGTCAGACAGGCGCTTCGCCCGTTAGGCGACGAATATATCGCCGCACTGAACCTCGCGGAGCAGCAGCATTGGTTGGATGCCCCAGAACGCAGAGGCAAAAGATCCGGCGCCTATTCGAGCGGTTGCTATGACACATACCCATACATACTGTTGAATTTCAACGGTACGCTTAACGATGTGTTCACTATAGCACATGAGATCGGACATTCGCTGCACTCGTTTTTCTCCAATAAATCGCAACATTACCATTATGCTGACTACAGCATTTTTGTTGCAGAGGTGGCATCGACCACAAATGAAATTCTGCTATTCGAGCATCTGTTGAACCAGAGTTCCTGCTGCGGAATGCGTCCGTTCTTGCTGTGTCACCTGGCCGATGAAATCCGCACGACCATTTACAGACAAACAATGTTTGCGGAATTTGAATTGATAATTCACCGGCTCACCGAAAATCAAACTCCTCTGACTGCGGATTTGCTGGATGACACCTATTACGCTTTGAACGCAAAATACCATGGCGATGTGATGGCCGCTGACAGGCTGATTGCCTGCGAATGGGAAAGAATACCACATTTTTATTACAATTTTTACGTATATAAATACGCGACAGGCATGTCCGCCGCGATTCGTCTAGCAGATAAAATTTTACATGGCACCACAAAGGATCGCAATTGCTATCTGAATTTTCTCCGAGCAGGCGGCAGTAAGAACGTGCTAGATATCATGCGCGATGCCGGTGTCGACTTATCCACGCCGGAACCGATTCAATCAGCATTGAACTATTTCCAACAGACTGTGAGAGAACTTCGAGTCGAGTTGGTGCGTTGAACGCAGATCCGGACGGCATTCGAATATGAACGAAAACAAGCCGCTCCGCCACCCTTTATCGCCATGAGTGTCGTGCCACCCCTTCCCGGACTCTATTCGGACGACGGAATGCTTGACATTGTTTTTTCCGAATCATGCTGTAAAAAACGTGGAGAACATTTATATTACCCTGCCCCGGTGGTGCAATCCCGGGTTCTAAAATGCTCGCTTGATGTTCGTACAGCGTAGGATCCACAGGAAATATGGCGGTAAATGCTTCAAAGTCTGCGTCCTATCACACGAGACATAAAACATCGAGAAACGCCATAGTGTTATCGATATTGACGATCATTTTGATTGCCGCAGTATGGGTCGGGCTTGTGCTTGCAAAGCGGCTGTTGTTCACATGCAATGACCGTTTCCTGTTGCGGAAATTCCATTTGCGGACCAGTGACGCCGGTTACTGGTCAGGACGCGGCAGGCAATTGGCATCGGCACTGGGATTGCATGTCAATGCGGACAACGTTTTCGATCTTCGCCTCGGCGATATCAGAGAAAAGCTGCTCCGCATTCCGACCGTTGAGAATGCGGAGGTCAATCGCATTCTTCCGGACACGATTTCAGTTACCGTCACTGAGCGTATTCCGCGAGCATCACTGAATAACCCTAACTCAAGATGGGTTGTGGATTCACACGGCATCGTCACATCCCGATCTGAATCAATGAAAATTCCCATGCGGCTGCCAGTCATTTACGGATTCAGCAGTAAGGATGTCCCGGTACCAGGCGTTAAATTTACACCGACGACATCCGCGTTGGAGCTGCTGATGAATACGATTCACTATTATCCAGAAATAACTATCATTTCCATCGATGTGTCATCATCCGGCAAACTTAAGTTTTCTTTCCAGCATCACAACAAGCATCTGTACCACTCCGTTATTCCCAGCAGCAAGGACAAGATACGTGAACGGCTGAAAGTGCTTCAAAGCACGCTCATCGCCGCAGAGAATAGCAAGTCTGATAGTCCAAGACGATTTTTTGACTTGACTTATGATGAACTGGTAGTTCTTCATTAGTTTTCTCTGCATTGTCATGGAAAAATCACAGTCATACCATAGGAAAATAGAACTTTGAAAAGGTGACTGAAGAAAAGAGAATGAAACCGACGTGCGTCACTGCTGTCCGGTAAGTCTTTCCAAAACAAATTCAGGCTGCTCCGGATCGTTCCATGCAGGAGGTTTTGTAAGAGGTCTGCGATTAAGTGCAGGAACTTCAAGGCCGGGAGTAAAGGCACGTGAGAAACCTGATGCCATTCGGGACACCCCCTGCTCTGATTGAATGGCTTAGACATCTTTGATGCAGAGCAGATTCCGACTTTTCAATCAGTTCCGGGAATTTTTACCGGACAGCAGTGACTCTGACTATGAAAGATGAAAAAATAGAGTGTCGCACGTTAGAATTCCGCCACATCCTTTCGCCGCTTGGAATAATCATTATTGCCGGATGCGACAATTTGCTGGTCTGTGTTGACTTCTGTAGCGTAGATGACGATAGACTCAAACGGCCTCCGTCTTCACTGTCGATATTGGATGAGACTGAGCAATGGCTCATTTGTTACTTTGCCGGGAAAGATCCTGGTGCTATCCCTCCAGTCAGTCTAAGCGGTTCGCCGTTTCGCCTTGCCGTGTGGGAGGAGCTGTGCAAGATCCCATATGGTCGAACAACCACTTACGGCACAATCGCGAATAAAGTCGCATTGAGAATGAAAATGCCCCGCATGTCGGCAAGGGCGGTCGGACGTGCGGTTGGATGCAATCCGATCAATATATTGATTCCGTGTCACAGAGTGGTTGGCCGCGACGGGAATTTGACCGGATATCGAGGCGGACTGCGTCTCAAGTCGAGACTGCTTGCACTCGAAGGAATAGACATGTCGCAATATCACCGCTCTCATGCGCACAGGATAATGCGAAATGACCTTCATCCTTGCAACGATCCGCCCGGAGGTGAATGATTTTTCTTGCGCCAAATTTACGTATAATGCACATTTATGTTGTGAATCGGCAAATTGAGAGAGTTCATTTGCGCGTCAGCTCATGACACATGAGCATTCGGTCTCCAACCATGTGCATCTTTTAAAATGCAATTGACAGGTGTTGCTGTTGTGCCAGTCGATGTATGTCATTAACCACAGGACCGGTACGGATCGTCATTTGCTGGAGCATGCTCAAAAAATGCGAACATCGTGATTCCGGAGCAATGCAGCAGAGTGAAGAATCTGTAGAGATTTACTGATGCTCACCGATATGCGGTCAAATATTCGGATATGCAGAATACAACATGTTAACTTGAGGGAGTCATTTTCATGAAATCGTCAAAGGTGTTTTTTACGGATATGCGAGTCGATTTCGGAGGGAAAACCCTGCAACAGAAGCTGGTTGCTCTAATCGAGCAGGCAGGCATAAAATCCATCAATTTCCGTAACCAATTCACTGCACTCAAAATTCATTTTGGTGAATCCGGCAATCTGTCTTTTATTCGCCCTAATTTCGTCAGAACCATTGCGGACGAGATAAAGAAATACGGCGGATTCCCTTTCCTTACCGATTGCAATACTCTTTATGTTGGCTCCAGAAAAAATGCGATTGAACATATTGAAACTGCCTACCTGAATGGATTCTCTCCATATGCGACCGGTTGTCACATTATCATTGGCGACGGACTAAAAGGTATTGATGATGTCGTGGTTCCGGTTCCAAACGGAGAGTTGATACATGAGGCGAAAATCGGACGTGCCATAATGGATGCGGACATAATCATTTCCATCAATCATTTCAAGGGGCATGAACTGACAGGATTCGGCGGAGCAATCAAGAATCTCGGTATGGGATGCGGATCACGTGCTGGAAAGATGGAACAGCACAGCGAAGGAAAACCGTCAGTGCTCGAAAAGCTCTGCATCGGATGCCGTGCATGTGCGCGCACATGCGCTCATAATGCGCCATATTTCATGGATGGCAGAGCGAAAATAAACCACGACAAATGTGTCGGTTGCGGTCGCTGCATCGGAATCTGTTCACAGGATGCGATTCGTCCATCCATGGCTCAACGATCCGGACTGATTGACAAAAAAATGGCTGAGTACGCACTTGCAGTGGTACACGGCCGTCCTAATTTTCACATCAATATGGTGATGGATATCTCCCCGTTTTGCGATTGCCATTCGGAGAACGACGCACCGATCGTGCCAGATGTGGGCATGTTCGCCTCATTTGATCCGGTAGCTCTGGATCATGCTTGCGCAGATGCCGTAAATCAGTGTTGTCCGAACTGCGGAACGCTTTTGTCCGAACGGGAGAACCGTACAGGCGACCATTTTCATGATGTATCGCCGTCCACCAACTGGCACATCCAACTAGAACACGCGGAAAAAATCGGTTTAGGCGTTTTGGATTACGAACTCATACGGATACAGGAATAACCTGCTCCGCAACAATTCCGTCGCGGCATGCTTTCGAGAGTGCCGTCAGTGGCGGCAGAGGATGTCAGAACGGCACGCCCAGCTCCCCGGACATCCTGCGGATTGTCCGAGAAGCAGGGATGAGCGTCGTGAAGAGGCGGACGCGGCATCTCCTGATTTACTTCCTCGCGTCATCGACCGGCGGCGTCCATCAGCAGATCCGGTGAAACGGCAACGGGACAAACCTCGCGCCGTCCGTCTCTGCCTCTACTCGCCGTGAATATGGCGATGATACTCCTGCAGGCTGCACACTTCCATACGACCGACTTCCTGACTGGATCTCAATCCTTCCAATGCTTCGTGCATCCCTGCCAGAGTGGTCGTGACAGGAATTCCCGCCATTATCGCACCGGAACGCATTTGAATTTCATCCACCATTGCCGCTGCTCCAGTCTCCGGCGTGTTGATAATCCAACCAATCCGATGCTCTCCAATCAAATCGAGGAGATTAGGACGTCCCAGAGAGATACGGAAGACCGCATGACAATGAATACCGGCATTGTACAACATGGTGGCCGTTCCTCGTGTCGCATACAGTTCAAATCCCATTCCCATAAGATCTCTGACAAGCTGCAACGCCGGCTCCTTGTCTTGATCTCGTAACGAGACAAATACACCACCGCTGGACGGAATGGGATTGCGAGCCGCCATTTGTGACTTCAGATACGCGCTCCCGCCCTGATAATCGACACCCATAACCTCGCCAGTAGACTTCATTTCAGGTGAAAGTACAATATCGACGCCCGGAAATTTCACAAACGGGAAGACAGCCTCTTTAAAAGCCGTGTACGGTATCTGCACTTCATGCGTAAAGTGCAGCTCCTCCAAAGTTTTCCCGACCATACACAGTGCCGCCTTCTTCGCCAGAGGAACGCCGATTGACTTGCTGACAAACGGTATTGTCCGTGACGCGCGCGGATTCACCTCAAGGATATACACCTCATTGTTCTTCACAGCGAACTGGACATTCATCAACCCCTTGACGTGCAATTCTCTGGCCAAGTCCATGGAATGCTTTCTAATTCTATCTAGAACGGGTTTGCTCAATGTTCTGGCGGGAATGGAACACGCGGAATCACCAGAATGAATGCCGGCCGGTTCAACATGCTCCATGATGGCTCCGACCACCGTACGCCTTCCGTCCGAAATGCAATCCACATCCAGCTCGACGGCATCCTCCAGGAATCTGTCAATTAAAATCGGTTTTCCCTCAGCGACGGCAGCCGCCTCCTCGACAAATCGCCGCAGATATTTGTCCTTGTAGACAATCACCATCGCCCTCCCGCCCAAGACAAAAGAAGGGCGGACTAAAACCGGGTATCCGATTTTTGCGGCAATTTCAAGTGCTTCGTCGACACGATGCGCAATTCCACTTGCCGGCTGAAGTATATCGAGTCGCGATGCAAGTTGCTTAAAGAAATCCCTGTCCTCCGCCGCATCGATATCGTCAGGACTGGTGCCGACAATCCTTGCCCCGGCCTCCTTGAGAGCCTGTGCGAGATTAAGCGGTGTCTGCCCGCCGAATTGGACGATCACACCAGAACAGGATTCCCGTTCATAGATGTTCATGATATCTTCCAATGTCAGCGGTTCAAAATACAGTTTGTCGCTGGTGTCGTAATCCGTAGAAACCGTTTCGGGGTTGCTGTTAACCATAACGGTCTCGTACCCGGCTTCCCGCAAGGCAAATGCCGCATGGACACAACAATAATCAAATTCAATTCCCTGCCCGATTCTGTTCGGACCTCCGCCGAGAATCATGATCGAGGAACGTCCGCGCGAATCACGAACCGGCTCGTCGTGCTCGCCGTACGTTGAATAATAGTATGGGGTCATCGCCGCAAATTCGCCGGCACAGGTATCCACCGAACCATACACTGGAACGATGCCGGATTCCTTGCGGAGCTGCCGCACCGTTTTTTCGTTCGTTCCGGTGAGGAACGCTATTTGACGATCACTGTATCCTAACTGCTTCGCACGCAGTAATGAATCCGCATCAAGGCCGACCTCCCCCTCAAAAGCGACCAGCTCCGCCATGTGACGCAAGAAATAATGATCTATCTTTGTCAATTCATGTAACTCGTCAACGGTGCGCCCACGCCGGAATGCTTCGTGAATCGCAAAAATGCGTTCCGCATTCGGACGGGAAAGCTCCCCCGTCAGTTCCTCGTCGCTCATTGACTGAAGCTTCGCGTCACGTCCGTCCGCGCCGAAACCAGCCCTGCCTGTCTCAAGCGAACGCAAGGCCTTTTGCAGCGACTGTTTAAAATTCCGGCCAATCGCCATGACCTCACCGACGGATTTCATCTGTGTCCCAAGGGTGGAATCCGCCGCTGGAAATTTCTCGAATGTAAAACGCGGCACCTTTGTAACCACGTAATCCAGAGCCGGTTCGAAGCACGCAGGCGTTTTTTTAGTAATGTCGTTGCTGATTTCGTCAAGCGTGTACCCGACGGCCAACAATGCCGCAATCTTGGCAATCGGGAAGCCCGTCGCTTTACTCGCCAAAGCACTAGATCTCGAAACGCGAGGGTTCATTTCAATCACGTACTGTCGGCCGTCGCTTGGATTCACCGCCCACTGAACGTTGGATCCGCCTGTCTCCACACCTATTGCGCGCATGACCGCCAGACTCGCGTCTCTCATCCGCTGGTATTCCCTGTCGGAGAGCGTCTGAGCCGGGGCAACGGTGATGGAGTCCCCGGTGTGGATGCCCATCGGATCTATGTTCTCGATGGAACATACGACCACCGCATTGTTCTTTCGGTCACGTATGACCTCTAATTCGTATTCTTTCCAACCGAGCAACGATTCTTCAATCAGAACTTCGCTGTTGCGACTGACGGCCAGACCTCGTGACACAATCTCGTCGAACTCATGCTCGTTATGCGCAATGCCACCGCCGGTTCCCCCCAGCGTAAATCCGGGCCGGATAATCAAGGGCCAGCGGTTGATTGTTCCGGCCACAGAACGGGCTTCCTCCAAAGAATGAGCCGAACCGGAAAGCGGCAATTCCAAACCAATACCGTGCATGGCGGCCTTGAAAAGCTGTCGATCCTCGGCCCGGCGAATTGCTTCGGCGCTGGCCCCTATCATCTCCACCTGATATCGTTGCAAGACGCCCTTATCATACAACTCCATCGCGAGATTAAGCGCCGTCTGTCCACCCAAGGTCGGCAATAACGCGTCAGGGCGTTCGCGTCTGATGATTTCATAAAGGCATTCCGGAGTCAGAGGTTCGATATACGTGCGATCCGCAAACTCAGGATCCGTCATTATAGTCGCCGGATTACTGTTCACAAGCACCAGCTCAAAGCCCTCCTGCCTCAGGACCTTGCACGCCTGAACTCCAGAATAGTCGAACTCGCACCCCTGCCCTATCACGATCGGGCCCGAACCAATCAGTAGAATTTTCTTGATATCAGTGCGTTTTGGCATAATGCAAACGCTCCTTATATTGCAATGCGGCGTCTACCAAACCCAAGAACAGCGGGTGCGGACAGGCCGGTTGGGACTTGAATTCCGGATGGAACTGACAACCGATGAAAAACGGATGATCAACAAGCTCGCAAATCTCCACCAGCCGGCCGTCGGGAGATGTTCCGACAATACGCAGCCCTCCGCCGGAGAACTCGTCGCGGAAGAGGTTATTGAATTCGTAACGGTGCCGATGCCGTTCCTCGACTTGATCCTCTCCGTACAATGCCCTGGCGCGGCTACCTTCCGACAGTACGCATGGGAAGCTGCCCAGCCGCATCGTCCCCCCCTTGGTAGTAACTCCGCGTTGTTCCGGCATCAGGTCAATCACCGTATGTTGAGAACTGGAATTCCACTCGGAGCTGTCCGCATCATGCCATCCCAACACGTGCCTGGCGTATTCGATCACCATGCATTGCATGCCGAGGCAGATTCCCAGTAACGGAACATTTCTTGTTCTGGCATATTCAATGGCCCTGATTTTACCAGGAATACCACGCGTTCCGAAACCGCCAGGAACCACAATCCCATCCAAGTCCAGCAAATTGGCATCCCCTGATTCCAGCGTTTCCGCCTCAACTGCGACTATTTCGACTCGCGCATACCGTGCAATGCCGGCATGCGCCAGAGCCTCAAAAATACTCTTGTAGGCATCACGACAAGACGTGTATTTCCCAACCAATCCAATCCGGCAGGCACAGCGCGGATGCACCGCCGCGTCAACGATGCGCCTCCAATCCGCCATGTCCAGTTCATTTTCAGAAAGTCTCAGCAGACGAAGAATCTTCTCATCCAACCTCTGACTCGCTAATTCCAGCGGCACCTCGTAAATTGAATGACGCACATCGCGTTCCTCAATCACCAGATCAAGAGGCACGTTGCAAAAGAGTGCCAGTTTTTTCCGATGCTCTTCCTCCACCGGAACCTCGGTGCGACAAACCAAGATGTCCGGGAAGATGCCAATGTTACGAAGAATGCCGACCGACTGCTGCGACGGCTTGGTCTTTAGTTCTCCCGCCGCACGAATGAACGGAAGCAGCGTCAGGTGGAGGAAGACCGCATTGCCCTCCCCCGCCTCGTGCTTGAACTGACGCGCCGCCTCCAAAAACGGAAGAGATTCTATGTCGCCGGCCGTACCTCCGATTTCCGTTATCACAATATCGGTGTCCGGCGTGACAACGGAATAGATGGCGGCCTTGATCTCATCGGTGACATGCGGAATCACCTGTACCGTCCTGCCGAGATACCCTCCCGCGCGCTCTTTCGCAATGACATTCCCGTAAATCCGCCCCGATGTGAAGTTGCTTGACCGAGAACAAGTGACGCCGGCGAAACGTTCATAATGCCCGAGATCCAAATCAGTCTCCGCACCGTCGTCTGTCACATACACCTCTCCATGTTGATAGGGCGACATGGTTCCCGGATCGACGTTCAGATAAGGATCGAGCTTCTGCATCGCAATCCGGTAGCCGCGACGTTTAAGCAACAGCGCCAGACTGGCGGCAGTGATGCCTTTGCCGAGGCTTGAAACTACCCCGCCAGTAACAAATATGAACTTGCTCATATTCATTCCCTATCTTTCGAGTAACTTTCTGAACTCCTTGAAAACAGCGGCGGCGTCATGCGGACCAGGTGCTGACTCAGGATGATATTGCACTGAGAACATCGGCTCGTGACGATGCCTGATGCCTTCAATCGTCTGATCGTTCAAATTAATGTGCGTGACCTCCAACACTTCGGGGAATCGCTCCGATCCCAGCGCGAAGTTGTGATTCTGACTGGTGATGGACACCTCTCCGGTACGCATATCCTTCACCGGATGATTGCAGCCATGATGTCCGAATTTCAACCGACCACACTCGCATCCGGAGGCAATGCCAAGGATCTGATGCCCCAGGCAAATTCCCATTATCGGTATTTTGCCGATCAAAGTGCGGGCGGCATCAATCGCTCCTTTGACGGCGGATGGATCCGCCGGCCCGTTAGACAGAAACACGCCGTCCGGATTCATAGCCAACACCGAACTGGCAGCGGTGCCCGCAGGCACCACCGTCAAACGCAGATTCTGCGATCCCAGCAGTCTCAAAATGTTATATTTCACGCCGAAATCGTACACGACGACGTGAAGATCTCCAGAGTCGTTCCATTCAAACGGCTCAGCGACACTCACTTCGGACGCATAATCCTGTCCATCCAGTCCACACCATTCGTTCGCCAGACGGATCCCGTCCTCCGGACTGACATTCTTCTCAGAGCCGTGCAGAAAAGCCTTCTGCGTCCCACCGGAACGCAACAACATCACCAACCTACGCGTGTCAACATCAGACAGCACAGGGACACCCTCGGAACGCAAAAGCTCCGTCAGAGATGAAGTCGATCGGAAATTGGACGGCTCGTTCAGCTCCTGCACCACCAGACCGCGCAGAAAGAATCCCCGTGATTCCATATCCTCTGCATTACAGCCATAATTACCGACTTCCGCCACCGTAAGTGTCACAAACTGACCGGCATAGGATGGATCAGAGACGATTTCCTGGTACCCGGTCATACCAGTGTTGAAAACCACCTCTCCAACCGTGTCCACGGCGGCCCCGCGGGATCTGCCGTAAAAGACTGTTCCGTCCGCTAAAGCTAAAAAATGCCTTCCGGTGTTTCTCATTCAGTATGCCCTCCGGTCTACTGCGTCAACATAATTGATCAGAGCCTGGTTTACAACGCGATTCCCCCCCGGAGTCGGATAATCTCCGGAGAAATACCAATCACCCGTATGGTCTGGACATGCCCTCCCAAGATTCTCTGGCGTCTGAAAAACTACGCGCAGCTCCGCGCGCAATCCCTCCGGACACAGTCTTCTACCGATCTCCTCGCACAACGACTGAAATCCTATCGCCTCGTAAATCGGTTTTACCCTGTTTTCCATTTTGTCGTCTGGCAGCAGCAAATCGCTTCGAGCCGCCGCCACGCACTCCTGAAAAAGCTTGTCCATATTATTGCTGCGCACTATTGACACAGCCGCCTCGAATGCAACCAATTCCCCCAGACTTGCCATGTCAATACCATAACAGTCAGGATAACAGACCGGCGGTGCGGCCGACACCACAACAATCCGTTTAGGACCGAGCCGATCAAGTATTCGAAGAATGCAATGACGCATAGTGTTTCCACGTACGATGGAGTCGTCCAGCACCACGAGGTTATCCGACCCTTGATGCACAAGACCATAGACGACATCGTAAGTATGCATCGAGAGTTCCTTGCGGCTCTCCGCGTCTGAGATGAAAGTCCGGAAGCCCACGTCCTTGACCGCAATTTGTCCGAAACGAAGCGTCCTGCCCTGATGTCGGACAACCAATTCCTCCAACATTCCGAGGAAACAGCTATATGCGGTGTTCGGTATGTAGGAAAAAAACGTGTTGTCCCAATCATGATCTACCGCATCCAGAACCGCATCGGTCAGTAGTTTCCCCATCTTCCGCCGTTCGCGCTGAATATCGGCATCGTTGCCGCGAGAGAAATAAATGCGCTCGAATACACAGCGTCGCGGCCGCATCGGCTCCAGACATTGCCTGACGCTGACCTTCCCCTGCCGATCCACAAGCAACAGAGCACCCGGAGGCAGTTCCTCCACCTCGGCGCTAGCCAGATCGAACGCTGTTTGTATCGCGGGTCTTTCCGATGCCGTCACCACCAACTCCTCGTTGAAATACCAGTATCCGGGACGGATTCCATTCGGATCCCTCAAGGCAAAACTTTCTCCGCTACCAAGCGCACCGCATAAAAAATATCCGCCGTCCCACTCCGATGCCGTCTTTTTGAATAGCCGCATCAGATCAGGAGAGTAATTCACATCGTCGTCGGCGTACATTTCGTCCAGACTGTGTTCAATCATGGTCACCAGGATGTGACTGTCCAAAACATCCGGCAAATGGTGCCCCAAGGATGTCAGTCTGGAAAAGAGCGCAGCCGTATTGGTAAGATTAAAATTGCCGGCTAGCAGGATGGTGCGGTTACGATGGGAGTTTTCTATAATCACAGGATGACATGCCGCCAGGGAGCGGCAGCCGAATGTCCCATAGCGTAGATGCCCCAGCAATATTTCGCTGAACCACGGGATATCATCAAGCTTAGAAAGAATGTCGACAAGAGCTGAAGCACTGTTGGACTTTTCCAATCTGTAGTAGGGTTCCCCTGACACGGCGTCAAGCCGCAACGCCGCAATGCCTGCACCATCCTGACCCCGATTATGCTGTTTCTCGAGCAATAGAGCCAGCTTGCGATTCCCGAAATTGCGCACGTTGTAACGCGCGGCGAAGTAATCGCTGCTCTGGCGCAGACGCAACAGTGCGACCCCGCACTCGTGCTTCAGTTCTTCCGACATAGACGAGTCCCGTTTCAATAAACGAAGAGCATCTCCCGATATTTTGGCAAGGGCCAGCTCTCATCATCCAACTGGGTCTCAAGTCTGTCAACGATATGACGCAGAGACTCGGTCGCTTCCAAAATATCCTCATGCTTCCCTGGCAGAGCGGCCTCCAGATGATCGCATGCCGAGTAAAGCTTCTCCAGCAAAGTCGCCAACGCCTCGGCGGACTGACGCAAACCATCGACGCCGATGGCGACGGCATTCGCGGCGGACAGTGCCGAACTCCTGCGGCGAAAATCCTCCACCGCCGCCGGTAAAATCATGGTTTTGGCAATTTCCAATGCAACCTGCCCCTCAATGCGGATCTTCCTGTGGTATTCTTCCAGGAAGACTTCATAGCGCGACGACAACTCAGCCTTGGAGAAAACTCCGTAGCGAATGAACAGATCCTGATTGGAGGAATCCCGCAATGCCTGCAACGCCTCCATGGTCGAACGAAAGTTGGGCAGTCCCCGGCGCGCAGCCTCCTCGCACCAGTCAGGAGCATAATTGTCGCCGTTGAATATTACCCGCTTGTGAGCGGAAATGGTTGAGCGCAAGACCTGTTGCAACTTCTTGTTGAAATTCTCCTTCGGCAAGTTTTCCAGTTGTTCGGAGATAGAATCCATTGCCTCAGCTATGATGGTGTTGAGCACCATATTGAATCCGGCACAAGACTGACTGGAACCAGCAGCCCTGAATTCGAATTTGTTTCCGGTGAAAGCGAACGGACTTGTTCTATTTCTATCGGTTGCGTCTCTTGGCAACGGCGGCAAAGTATCAACGCCGATGCGGATGGCACCCGGAACATGTCTGGCGTGATGCGAGCCGCCCTCCAACTGTTCGATGACTTCGGTCAGTTGATCGCCCAAAAAGATCGAGACGATGGCTGGCGGAGCCTCGTTGGCTCCGAGCCGATGGTCGTTCCCGGCGGAAGCTGTTGTGGAACGCAGCAGATCAGCATGAGTGTCCACCGCACTGATCACCGCGCAGAGAACGGTCAGAAAGATGGCGTTGCTCTGCGGATCGTCGCCTGGCTCAAGCAGATTCTTGTTCCCGTACGAGACTGACCAGTTGTTGTGCTTACCGGAACCGTTGATTCCGGCGAATGGTTTTTCGTGAAGCAAACAAATCAATCCATGCCGATCGGCGACCTGACGAAGCAGCTCCATGAGCAGCATGTTATGATCCACGGCCAAATTCAATTCTTCGAATATTGGCGCAACCTCAAATTGCGCGGGAGCCACCTCATTGTGCCTGGTCTTGGCGGGTATCCCCAACCTCCACAGCTCCTGTTCCAAATCGGTCATGAAAGCAAGAATCCGCGGCTTAATCGAACCGAAATAATGATCCTCAAGCTGCTGATGACGCGCGGGAGGAGCGCCGAACAGTGTCCGTCCAGTTTGTATCAAATCCGGCCTGTGCAGATAGAAGTTCTTATCTATCAGGAAGTATTCCTGCTCCGGACCCAGGGTCACTTTGGCTCGCGCCGCCGGTTGTCCGAAGCAATCCATCAGACGGCGCACTGATTTCTGCAAAGCCTGAATGGAGCGCAAGAGCGGGGTTTTCTTATCAAGAGCTTCGCCTGTGTATGAACAGAACGCGGTCGGGATGCAGAGTGTTGCCCCGTTGGCGTGGCGCTTGATGAAAGCCGGACTGGTCGGATCCCACGCCGTATATCCACGCGCCTCGAACGTGCAACGCAGACCTCCGGACGGGAAACTGGACGCGTCAGGCTCTCCGACAATCAGGTTTCTGCCGGAAAAAGACATGATCGCCTGACCGTCACCGAGAGGCTCCAGAAAAGCGTCGTGCTTCTCCGCCGTTCCGCCATTGAGCGGTTGGAACCAGTGCGTGAAATGAGTCGCCCCGCGCTCAAGAGCCCATGTTTTCATAGCGTGTGCGACATCTCCGGCGATGGCGGGATCAAGCGGCTGACCGTCGCGGATGGTCGCCAACAGTTTGGCGGCGGTATTCTTAGGCAGATACCGACAGATGGCGGCGGTATTGAAGACATCGTCTCCGTAAAAATCGAGATCGAACTGCTTTCCCTGACATGGAGGCGGAACAATGGAGGACGCGACGGCATTTATGGCGTGACGGCGACTGCAGTTACTCATTTTCTTCTCCTTTTGTGAGGTTCGACACGGACAAGAGACACACTGCAGAAAACGGTAGCATTTCCCGTGCCAAAACACCGCTTTGCGCATCTGCCGTTGAATACCCGTCGGCAGAAAATAGAGCATCGGTTGTCGATTAAGTCAAACCTGTTTAGCGGGATTCTGTTTCGCGCGTGCGCCCGCACCGCCGCAGCGTCAAGCAGAATGATTTGCGGAATGAATTTACGTTTTTGTAAAAACCCTGTACCGCTTTCGGAAAATTTTGTAACAAGGCCATCTGTTTCGGATCCCGCATACGTGAAACGACGGAAGTCGCCGGCGGATTGGCACAAAATCTGCTTGCATCAAACACGCACCTGTGGACATGTGCGCCGTGAACGCGTGAGGAGGATAGTTCCAATGGTTCAAAGTTGTATCGGGCGGCCTCTCCCCGCCTTTAGGAGAGGTTTGCCGACGGAATGCGGACTGTATCATCCCGGAAACGAACATGATTCATGCGGAGTCGGTCTGGTCGCCGACTTGCACTGCCGGCCGTCCAGACAGATTGTGGAAATGGGACTGGAGGTCTTGAATAAACTCATGCACCGCGGAGCATCCGGAAGCGACCCCGACACAGGAGACGGAGCCGGTATTCTGACATCACTCCCGGACACTTTTTTCCGTGCGTGCGTTCCATTCAGTCTACCGGAGCGGGGCCGCTATGCCGTGGCGATGATTTTCGGCGGAGAGGACGCGTCGGATGCCATTGAAAAGGAACTGGAGTTCCGTGGTTTTGTCGTCCTCGGCTGGCGCACCGTACCGGTTAACCCGGATGCGATCGGTAAAGCCGCCAGACGCACACAGCCGGCGATCCGACAGTGCTTCGTCGGAACGGGCGGATCCACAGACCCCAAGGCTTTCGATCGACAGTTGTTTGTTGCCCGGCGTGTGCTGGAGAAAAAGTTTCCGCACATCACGTTCTGCAGTTTTTCCCGCACATCCATCGTCTACAAGGGACTGATGCTGGCAACACAGTTGGAAAAATTCTTTCCCGACTTGGCGGAGCCTCTTTTCAACTCGCCCCTAGCACTGGTGCACCAGCGGTTCAGCACCAACACGTTCCCATCATGGGCCATGGCACACCCATTCCGCTATCTGGCTCATAACGGCGAAATCAACACCATCAAGGGCAATCTCAATCAGCAGCGCGCCCGCGAGATGTCACTGAAAAGTCCGTTGTTCGGAGACGCACTGAAAGAGTGCCTGCCTCTGATCGACGCGCCCACCAGCGACTCTGCGGCGTTGGATCGGATGCTCGAACTGTTGGTTTTATCCGGCCGCACGCTACCACACGCCATGCTGATGCTGATCCCTCAGGCGTGGGGGGCTAAGTATCATCTGGGAAGAGATGTACGCGCCTTTTTTGAGTATCACTCCGCGCTGATGGAGCCGTGGGACGGTCCCGCGGCGGTGGCATTCTCGGACGGAATCAATGCGGGCGCAATGCTGGATCGCAACGGGTTGCGCCCTGCCCGCTACGCACTTACCGATGACGGGATTTTCGTACTTGCGTCCGAGAGCGGGGTCGCCGATCTTCCGGCGGGCCATGTGTTACGCAGAGGTCGTCTTAGCCCCGGCGAGATGATTTGGTGCGATTTGGAAAATCACCGACTGGTCGACGATCGTGAGATAAAAAATACACTTGCACGACAAGCGCCCTACAGACGGTGGGTGGAGGAAAACCGGATTACCGTCCACGGCCTTTTTGACTCGGTGATGCCTCCTCCCCCAATGTCTGATTTGCGGCGCCGCCTAAACATCTTCCATTGGAGCCGCGAGGATGTAGAAGTGATTGTGAAGCCGATGGCTCTTAACGGATACGAACCGACCGGCTCCATGGGCAACGATAGCGCCATGGCCGTTTTTTCGCACCGTCATCCGCTGCTCTACAATTACTTCAAGCAGCTGTTCGCGCAGGTCACCAATCCTCCGATCGATCCCATACGTGAGGAGCTGGTCATGAGTCTGGTAACCTACATTGGAAACCACGGAAACATTCTTGAGGAGACACCTGAACACGCCAGACTCATAAAACTGCCGCGGCCTGTTCTTACTGACGAGGATCTGCAACGGCTGACGCATGTCCGCATAGACGGATTCAACTCGTTTGTACTGAAAACGGGATGGAACGGTGATCTGCGGGAATCGCTGGATCTGCTGGCGAAAACCGCCAAGGATAAGGTGCTGTCCGGACAGAGGATCCTGATTCTTTCTGATCGTGACCTGCCCCACGGGGATGTTCCGATGCCGGCACTCCTTGCGCTGGGGGCAGTCAACCGCGCTCTGGTCAATGCCGGACTCAGACCTCCGGTAGGTCTGATCGTGCAATCCGGAGAGGTTCGGGAAGTCATGCATTATGCCCTGCTCCTTGGATTCGGAGCGACAGCCATCCATCCCTATCTCGCGTTGCAGTGCGTCCGCCAGCTCTGCGCCGACGGAAACATACCGCTGGACCCTGCCAAGGCGACTGAAAACTATATCCACGCCGTCGACAAGGGGCTGCTGAAAATCATGTCGAAAATGGGTATATCCACGTTACGCAGTTACCGTTCGGCCCAGATGTTCGAGGCTGTCGGACTGGACCAGAGCGTCATCGACTCATATTTCCCAGGAACGACGTCGCGTATCGGAGGTCTGCGGCTGGAGGATATTGCCCGCGAGACGGCTGAGCGATGCGAAAAAGCTGAGCGGCGTAAACTCCTCACCTCGGGCGGCGAATATGCATGGCGTCTGGACGGAGAGCAACATCTGTGGACGCCCCAGTCACTGACTCTTTTCCGTCGCGCGGTGCAGAATAACGACGCTGAAGTCTATCGGCAATATGCGGACGAGATAAACAACCAATCCGGACGGCCCTGCACGCTTCGATCTCTATTCCGCTTCAGGCGCGGGGAGCCCATACCCGTGGAAGATGTGGAGAGCGCGGAAGTCATCGTGCGACGTTTTGTTTCCGGCGCCATGTCATTGGGGTCGCTAAGCCCTGAGGCGCACGAAGCGATCGCCGTCGCGATGAACCGTCTTGGAGCCATGAGCAATTGCGGAGAGGGAGGAGAGGATCCGCTCCGCGCCACCCCGGGCGCTCACGGCGAGAGAAGAGACAGCGCCATACGCCAAGTTGCCAGCGGGAGATTTGGTGTGACGTTGGAGTATCTCGCCGGAGCCAGGGATTTGCAGATAAAGATGGCACAAGGGGCGAAACCGGGAGAAGGCGGTCAGCTGCCGGGATACAAGGTGGACGAAGAGATTGCCAGGGTGCGGCATTCGACCCCCGGCGTAACACTGATTTCCCCTCCCCCGCACCACGACATATACTCAATAGAGGATCTGGCGCAACTGATTTCAGATTTGCGCAACGTCAATCCGTCCGCAAGAATATCGGTAAAGCTGGTTTCAGAGGTCGGAGTCGGCACCATCGCAGCCGGTGTTGCAAAAGCCGGCGCGGATGTTATCTTGATCAGCGGATATGACGGAGGTACAGGTGCGTCGCCGTTGACCAGCATCAAACATGCGGGTCTGCCATGGGAGCTGGGATTGGCGGAAACACAGCAGACTCTCGTGCTGAATCACCTGCGCAGCAGAGTTAAATTGCAAGTTGACGGTCAATTGAAAACTGGCAGGGATGTGGCAATCGGAGCCCTGCTTGGCGCCGAGGAGTTTGGATTCGCGACAACCCTGTTGGTGTGCCTGGGCTGCGTCATGATGCGCCATTGCCACACCAACGCCTGTCCTGTCGGTGTGGCAACGCAGGATCCTGAACTGCGCCGCTGTTTCGCCGGCAAGCCGGAATACATAGAGCATTTCTTGCTGATGCTGGCGTCTGAAGTCCGTGGGATACTTGCGACGCTGGGACTGCGGACTTTGAATGAGGCAGTCGGACGCAGCGATCTGCTGGAGGTCGATGGCGCGGAAGATTTTTTCAAGATCAAGAACATCAATCTCAACAATGTCTTCAAGCGACATTCTGACGACAGCCAGCGCTTTGTGGAGAGTCCGGCACGCGCACGGGGATTCGATGCCCGTGTGCTCATTCCCAAGTTGCGGGACACACTCAGCACCGGCACGCCGGTCGAGCTGGAACAGAACATCGCCAATGTGGATCGCAGCTGCGGTGCCGGGATTTCCGGGGAGATCGCACGCCGCTTTGGAGCGAAAGGCCTTCCTGAAGGAACCGTGCGCATCAGATTACGTGGATGCGCGGGACAGAGTTTCGGTGCCTTCCTGGCTCCCGGCGTAACACTTGAACTGATCGGAGACGCAAACGATTTTGTCGGAAAAGGTTTGTCGGGGGGAGTCATCATCATCAGAGCTCCGGAAACGGCCGCGTATGTTCCCTCCGAAAGCGTTATCGCGGGAAACGTGGTAGGATATGGAGCAACTGCGGGAAAGATTTTCCTCAACGGACTTGTGGGCGAACGGTTCGCGATTCGCAACAGCGGCAGCACTATAGTGCTTGAAGGCGGAGGTGATCACGGCTGCGAATATATGACAGGAGGATGTGTTGCGGTGCTTGGACCTGTCGGAGTCAATTTCGGAGCAGGTATGTCCGGGGGTATTGCCTACGTCTACGACTGCAACAATGATTTCGATCTCAAGTGCAACCCCGATACGGTGGATCTGGAATCAGTGCCGCCAAACAGCGACGATGAAAGTAGACTGTTGTCGTTGATACATGAGCATTACGCGGCGACAGGAAGCCAGAAAGCCGCGTGCATCCTGAACAACTGGACGGCGGAACGCGGTCGTTTTGTCAAGGTTTTCCCGGTCGAGTATCGAAAGCAGCTTATGGCGAAATCCCACACTCTAAGATAGCAAACTTGATACCGCATGATTCGGAGATTACGAGCACAGTCATGGAAAAAAATTTCTTGCACATCTCTCGCATAGGCGACGTGTATCGGCCGATCGCCGAAAGGGTCGCCGATTTTGACGAAGTCGAACGGATTCTTTCTCATGAGGAAATCATCGAGCAGAGTTCGCGATGCATGCACTGCGGCATTCCGTTCTGTCATGGCAGCGGCTGTCCGCTGGGGAATCCGGTTCCTGATATTCACGAACAGATTCGTAGCGGAAACCTGAGAGCTGCATGGGATCTGCTTGAATCCACCAGTCCCATGCCGGAATTCACCGCCCGCATCTGTCCGGCGCTGTGCGAAGGCAGCTGCACTCTCCAGCTGATCAGGGAGCCAGTCATGGTCAGACAGATCGAAAAGTACATCGTCGAAAACGCTTTTGCCCAGGCTTGGGTTTCACCGCCGTTGCCGCTTACCGACAATCATCGAGATGTCGCGATTGTTGGCTCCGGACCGGCTGGGCTTGGCGCGGCCATGCTGCTGCGCCGCGCAGGCTGTCATGTGACTGTCTTCGAGAAGAGGCACCTTCCCGGCGGGCTGCTGCGGTATGGCATTCCGTCATTCAAACTGGATCGGTCGATCGTCGACAGAAGAATAGAGCTCATGAAGGCCTCCGGCATCACGTTCCGCTGTGATACGGCAATTGGAACAGACGTGTCCTACCATTTCCTGTTACGTTCGTTTGACGCCGTCATATTGGCAACGGGAACGCCAACTCCGCGGAATATCGACGTTGAAAACCGCGGGCTTGAGGGCATAGAATTTGCTCTGGATTATCTCAATGGCTGTGTTTCGGCTGCTGGCAAAAAGGTCGTTATCATCGGCGGAGGTGATACCGGTGCGGATTGCGCGGGCCTCGCCAACAGGCAGGGCGCCGCAAGTGTGACGCAGATCGAGATCATGCCCAAACCGCCGCTGACTCGCTCCGATTCGACGCCATGGCCGATGTGGCCTTATATGTTCCGCACATCCTCCAGCCATCAGGAGGGCGTAGTGCGCCGCTGGAATCTTCAGACCACAAGCTTCGTGGGGCGAGACGGCGCGGTCTGTGCAGTTGATGTCGCGCCTGTGCAGTGGAAATGTTCGCAGACAGGGCGGCCACTGCAATTCACGCCATCTTCCGGAAAACATGAACAAGTCCCGGCGGATCTGGTCTTGCTGGCAATGGGATTTCTCAAACCAGAGCCTGCGATTGCGGCTCGCAATGTTTTCATCGCCGGTGACGCCGCGAACGGACCGTCACTTGTGGTGCGCGCCATAGCGGACGCCATCAAAGTCAGTAGAACCGTCCAACAATTCTTGGGAGTATGAAACATGCGGTTTGTTAAATATCACGGACTGGGAAATGATTTTGTTCTCGTAAATTCCGACGAGGAGCCACGTGCCGATTTTAGGGAGATCGCCAAGTCCGTCTGCGATCGGCATTTCGGCATCGGCGCGGACGGCCTGGTGACTCTGAAACGCATCGGCGACAAGCGTTTCGAAATGAGAATTTACAATTCAGACGGAACCGAAACCGAAATGTGCGGCAACGCTACACGATGTGCCGCGGATTACATCGCGCAAGAGGGACTGGCGACCGGCTCCGAGTTTGAATTATCCACTCGCGCGGGGCTGATACTGCCGCGCCTGCTTGCCGACCACAGCATCAGAGTCGACATGGGGGAACCGCATGTGGGAGATGTGGAGATCACTTTAAACCGCTTCACCGGAACCGATGTGTCCATGGGCAATCCGCACTTCGTTGTTTTTGTCCGGGACATCGACACAATCCGTCTGGAGACCGACGGTCCGGAAATGGAACATCATCCGCACTTTCCGCAGAAAAGCAATATCGAATTCGTGCAGGTGCTGGATCGCCGCCATGTGCGCATGCGGGTATGGGAACGCGGCTGCGGGATCACACTGGCCTGCGGCACCGGGAGCAGCGCCACGTGCGTGGCCGGCGTAGTCACCGGCCGCACGGAACGTCACATCACGGTTCAGTTGGACGGCGGCAGGCTGGATATTGAATGGAATGAAGCGGATAATCACGTGTATATGACGGGGCCCGCGACACGGGTTTTCTCCGGGGACTATTTAATTGATTAAATTGAAGAGGCATCGGAATGTTTGCGACAAATCCTTTCTACCAGGAACTTTCGGAAAATTATCTGTTCGCTGAAATCGCCCAGAAAGTTACAGCCGTCAGCAAAACCAATCCACAGGAGAAAATAATCCGTCTGGGGATAGGCGACGTGACGCTGCCGTTGGCTCCCGCCGTCATTGCGGCGTTGCATCGTGCGGTGGACGAGATGGCGTCGGCAAGGACATTCCGCGGATATGGACCGGAGCAGGGATATGAATTTTTGCGGGCAATTATCTGCGATCACGATTACAGACACCGCAAGATCGATATCGCCGAAAATGAAATCTTCATCAGCGACGGCGCCAAATGTGACGTGGCCAACATTCAGGAGCTATTTGCACACGACTGCCGGATTGCCATCTGCGATCCGGTCTACCCGGTCTACAGAGACAGCAACCTGATGGCCGGAAGGAAAGCTACCCTGCAATATCTCCCCTGCACCGAGGCCACAGGTTTTCTGCCGGAACCTCCCCGCAATCAGGTGGATGTAGTTTATTTATGCTCTCCGAACAATCCGACCGGCGCAGCATTCACAAGAGAGCAACTGTCGGCGTGGGTGCAATACGCGCAGCGCGAAGGGGCGCTGCTGTTGTTCGACTCTGCATACGAGGCTTACATCGGCGATCCGACGCTTCCACGGAGCATCTATGAAATTCCCGGCTCCAGAGAAGTGGCTGTTGAATTCCGTTCTTTCTCCAAGACGGCCGGATTCACCGGTCTGCGATGCGCGTATTGCGTGATCCCAAGCGATATTCCAAAACAACTGCATGCGTTGTGGCGGCGGCGTCAGAGCACGAAATTCAACGGCGTTTCCTACCCCGTGCAACGTGCGGCAGAAGCTGCTTATTCCGATGACGGACTGGCTCAAATTTCATTGCAAATTGAATATTACAAGAGAAACGCACGCACCATTCGCACCGGTCTGACGGATGCCGGAATGACCGTCTTCGGCGGAGAACACTCGCCATACGTCTGGTGGAAATTGCCCCGCGGCACAAGCTCGATCGCGTTCTTTGACAGGCTGCTCCACGAATGTCATGTGGTAGGCACGCCAGGCTCCGGCTTCGGCAGCTGCGGCGAAGGCTATTTCCGTCTGACCGGTTTCAGCAGCTGCGAAGACACTCACGAGGCTGTGGCCAGGATTGTCGCCCGATATTTGAAATGAGCACTTCTCGTCGCTATATTATGCAATCATGCATAATCAACTTGCAGCCGAAATCGCGGTGCTTCGCGAAATTAGCGCTTCCGTCGTCCATGAACGAAACATTTCCGCGCTGCTCGACAGGGTTCTGACGATCCTACACCACCAAATGGGCATGCTGCGTGGAACTTTCACCCTCCGGCAAGGCAACGTATTCGCCATCGAGGCGTCGCATGGCTTGGACGAAGAAGAAAGACGCCGCGGCCGCTATCATCCCGGAGAGGGAATCACTGGAATTGTTGCGGAAACCGGCAAGCCGCTCCTGGTGGAGGACATTGCAAAGGATAAGCGGTTTCTTGACCGCACAGGGGTCCGACGAGAGGAACAGCACATGGCGTTCCTCTGCGTTCCTGTCTTCTACCGAGAACAGGTGGTTGGAACCCTGAGTATCGAACGAAGGGTAACCCCGAACGTCTGTCTGGAAGAGGATCTCAAACTGCTGGAAATCGTAGGAAACCTGACGGCGGAGGCTGTTTCCGCTTGCCGGATGGAGCATGAGGAGAGGCGTCTTCTGCTGGATGAAAACCGCAAACTGCGGGAGGCGCTTCGCAACAGCGGCAATCCCGGACAACTGATTGGAAACTGTCGGACCATGCAGCGGATTTATGAATTAATCCGACAGGTTGCACCCAGCAGCGCCACCGTGTTGATCAGGGGGAGCTCGGGCACGGGGAAAGAATTGGTGGCGCAGGCGATTCGGAATCTCAGTCCGCGTGCCACAAAACCGTTCGTCATTATAAACTGCGCGGCACTGCCGGAGAATTTGGTTGAAAGTGAACTTTTCGGTCATGAAAAAGGCGCATTTACAGGCGCCGTCAACCGCAGAATTGGCCGTGCCGAGGCTGCGGACGGCGGAACTCTGTTTCTTGACGAGATCGGAGACCTGGCGCTGACAACCCAGGTCAAGCTGCTCCGTTTCATCCAGGAGCGAACTTTCTCCCGTTTAGGCAGTAATGCCGAGATTAAATCAGATGTAAGACTGCTGTTCGCCACAAGCCGCAATCTGGAACAATTGATGGCGGAAGGAAAATTCAGGGAGGATCTTTATTACAGACTCAATATTTTCCCCATTACGTTGCCGGACTTATGCAAAAGGCGTTGCGACATTGTCCTGCTCTCTGAACATTTCATCGCAAAGCACAACCTCAAATATGGGAAAAACGTTAAACGCCTCTCCACCCCTGCCATCAACATGCTGATGGCATATCATTGGCCCGGCAACGTGAGGGAGCTGGAAAACTGCATTGAGCGCGCCGTGTTGACAGCCACTGACGAGTGCATTCACAGTTACAATCTGCCTCCCTCGCTTCAGATCGGGCAGGACTCAGGCAGCAGTTTGCTTCCGGACGGGAAAGTCTCTTTCAACACTTTAGTAACGTCTTTTGAGCGTGAGTTGATTGTCGAAGCACTAAAGCGTAACGACGGCAACATGTCGGCCGCCGCCAGGGAGCTCGATCTTTCGCCGCGCGTGATCCACTACAAGATAAACCACTACGACATTCACCCGGAGTGGTACCGACGCCGAAACGCCTGACCATCCCCTAAAAAGCTCTCGCGTAATTCGCCGGATAGGATTGCAGCCGGACATTGGGTTGGACATTGCACGAGGAGGCGTCCGACACGGTTAAACGTGCGCAAGACACGGGGATCCAGCACGAGTTTACTTGACTAAACAGCACCAAAAAGTTATATTAATCGCCGGAATCTACACGTTCCTCACAACGAAAAAAACGGGATGAATCTCATGTCCGGACACAGCAAATGGGCCAATATCAAACATCAAAAAGAAGCTGCTGATAAAAGAAAAGGTAAAATTTTCTCACGGCTGGGCAAAGAAATTATGGTGGCGGCCAAGATGGGTGGAGGTGATCCGTCCGCCAACCCGCGCCTTCGCGCCGCCCTGACAGCCGCCCGAGCCGCAAATATGCCTAATCTCAATATCGAACGTGCCATCAAAAAGGGATGCGGTGAGCTCGGTAATGTGGTTTTTAAGGAGATCGTATATGAAGGATATGCCCCAGGCGGCGTTGGAGTCATGGTCGAATGCCTGACTGACAACAGCAACCGCTCTTCCAGTGAGGTGCGGTTCGCTTTCGATCGCTGCAACGGCAGTATGGCGACCACTGGCGCTGTTGCCCGTATGTTCAACAGGCAGGCGCATTTCGTCATCACCGGGCCGTGGGCCGATGAAGACAAGCTTATGGATCTGGTTCTCGATGCCGGTGCCAATGATCTGAATGTCGAAGACGGAGTGGCCGAGGTCTGGTCCGATCCTGAAAACTTCGAAACATTGGTCAAGGCATTTTCAGATCGACAGATTACCACGGATGCCGCTGAAATCATCCGTCGCCCATCGTCCACGGTGGAGCTCGCCGACCCCGCAGTTGCCAGACAGGTATTGCGCTTGATCAACCGTCTGGAAGAACTTGATGATGTGCAGCTTGTGACTGCAAATTTCGAAATCGCGGACGAGATTGCGGATCAGATCGAGGAGGAATAAAGCCGGCGCCGGATGCGTCGTCGCATCGGCGAAGAGACTTGTGCTTGGGCCGGCGTTGTTGTACGGACTCGTTCCGGAAGAAAAAGGACTTGATCCTTTTCGGTTGCTTCTGCAGCTTTAGGATGCCGGATTTCGCCTGACTTTCAGTCCGCCCTCCTGGTCTGCCGCCATTCAAACCCTGGTTCAGCAATTCATCAGGTCAAGGTCAGGACTGTAACGTTGCAGACATAAGATCTCAATGAAAGCTTTATTTTCCGACAGACATTCCCGCAGCTCCTTGCTGTGACGGACACGCAGTCTGTCCGGAACCGGAAAGATTTTCCTTTGTGAAGAGCGAATCAACCGTTTCAGAAATTGAATCAACAACCGCGCCGTCACGGAGTTGCGGTAAAACACGAAGCGCATCGAACCGCGATTGGTGACGACGCCGATCTTGTTCTGCTTCCCGGGAGCAGCTTTCACGTATCGCACGGGCGGGTTCCCCCTTGGGGGCGTAACTTCTCCATTCACATCATCACTGCGTAATCCAGTCCGCCTTCCCGGTGGATTTCCGCCCTTTTTTCAGTGCGCATCCCGCAATGGCCGGACACTCTTCCGCCAGCCTGACACGAACTTGTTGAGCATTGCGTCCACATGCTCTCCGAAACGGCTTCTGCTGGAAAATCCACATGCCTACATTGCTCACCGTCCGCACATTCATGTCGACAGAAGATTCCCGCCTGATCAGGTCTGTTCCGTCTGACGCGTCCAGAGCGCAAACGGCAACTTCGGCTGATCCGCGCAACGATCCGTAACTGCCCGGCGCATCTCCCCTCTTAATGTGGAAACAGCCTCCGGCAAAGACCTTTCGGACATCCTCTGCCGCCGGCTCTCGACGCAGCCATGCCTCTCTTTCCGTCGAAACACAGGCAACTGCCCTAACAATAGAGCTATCCCGGCCATGAGGAGCGACCTCGCACCGTTTCAACCCTTTCCCGAACAGCATCATCGTCCGCTTCCGACGTTCATGCGGCTCTTCAGAACCGGGCCTTCCGGTATCCCGAAGTTCCGCCTGTCAATACACGCTTCCTTGCTGATGGATTGAACCGGCATCCAGAGTTCGGTTTTGTTCACACGGCGCAATGTCGGTCTATTTCCGGTATTTCTGTTCCGCACCCACAGCTTGCATTTTCGCAAATTTCAGGCGACACATCCCTTTCTGGATCTGGACGGCAGATATTCCACGGCATTCACCTTATGGAAGTCTTCTCTCTGACAAGAAAGGCAGAAACACTCCGCCGACCACCGATCTCGCACGAAACGCTTGATCAAGCGCATCTGTCGTCCCGTACCAGTCTCCGAATGGAATTCGACTTGGCGTCTCATCAAGGAATCTGTATATGGGAGCAATCAAGCGTTCAAAATCTCCACGATCCTGAGCCAATGAAGCAATCCACACCTGCCAATCGGCCTTTGTGTAAGTCCTGCGGTTGTCCAACGGCACGCCATACCGCAACATGCGTCGCAAATAGTAGCGTATTTCCTTGGTCGCCAAATCCTCCGGAAACAGGTTCAACCCCAACAGCCGATCCCACACCAGATTGTATTTTAGACTCCAGCTGTCGGTCTCGCCGAAAGCCAATACAGTATGATCATCGGACTGTGCGCGCGACAACCACTCCGCCGCCAATTCACGCGCCCTCTCCATGAAAAATACATAATCATCGTTCCGTCCATGCTGCTCGCAGAGCTTCGCAAAAGCACCAATCCCCAGAATTCCCTTGATGGCAAGGTTGGCATTCCCCGCCAGATGCCCTGCGAAGTCATCCGTGCACAGCTGCCGTTCTATATCAAGACCAACATGCGACAGATATGACGCCCATTGACGCAGGAGCCGCCACTCATCCGTCGAAAATTCCACCTGCGATTTCGCATAATGTGACAAAGCTGCCGCCATCAGAAGCATATTGCCGCATTCCTCCACAGGCATCTGGAATTCCAATCTGTTGCCTTCGTACACCTGTCCATTGGCCAGAGGATAGCATCCAACGTCATGCGGTGCGAATTCAAACGGCCAATCGGCACTGCCGGCATATCGGAAGATTGGCCGCATCATTCCGCGGACCAGATCGGGACAGTACCGCAGAAACAACGGCATGGATGGATAGCTTACGTCAACAGTGCCAATGCAGCCGTTGCTGAAGTTCTCTTTGGAAAAGAAAAGCAATCCTCCATCCTTGTCATAAACCGCCTTATGCGCGGCAAAAGCCTGTCTCCATGACAGGGCGCAGATCGCGGCATATTTTTCTCCGCCGATTGCCTCGGCTTCGGAGGTGACCTCCTTATCCATCCGATCACAACCGGCCGCAAGAGTCTTATAATCTCTTACCGCAGCGGTTAACATATCTCGAAAATCCGGCTCCTGTCGCCTCCACGCCGCCGGCAATTGGGTTCCGAAATACTCGATTGACAGATCATCGTCGTAAGCAATTGCGACGAAATCCCCGCGTTCGGCACCATTAACCAAACCGAAGTCCTGTATGCAGGCCATAACCGGCAGCCCCGACGATACAGGTTCCGATCCCGGCAGGGCGTCCTCAGGAAGCACCTCCCCGGCAACAAACCGTCTGCGCAATTCCGTCGTACCTATGGAAGTCTTCGCTTTGGAGGGAGCAACCATCCAAATTCGTCCCCAGTCGATCCGCACATCGTCGCCGGAACGCCACAACGGCCTTTGCACGCGGTTACCAAAGGAAAGCGCCGGCCTTCCTCCGATGACGTCTCGATTCCCATCCACCGCCTCGTTCCAGTCGTTGATACACAACTCCGCCGAAACATCAAAATACAGTTCCACGCGGTGCGCTTTCCCGTCCTCGGACGCGATTTTCCACTCCACATAGGAAACCGGCCGCATCATCGCCTGCATGTTATCCGGCAGAAACGGAGTACGGAAATCTAATGACAATAGAACGCCGGAGGCACAGAATTCATAATGCGTTGTTAGCGGACGCACCTCCAGACAACGTTGCTCCATTCCCATCGGCTGCCGTGTGTTCAAGTTGCGACTGTTCCGTAGATCCGGAGACAGCACGCCCATGACCCTCCATGCCGTTCCATCGATACGCAACATCAGGTTCAAGGAGTTCGGCACACCGGTCCAATGACACGGGTCTGCGTCATACAACCTATCCGTCATTGACCAGACGCTGAAATAAGGATCCACTGTCAATAACGGCGCTGCTGGCGGGCGGAATGTTCTCTCCGACATGATCTGTTCCTTTCCAATGATGTGTTCTTGACCAACCCCTGATAGGAATCCTGAATCAAAATTTACTCTGATTATTACAGCTGGTTCCGGATCTCGCATGGGCGCCGTTATATGGCGACAGATGCAACCGTTTGGAATTCACCGATCGATCTAAATCTTCTCCTGAAAACGAAACGTGACAAAATCTTCACGCAAACCCTCACCCGAGAAAGGTCATTGTCGAGATCCGTCTGAAAGCGCACAAACTCCGGCACGCCCCCCGTCGGCCGCGATCCGCATAAATTATGCGGCAGAAATGGAAATCATGCAATGGCATCATCCGAAATGCCGCCAGCTTTCAATGTAATTTACATCTCTGCAGTGTCAATGACAATTTGAATATATTTCGATCCTCATGCCTGATCATTCACGGCTTTAGGCAGGAAAACATAGAAACTCGCGCCCTCGCCCAATTGACTGGAAACCTGCACCCATCCGTGATGATTGATAACCGTTCCGTATACCATGGCAAGTCCCATGCCGGTGCCCTCTCCCATCGGTTTCGTCGTGAAAAACGGCTCGAATACCTTGCTCAAAGTGTCGTCGTCCATTCCGCATCCGTTGTCTCTGACGACGATGCAGCAGAAATCAGACGGATCAAAATGCGACTGAAGTTCAGCGGGAGGTTTCAATTTCAAATCAAGGCTATCCGCATCGACAATCATTAACTCCAACAACCTCTGCCCGTGATTGCTTTTCATGGCATCCTTCGCGTTGAGCATCAGATTTAGGATGACCTGCTGCAGCTGAACCTTGTCGCCATGCACGTTCACCGGTTCCGCCGGAGCACGAAATTGAATATCCAGTCCTGTTTGACTCTCAGGCATTATCATGCCGATGCTTTTCTCGACAAGCTCACGCAGATCCAGATGACAAATCTGATACTGTCCCTTGCGGGCAAATCCAAGCAACTGATTCGTGAGACGTCCCGCCTGTTCAGCAATCTCCGCTATCTTGTCAAGATGGCGCGCAACATCATCATCCGCCGGTGCATGCATGTAGTTGATCACATCCACATGACCGAGAATCGCATGAATATGATTGTTGAAATCATGAGCAATCCCGCCCGCCAGCTGTCCTAAAGATTCTATCCTCTGAACATGCGCCAGCTGCTCCCGCAACTGTTGACGCTCTTTTTCGAAAAGCATTTCTTCGGTATCGTCACGGCCGATCAGAACCAGCACCGGACGATCCTTCAGACGCTGCAACGAAAGCGAACAGGAGATCAATCGCTTTCTGCTGCCAAGCAGCACCTGAAACCGTGTACCTGCATCCTCAAGCGTCTGATAATCGCCTTTGACGACACAGTCCAGCTGAAACATAGTTCCATCAGAGTGATACATGTATTGGAAAAAATTGACTCCTATCACGTCCAATGACGACTTCATCTGCAGGATTTTGGCTGCAGCAAGATTTGCATCCAGCACGGTTCCGTCAGGCGTGAGCAGGACAATGAGCTCGCTGGCGTTGCGCATGACCTGCTGATAACGCCCTTCCCATTCACGCAAACTCTCTTCAAGCAGTTTCGATCTGCCGTATCCGCCTAAGAAAGCAAATACTATATCCAACGCGCCGCGGGTACGTGAACCCACCTCATTTTCAATCTTCTTCAAATATGTTGTGAGCAACACGCTCAACCATAAAGTGGCCGCCGCCCTGGATATGAATGCCCCTGACAGGAGCTCGAATCGATTATCACTGTTCCAGTACAATACCATCACATACAACAGGGAATCGGCCACCAATGTGAACGACAGCGCTCCCAGAACAGAAAAAAAAAGTCGGCAACGCGCTGCCTGCAGCCTTGTGAAGATGATCGGCAGCATGAACAAATCTAACAAATGCGCGAGAACCAGCGCAACCATGGATCGACGGCTTTCGCGTAGGAGAAAGTCAAGCGCTTCTGCTGACATGCCGGACGAGATCGCGTAGCCGCTCCATGCGCACTGCAACCTTGTGATCTCGCTCAGATATAGATAGATTCCGAAGAGGACCAAGGAGCCGATAATCAGTCTCTGCGCCGCAAGAGTTCCTTCGGTGACGTATACCAGAAGTATTGCGGCGAGATAGGGGAGATATAAAACAGTCGAACCTATCTGAAAGTCAAGTCTCCCCACCAGATTCGATCGCAGGCCGGATGCACAAACCAGCTGTGCAAACAGAAAAAGCAACCCCAACGACAGGTGAAACGATGCGGTGCCGATTAGCTGACGCTGGCTGTGAAGCAGGCCGAGCCAGACGAAAACAAACGTCATCTCGAGCGATACAAGCAAAACGGCATAACATCCATCCAACTTTCAGACGCGCTCCCCTGTATGTTATCTCGAACGAGTTACCATTCACGATCCCTGCATACATTCAGTCGGAAAACCGTTGGTTGCATCCTTGCGCAAAACCGCCCCTTTCGTTGGGAAATACATTCACCGCACCCTTTGCAAGACAAGTGACACTCGGCACGGCAGATATAGGCGCAGCACCTGATGTGATTCATGTTCGCCATCAGGAATCGAAACGGTCGTGTACAGCATGTTGCAGTCAACCCGATTAAATCCACCGAAGTCGTCCGCATCGCTGTTCAGGACAATCCGGTAGCTCCCGGGCGGAACCTCCAGGACATAGCCAGCCGCCGACTGCACCGGGTGGAAATTAAAGACGAAGAAGCATCCGCCGCGCTCGAACGCGAGCACCTTGCAAAGTTCATCAGACCGTATCAGTTGCGGAGAATATTCATAGAAGTTATGAACTGATACCAGCAGCGTCAGCATGGCACGGTCAAATGCACCCAGTTGACCGTATCTCAGTTTCTCGTCGTCCGCCAAGGACCATTGTCTTCTTGCGTAGAAGTAAGACCAGCCGTTGCCTTCGCGCGGAAAATCAATCCATTCGGGATGCCCGAATTCGTTTCCCATAAAATTCAAATACCCGTGCCCCGCCGTCGCAATCGTCGCAAGCCGCATCATCTTGTGCAAAGCAATCGCTCGATCAACACGGATGTTTCCAGAGTCTCGGCACATTGCGTCATACATCGCCGAACCAGCCATGCGGAAGATCGCGGTCTGTCCGCCCACTATCGCTTGGTCGTGACATTCGACATAGCTGACTGTACGTTCATCCAACCGCCGGTTGGTGAGTTCATGGTACATATAGGCCATGTTCCATGTCTCGTCCGGCTGATCCAGAAGTTTAAACCACATATCTGTAACCCCCATCGCCAGACGATAATCAAACCCTACTCCGCCCTCCCTGGCGGGGGCAGCCAGCCCGGGCATACCGCTGACATCCTCCGCAATCGTCACCGCGTCAGGCCGCACCGCATGAATAACCTCATTGGCAAGAGACAGATATATCCAGGCATCCTCATCGACTTCATCATTAAAATAATCGCCGTAGCCGGAGAAAGCTTTCCCGAGTCCGTGATGACGATACAGCATGCTCGTCACACCGTCGAATCGATACCCGTCGATATGGTATTCATCCAGCCAGAACCGACAATTGGAGAGGAGAAAACGCAGCACCTCACGTTTCCCGTAATCAAAACACAGGGAATCCCACGCCGGATGTTCGCATCTCTCGCCGGAATTGAAGAAAGTGCTGCGTTCACCGTCGAAACGGCCCAGTCCCTCCACCTCGTTGCGCGCAGCATGAGAGTGAATCAGATCCATAATCACGCGCAGGCCCAATCCATGCGCCGCGTCCACAAGCTCACGAAAATCGTCGGGCGTTCCAAAACGACTTGCGACGGAAAAGAAATTGGTGACATGATACCCGAACGATCCATAGTACGGATGATTCATGATCGCCATGAGCTGCAGTGTATTGTAACCGGCCTTAGCGATACGCGGCAGCACCTTTTCCCGGAATTCGCTAAAGGTACCGACTCCCGGCCGCTCCTGTGCCATGCCGACGTGGGCCTCATATATCAGCAAATCAGAGGATTGACTCGGCGTGGCATGCTGAAACCGGTATGAACTTTCCGGATGCCAGACTCGAGCGGAGAAGATCCCGCTGCGCTCGTCCTGCACCACATAGCGTGCATAGCTCGGCAACCTTTCTCCGCAACCGCCTGGCCACTCCAGATACAGCCGATAATGCATGCCGTGGGACAGCCGGTCTCCATCCATACGGATCTCCCAATCCCCGCAGCTGTTCAGGCGGCTCATGGAAAAAGACGGTGAAACTCTCCAATCGGACATCTCGCCGATAAGAGTGAGACTCGTGGCATGCGGCGCCCGCTCCCGAAAAATCCACGCTCCGTCACGATAATGCAGCCCGTAATATTCATGACAGAGAGACAATTCCGGCAGATCCGCCGCTCCGCAATCCAGCAGCAAGGCCCGCCGTGCAGCGGCGACGGCCAAACGACGCCGTTCAAGAACGCCGATGAATGGGGATAAAAACGGATCACGGCCAAAAGTTTGCGGCCGATTGTCGCGCGATGAGAATTTCATATTTTCTATGGCAACAAAGGACGTGCCAACATCGACTCGTAGATGCGGATATAGGCTTTCGCCATCACATCATGGTTGAACCTGTCCATAGCTTGACGCATGACCCGTTGCAACACCGGAAGCTTAACATCCTGCGGCAGATCGTAGAACCGCATGGCCTCGTCGATCGCCCACAACAACCCGCCCGAATCATAAATGTCGAAGCGGAATCCGTTGCCGGTTCCGGCGGACAGATTCAGCGGCTCAACGGTGTCATGCAGTCCGCCTGTGTTATGCACAATCGGTAATGCGCCATAGTACTGCGCATTCATCTGCGGCAGGCCGCACGGCTCAAAGAGAGACGGCATCAGCACAAAATCGGAACCGGCATATCCAAGGCGCGACAATGATTCATCAAAATCATGCACCGCAACTCTCCCGCGCAAATCATGGAATGCCGCAATATGCCGGAATATCGGTTGAAATCCGCCGTTGGCGACGACGACGATCTGCAAGTGACGCGAATAATATTTGCTTATCACCTCGAAAAAGATGTCGGCAAGCAACTGACACCCTTTCTGCGACGGATCCAACCGGGACGGCCAGAAGAGAATCGGTGCATCCGGACGTATCTCCAACCCTAACCGTTTCTGCAGCGTCGCCTTGTTCGCCGCTTTCCCATTCAACACGGTTTCAGGGGTATAACGATTGTTCAAATACGGATCAACCGACGGATTCATCGACTCGTCCGGCGCATTCAAAATACCGCTGGCGCAGCCGGCACGTGCCTTTGCCGCAATTTCCTGCCGAATCTGCACGGGGATAAAATCATGTCTTCCTGCCACAATTTCGTCCAGGAACGTTGGACTGACAGTGTTGATGAAATGCGCCGCGAAAATTCCGCTGGTCAGAAAATCCACCAGATTGGAAGAACGACTTTCCTCATAATTGTAAGGAACCCGTTCATAGTAGAGGTGTTGCCAGAATTCCGCGGCGTCAATCCCGCGATCCTCAATGTTTTCCAATGTGCTCCGCTGGGTATGGATGTTATGGACAGTGAAAAGGCAAGGAATTCCAATCCGGCGCGCCATGGCGGGAATCAATCCGGTCATCCAGTCATTGCAATGGATCAAATCCGGCAGCACCTGCGGAATAATGTTATTAATCACTTCGCGCTGGAAAACTATCGACGCCCTGATATTGTCATCTGCATAGCCGCCATATACTGCATCACGGTAATAAAAAATCCGATCCTCCGCCAGATGCACTCTTTCCGTGGACATCCGGCTGAGATAAACACGGAGCTCATTGCTGATCAACTTCCCGACGTCCACATGGAACAAATGCCGATAGTGCGGCAGAGCCACATGCACATCGGCTCCCTGACGAAACAATGCGGACACCAGCGACGCCGACACATCCGCCATCCCTCCGGCTTTTGCCTTAAGTGCGTTTACCATGTTGCCCATGCCGTCCGGCAGATATGTGATCTCCGGCGTCACAACCAAGATACGCGGCTTTCTTACAAGCTTCCTATCCATGCACAGATCCCCCGCCTACGCCTTGACGTCCTAAACAGCAACACGTTGCACCAGAAAAACCGCCGAGCATCAAGCTGCGCAAATCAATCTTTCGGCCAACATATAAAGCCTGGAATACTATTGTCCCATTCATGACCGTGCGGCGTAATCCTCGCCGTCAGCCCGAAACGGCCGGCGGCGGAGCAAACCAATTCGCATTTATACCGATAATTGCCGTCGCCCAAATTCTCCGCCAATTTCATCGGCTCCGCCTTGCCGCGCACGATCTCGTTGTGAACATTCACCTCCCCGTAATATGCTTCCACATCAACCTCGTCAGGATGCAGCTCATCCAAATGGACATCGACCGAAATCTGGAAACGATCATCAACATGGATATCATCCATAAGCTGCAAAACCTCCGGTCGCGTCAACGAAAGCTTCCCGAAGTAGTTCACGAGCCTTCCCTTGCGTTCCACCAGAGATTTGGCCTCCGCCGCACCGTCGGCCAGCAAACGCTTATAACCGTCACGAGCAGGCCGATAATACTTCTCCTCATATTCCTGCACCATCCTGGTGCTGGAGAACTGGCCAATCGCCATGACTATCGACTCTTTCATTCGCCGGATCCACCTTTGAGGCAGATCGTTTCCAATGCGCTCATAGAAACAGGGGATTATTTCGTTCTCCAACAGTCCCAGAAGCGCTTGCGCCTCATAATTATCGACATCGTCAGGATTGGCGAAAGACTCATTTCCCGGAATCGCCCATCCGCACTCCGGCGTATAGGCCTCGGCCCACCATCCATCAAGGATGCTGCAATTAATCACTCCGTTGGCAGCCGCCTTCATCCCGGATGTTCCGCTGGCCTCCTGCGGGCGGCGAGGCGTATTGAGCCACACGTCGACCCCCTGGACCAGCGAACGGGCAAGACCTATGTCATAATCCTCCAGAAAAACCAGACGGTCCTGCACTCCGTGCTGTCTCGCAAACTGAACCAGATCCTGAATCAGGTGCTTTCCCGCATCGTCCGCCGGATGAGCCTTTCCCGAAAAAACAAATTGCACGGGGCGTTGCTTGTCTCTAAGCAACGCCAGCAGTCGATCGGGATACCGCAGCAGCAAAGTTCCTCGCTTATACGTGGCAAAGCGTCGCGCGAATCCAATGGTGAGAATATCCGGATCCAACAGCGCTTTGCCGTTCAACTTGCCCTGCCCTATGTCAGCCGCGAAAACAAAACTGTTCTGAACGACATGGCGGATATGACGGATCATGGCCTGCCTTTCCAGGCCATGTGCCATCCACAGCTCCTCGTCAGGAATATTAAAGACGGCCTGACACAGTTGCTCAGGATCCGGGTTGTGCATCCAATTCGCATTCAGATACCTGTCCAGAATCAACCGGATTCTGTTGGAAATCCACGATGCGATATGAACCCCATTGGTGATATGGCCGATTGGAATTTCCGACACGGATCTCTGAGGCCAAAGCATCTTCCACATCTCTCTGGCCACTTCACCATGCAGACGACTGACGCCGTTACTGTAATTGGACATGCTGAGGCCGAGCACCGTCATCGACATATCGCTGCTGCGCTCACGGTCATTGAAAGGAACTCCCCAACGGATGATTCTGTTCACATCCATCCTGACGCTCTGCGCATAGACTTCAAGATACGGACGGACCAGTGCAATCTCAAACACTTCATTTCCGGCTGGAACCGGAGTATGCGTGGTGAAGACATTGGTACGGCGGACAATTTCCAGCGCGGTATCCGGTTCAATCCCGTGCTGTACGAGCTCCTCCAGGCGAGCCAAAGGCATGAAGGCCGCATGCCCTTCGTTCATATGGCAGACCTCCGGATTGCACCCCAAGGCGACCAGCGCCTTATACCCTCCAATGCCGAGCAACAGCTCCTGATGCAATCTCATTCGTCGGTCGCCGCCATACAGTCTCCACGTAATCTCCCTAAAATCAGGCGGATTCTGCGCCAGTTCCGTGTCAAGAAGAACAAGCGGAATGTTGCCGACCCATAGAATCCAAACTGCGGCAAAGAGCGACCGATCCATAAGCCTGATGCTGACGGTGATACTGCGTCCCTGCTCGTCCCGTGCCCGCACCAGGGGCATGTTGTGTATCTCATTCTCCGGGTAGCGCTCATTCTGCCATCCGTTGCTGTCCAGCATCTGTCGGAAATACCCCTGTCTGTAAAGCAGCCCTACGGCAACCAGAGGAAGCCTCATATCCGACGCGGCCTTTAAATGGTCGCCGGACAGAACGCCCAGCCCTCCGGAAAAAAGGCGCAGACTTTCGTGGATTCCGAACTCCATTGAGAAATAGGCAATCTTGCGGGTTGAGAAATTCTCGTCTTTTGACACAACGCGCTCAAATTCCGTCTGCACGGCTTTCAACTGCCGGAGATATCCTGCATCACGCGCCAATTCCTCCAGTCGTTCTTGAGGAACCTGCATCAGGAAACGGCGGCTGTTACCCTCCAACTTCCGCCACAGATTCGGGTTGATACGAACAAAGAGTTCGATGGCCAGAGGATGCCAACACCACCACATGTTAAAGGAAAGTTGTTCCAGAAACTTCAACTCTGCGGGAATGCGTGGAGCAACATTGAATAGTTTAACGTTCATAGTATTCAGGTAATTTGATTTTCCCAATCTGATACATTCTGAAACACATGATGATGAACTCACTGCGGAGAAACCGCCGCACACACGAGAAACGCACGCGCAAAACTGAGAATCAACTCATCTCACATTCTGCAGCAAAACTAAATCTCCACTTTCAATTTGTTGTTGAGCGTTCCAAAATCATTTGAAGTAATGTCACTGTTGTTATCATCTACACACCAGACGCCATCGACCACGAACTTGTATTCATACTCGCCGGAAGGCAACATAAGATAACCATAATAAACACCGTCGTGATTGCGATCCACCAGAATCTTAGATTCCGTATTCCAATCATTGAAAGTACCTGCGACGGCGACGGTCTTCCCCACGCCCGCATCAATCATGAATTCCACCCGTTTTCGTTTCGGACGTGTCCCGGCCGCAACCTTACTATGCTGTTTGCCACCGACTTTCCTGCTGTCAACATTCTTTTCCATGAAACACCACTCCTTACACTCGATAAAAGGTTTTCTGAATCGAAAATCCCCTGCCTCCATCCGCCCGCCAATTACAGTTTCCTCGCTCGCACCGGCATCATGGACGGCATGGCACAACACACACCCCTCTTAAAAGATAAACCCACCGCTCTTGGCGACGCCTGCAACGATATCTCCGCCTCAGGGACTTTACCGTAAACCGCATCCCGCCGCCAGTCTCTCCATATCTCCTCCTGTCATTAGTCCTCCCCGCCATGATCGGTTCGGCGCAAACCCATGCCGCCCACTAATTCGGGGAAAGCATCCGTCTCACCTCATGTCACTGTTCTGATCCTCGACAACCTTGCCGGCGACCTGAAGAGACCGTGATACTATAATTGCGAATGTGTCTAAAATCCAGTCTAAAACTTGATAATTCAACAAAAAGATCACAGCTGTCCCATAGCAAGATCATGGAACCGTCTGAATGACGGTGAGCGGCAGACGCAAGGTAGAACCGGCATGGATCTGATGCTTTCAAATGTTCCGGTTCATGAAGCGATATCCATGCGTGCACCTTCAAATGAACTGAGGTTTCGGCCGACGGACACGCACCGGCCCGGGTAAGTTCAAGGCGATGTTTTTCAAAAGTGCGGTGCACATAGTCGACTCCATGCCGTTCCGGATCATGGCCGATGTAACCGGATATACAAGAATCCGGACGGAACGGAGAAACCCGGAGATGGAACATAGAAAATCGCGTTCCCCGACGAAGCATCGTAAATCAACGATGGCGAGCCGAAGCCGGCCTGACGTCCGCCGAACACTTCCCGCAGAAGCGGCGGTGCCGCCAAACGGGAGAGCTGCCGGAAGAAACGGATGAACATCATCGGCAACGTTTTTGTCAGCGTCGGCAACCGCAAGTGTTTTTTCACAAAATTCGTGGGCAACGGAAAAAACGTAACGGCGCAGCGGACAACGAGATAAACTGCAATTGGCGAACTCCATCTACAGGGAACATGCGTTATCCCCCCATGCGCACGCACCCTGATTCAACGATCCGCCTGTTCACCGAAGTCACAAATGCGGCAATGACGACAATCCATGCCCTGCGGCGGAACATAGACACTGCCGCGTTTAACGGAACTCCTGAAATTCAAGTAGTTCATGCCCGCCAGCAAAACGCCGACAACGATGAACGCACCGGGAGCGCTCGACGGCAACAGAAAATCCACCGTCCAACCGGTGATGATTTTGACTTCGAACATAGATCCTGTGCTCAAAAACTCGCGGATGATGCCCGTAACTGTTAAAGTGAACGTGAAACCGAGCCCCATGCCGAGTCCGTCCAGAAGCGAGCGGATCGGATTATTCTTCGAGGCGAATGCCTCGGCGCGCCCCAAGACAATGCAATTGACGACTATCAGCGGGATGAAGATTCCAAGTGCATTATACAATTCAGGAGGCGAGTAGGCTCTCATGAGCAAATCTATGATCGTCACAAACGTGGCAATCACCACGATGTAGACTGGAATTCTGATCTTCTTGGGCACGATGGACGCGATGAGAGAAATGACCACATTGCTGCATAACAGAACAAAGGTGGTGGCCAGCCCCATCCCGAGTCCATTCGATGCGCTTGATGTTACGGCCAGAGTCGGGCATGTGCCGAGTACCAGCACCAACACCGGATTTTCCCTCCACAGTCCTTTTGTGAAATCATTGAGCAAATTCATTTGGATACTCCCAGCGATGATTCAACGGTTGCACGATTCTGCCCGAAAGCACGCGCGATCGACCATACCAGAGAAGTGACCGCGCGACTGGTGACGGTGGCTCCCGTATGAAACTCTATATCTCCGCCGTCCTTGCTCACCCGCCAGGGCTCCTCAACGGCTTTGCGCCCCGCAAATTGATCCAGAATCCGATTCGCCGGAATCCCGGCATCCACAGCCCCCGATCCTCTGAGGAACGTTGCGACAGTTTTTATCCGTTTGCGCTCGCAGACAACCGTTCCAAGTCCCGGCGTTTCGCTTTGACGCGTAATCAACACGGTACGCACCGTTCCGTCCAAATCCAAGCCGACCAGACCCTCGATGGCACCGCCATATCCCAGCTTATTGCTCCCCTTTCCGGCAAAACCGACCAGCTTACCATCTCTGGTCGCTCCGTAGAAAATCACATCGTTGCCGTCCTGATCGGAAATCGTGATCGTGTTCGACGCCGGCTGATTGTCAAACGGCGGAAGCACCATCTTCAACGCCTGATTGATGGCATTCTGCTCGGCCGCAACAATCGGCGCCGCAGTCAGGCGCGATACAAACGCCAGAGCCAGCGCCGCCACCAGCCCGATGCCTGCAAGGAACATTCCCAAGACATAAATATTTTCGGTTTCTTTTATTTTCATAGCGTGATCTCACCCCCGTGCCCTGACATAACCGAACGGACGTTTAACACACCAGCGATCGATCAACGGCACCAATGCGTTCATGAATAGAATAGAAAAACTGACTCCTTCAGGGTAGTTTCCCCAAATACGAATGACGCTTGTGATTATCCCGCACCCGACTGCAAACACGACGCAGCCGGCGCATGTCATTGGAGATGAAACCATGTCAGTTGCCATAAAAATGGCGCCCAAAAGCAAACCGCCCGTCAACACATGAAAAAGAGGCGTGGGAGTCACGCCCGGCAGAAAGTAATGTACTATCCCCGTGAATAGAGCGACGGTGCCGACATAACAGAGCGGAACACGCCAATTAATCAACCTCCAATAGATCAACATGGCCGCGCCAATAAGCAACGCCAGCCCGGACGTTTCGCCGAGACACCCTCCCCGATTCCCCAAGAAATACTCGCGCAGCGTCGCGGAATTGTCCACTTTCGAAAAGTTGGACCGCGCTTCGGCAGTGTTGTCCAGCAGTTTCGGCGTCGTTTTGACAATGCCAAGCGGAGTGGCGCATGTCAGCGCGTCCACCGAAGCCCCGTTTTTAAGCTGCCGCCATTCCTCCTGATTGTAAAAGACCTTTGAATAGTCGCCTTCATCCAACCCCATTTTCGACGTCGGCACCCAGCACGTCATCGCAGCGGGGAATGCGATCAGCAGCCCGACGCGCGCCACCAGAGCAGGATTGAACGGGTTGTGACCGAGTCCGCCGTAAACCTGTTTGCCCAGCCAGATGGCAAGGAAAGCTCCGATCAGACATACGTAAAACGGAACGCCGGCGGACAAGTTCAACGCCAGCAGCAGACCGGTTAACGCCGCACTGCAATCGCGGACGGTGCCCCAGACCGGTTTTCTTGCTATTCTGCACCACAGAGCCTCGGCGCCGACGCAGAACAAGACGCAGTACAGCACGACACGCAATGCATTCACGCCAAAGAAGAGGAACGAGGCCAACACTGCGGGCGACAACGCCAGCATAACTTTCAACATGATCACCGGGACGCTCTCATTGGTTCTGACATGAGGCGAACTGCTCAGAACCAATTCATCCCCCTTCGGCATTCTCAGTTCGGATTGCATATTTTTTTCATTCATTTTCTGCATCGGTTTCCATCAATAGATTAGGCCGCACATCACTGGTTCTTCTTGGCAAGTTTACGTACTTCCGCCTTCCCCCGTCTGAAGTGTTGCACCAGAGGGCGATGCGCAGGGCAGACATAAGCGCATGAACCACATTCAATACAATCCATCAGATGATTATGTGCCGCAATGGCAAATTTCTCACTCTCGATTGCGGTGGCCAACGCGCCCGGATTCAGATTCATCGCACACACAGACAGGCAGCGCCCGCAGCGAATGCACCCCGTGGATTCATACTGCCGCACCATCGTCGTTGGCAGCAGCAAGATGCCGGAGGTATTTTTCATAACCGTCACATCGAAAGACCTCTGCGCAAACCCCATCATCGGACCGCCAAGAATCGCCTTGCCCGGTTCGCACGTCACTCCGCCCGACAATTCAATCGGCACTCGGATCGGCGTTCCGATACGGCAGCGCCAGTTGCCTGGATTGCGGATAGCCTCGCCGGTGACGGTGGTGATGCGTTCAATCAGGGGTTCCCCCCGCAACACGGCCGCGGCACAGGCGGCAGCCGTGCCGACGTTTTGAACTACACAACCGGCATCCATCGGCAATCCCCCGGCCGGCACCTTGCGTCGCGCGATCGCGTAGATCAGCTGCTTTTCGGCGCCCTGCGGATAGCGCACCTTGAGGCCGACCACCTGCACACCGTAATCACCCGCCTTCTTCAAAAGCGCCTCGATAGCATCGGTTTTATTGATCTCGACGCCGACACAGATATTCTCAACACCGAGAATTCTTCCGCAGATGGCGGCTCCGATCAGAACCGATTCCGGATTCTCCAACATCAGCCGATGATCCGCAGTGAGATAAGGCTCGCACTCGGCACCGTTCAGAATCAGGTAGTCTATCTTCTTGTCCGGCGGCGGCGAAAGTTTGACATGGGTGGGGAAAGCCGCCCCCCCCATTCCGACTATGCCTGAATCCGCAATGCGCTGTCTCAGGCTCTCTGGAGAAGAGCTCCTCCAGTCCAGCGACGGCGGCAAATCGCACCATGCGTCCTCCCCGTCAGAATCAATGCGCACCGCAGGAACCGCAGTGCCCATGGGTCCGGGCACGTCCTCAATCGCCACGACCTTCCCGCTGGTGGGGGAATGCAAAGGCACCGACACAAAGCCGCTCGCTTCCGCAATCCTCTCACCTTTCTTAACAACCTGACCCGGCTTGACTGTAACTTTAGGCGGAGCACCGATATTCTGCGCAACAATGACCCGGTATTCGCTCTGCAACGGCACGTTGCGAACCGCAGATCCGCTTGAAAGCGCCTTCCCATCGCCGGACGGATGAACCCCGCCCTTGAACGTGGCGATCTTGTAACCCATCTCATTCATGCCTTCTCCACCTCCGCAGCTTCTCTTTCCTGTGTAAAAGGTATCGCTCGCAGACACCCTGTCGGGCACCCGACTCCAGCCACCTCCTCGGCGCTGGGTGCAGAAGCTGAATAATTGACCTTGGCAAGGAAACCGGTGATTTCCATTTTCTCCGGCATGGCTCTGGCACACTTCCGGCAACCGATGCAAGGAGCGTCGCAGAACTTCCTTTTCGTTGCGCCGTTGGCGGGGGAATTGCAGAACACGTGGAAAGGCGCGTCCGCCGGCACCAGCTTGATCAAACCGCGGGGGCATGTCCTCACGCACTTCCCGCATCCGACACACAGGCCGGTATGCACAAACGCCAGACCGTTGCGGATCTCGATGGCTCCGAACGGACAGGCATGTGCACAGCTGGACATGCCCAGGCAGCCATATGCGCACCCCTTGGGCCCGCCGGCAATCATCGATGCCGACACGCAGTCAGTCACGCCGTTGTAACGAACCACTGTCTTCATCTTGGATCGGTCACCACTGCATGTGACCACCGCTACCTGCTTGAACTCACCTCCGGCCTCGATGCCCAGCACGCGTGCAATGGCGCTCACTGTCTCACGGGAACTGACCGGACATTTCCCCGGCGAGTTCTCGCCGTCAACAACCGACTTGGCGAAATCAGCGCATCCGGCTTTGCCGCAGCCGCCGCAGTTCGCGTTCGGCAGCAGTTCGGTGATCAATTCGACTCGCTGATCTGTTTCAACACGGAAGAATTTTGCGAAAAAACCGATGACGCAGCCCAGGAGCAACCCTGTGGCCGTCATCGTCAGAGCAGCAACAACAAAAGAGACCATCGTCCGCATCCTTCCCTTACATAGAACAACACAGGGGAATCAACTTTCCCTCCCACCGATCAGCACAGTCCGGAAAACCCGACGAAAGCCATTGCAAGAATTCCTGCTGTGATCAAGGCAATGGACGTGCCCTGAAACGGTCTGGGGATATCCGACAACTCCAACCGTTCCCTGAGACTTGCGAACAAAAGCAAAGCCAACGCAAATCCTATTCCTGAGAACGCTCCGAAAATCGTGGCATCCAGGACACTTCTTTCCGCCTTCGCGTTCAGCGTGGCAACGCCGAGCACCGCGCAGTTGGTAGTGATGAGCGGCAGATATATGCCGAGAGCCTTGTACAGCGGCTGACTGACCTTCTGCAAAATGATCTCCACAACCTGCACCAGGGATGCTATGACCAATATGAAGAGGATGATCTGCAGAAATTCAAGATGAACAATAACGCCGCCAGGCAGCGCGATCCTCAGAAGATAATTGGAAATCATGGAAGTCAGCGCCGACGCCAAGGTCATGACAAAGACAACTGCGCCTGACATTCCCATTGCCGTCTCAAGGCGCTTCGATACGCCGAGGAACGGACAGATCCCCAGGAAACGCGACAGCACAAAATTGTAGACCAGCACCGCTCCGATCGTCAACTCCAGATATTTCATTAGTCATTCCTCTGCGTTCGCCATCCAGATGGACGGAATGCCACCGCATACCGCCCTCGCACGGCCGTCTAATATAGCCGATGCAGGCCTGTTTGTCAAGACAACCGGGGGCGTCGGATCAGAATCCGCCGCGCGGCTGCCGTCTGAACTTCAGCATGATTGCACCGCACAGCCCCATGAGACGTGAGACATGAAGGATGCCCATACAGCGGGACGTAATTCCGAACGCGACAGAACCGCCCACGATATGACGGGGACTCGGCACATGTGCGTGAGAATTCGCAGTCTTTGCGAAGGTGATTTAGAAAGGGACGAGAGCTGCGGCTCTGCCGAGGCAGCCGACGGCTGCCCGGGAGGAACCGCCACCGTGCAGACAGACTGTCTCCGGTCAGAAGCAAGCGCGCACGGAATATCAGACGCTGTCGGAGAACTGCAAATCTTCCGGTTGATTACTTATGACAGATAGCAGCCGTACCATAACATCTTGGAAGCGGCCGTTTCTCGCCGCTATATTGAGCCCGCTTTCCTGATTTTCCGAAGCCGGCCTTTCACAACGAGTCTGCCTCATATCGGAGCAGATCCATCGAGAACACCCGTTCCGAAGCTGCTTCCATGCGGTCAGGGCCGGATGCCGCACCACCGCATCGCGGGACGCTCCCGACGCGCAGACAGTTCCATGATCTTTCGCTGAGTAGCCGTGCTATTCGAGCATGCTTTCCCGGCTGGCCTTATATTTCGACGTCGTAGGCACACCGCTCCCGATGTCCTTCTTAATTCCACTTGCGTTTCGTTCTATTTCTCTTCCCAACGTTTTCCTTTTCTCTTTCAGGTACTGGTTGACATCATCTTTGTTTCTGGTGTAGAAATAGCACGCCGTCGCCGCCAGGATAATCACGATTATCATGACAACAAATTTCTTGATCCGCTTTTTCGACTCGACACGATTCCGGCTCTCCATAACTTCATCGACCCTGACGGATGATTTTTTCGCATTATTCGCGCAGGCGCTTGAACAATAATTAGACCCGTTCTCGTGAACAATGCAATCGTTGCAAATCGGTTTCCCGCAGGCCGCACAACGCGTCACCGCCTGGACATCTGGATGATTCAGACACACACTGTCAGAAATTTTCGCCATCGCCGTAATCTCCATATTGTTGTGGGTTACAGGTGCGGGGATCTCCCCGCCGATACGGAAATTCACAGTTTAGAATGAACAAATCGGATTTGACGTCATGTGATTGTCGCGGTCAAACAATCCTAGTTGACAGACACAGCATCGATGACACCGCCTCACCGATTGATTCTGCACAGATCAGGACCAATTTAAGAAAGCTGAACAGATCGCAGGGAAGATAATACATGAAAACAGGAAAATCAATCTTCGAAGCGATTGAAATTGTCAGAAAGGAGATTCAGGAGAATCACCTGAAGAACCGTTCCGACGGTCCGCGGAATGTGATGAATACGTTTCTGAACGCGGAAGCCGACACGATCTGGCGGCGTCCCGGGTAACCGTCACATATTTTTCGCACATTCAGCTCTGATTGACCATAAACCGCAGATGCGACTTTGGTTCTGCCGGAGCAACCGGCGGCTGCGCGGGCGGAACAAGACCACAACGAAATGAAAAGACGGAAACGCATGACCCTGAAGAATCAGAAAAACAAGCCCGATACGGTGACGAGCATGGCTGGCGCTGAAACTTATGGAACGACCGTGTGCCCGGGTCAGCTCTTTAGAATATCGTAAACACGGAACGCCTCCGTTACGCTCCATGCCTGAGCCGGGCATCCGCCGGAACGGTGCGGGAAATCCCCGTCCATTATCTCCGGCAACATGCCGGGAATACCACGATCCGCCGCATAGGCACTTCCTCCCAGCAATGACAGTGCGCGCGACCTCACCTCTTCGCCTCCGACCAGATACAGTCCCTCGCAATAGGACGGAAACAGCCAACACCATGCGGTGCCGTTATGATAGGCAATTTTCCTGGATGTATCCTCGGGGCCGCGGTAGTGACCACAGTACGGATTGTCAGGGTTGTTCAACAGCGCTCCGTCACGAATTATCGGCATCTTATACTCGGTTCTCCTGTCAGACAGAGAACGGACGGCTCCGGGCACCAGCAACTCGGCAGCACTGTCAAGAATGGACAAGCGCAACCTTTGCGCATCAACGGCTCCCAATGTCAGCGCGAGCAGCTGATTGGGACGCACATGGTCGTCCGGAACCGCATCGGCCGCGGACGTGCCGCTGGCGGCATGCAAACAATCGGAGAAGCGATTCAGCTCATCACAGAAAAAGAGACGTTTCAGCGACTCGGCGGCCTGATTGGCATTAAGCAAATACTGCTGATCTCTGCGTCCGAGAAAACGCAACGCGGCTATCCACAGCGCCTGAATTTCGATAGGATAACCCTCCCTCGGTGTTCCGGCGGGGAAATTTGTGTCCATCCAGGTGAAATGCCGCGGGCTGAACACCAGGCCAGATTCAGGATCAACACGGATTCCGTTTGGCGTTCCGATGCGGTAATGCGCCACAATTGATTGCAACACACGGAACAGCGTTCTTCCGCCGCAATCCATATCGAGAAGAGCATCGTCTCCGTAAAAATCCACGTATTCCCCTGCCGCAAGCAGAAGCCACAGCGGGGCGTCACTCGTGTCTCTGTTCCCCACGTTGTGCCCGTGGATCATGTTGGGTATGGTGCCTTTTTCCTCGAAAGACGCAAACACCCGCAGGATATCACGCACCTCGTTCCTCCATCCTGCGCGGATCAACCCTCTCAGCGCAATCAATGTGTCCCTACCCCAGTCCAGGAACCACGGATAACCGGCTATCACCGTGCGCGACTCGTCACGCCGTGCCACAAAATACCGCAGCGACCTCCGAAGAGCGTCCTGCGGCGGCTTGGATTCTCCGAAATCCTTGCCGTCATCAGGCCACGTGCAACTGCTCTCCGTGATTACATCGCTCCGATCCCCCACCGATGCGAACAAGGTTCGGCTTTCTCCCGGAGACAGCGTAAATCTGAAGTAGCCGGGGCTGAAGAGATCGGTGCAATGGTCAAGCCCGTAATACTCTTCATCTTGGAGATTCACCATGTATTCCCACTCGGGCTCCTTCACAAAGTCCGCCCCGGATAGTTGCAGCGAAAGCGCGTGCTCAGGCGAAGGAGCAAAGCAGATGCCGTTTTCAATTTGCGCGACCGCGGCCGGAAAACGCACTTCCGGACCGACAAACGCCTTGGTCACCTGATGATTTAATCGATCCTCGAGATCCGGGCGGAGAATCAATGTTACGGCGGAAGATTGATCTCCCGAACCATTCGAAGGCCGAGTGAATATCAGTCGAACCGCGTCGCGATCCAGGGCGCCTTCCATCGTGATTTTTATCGGCGTCACCTTGCCCTGCCCCGACAGAATGGTAAAGCGCCACTCGGCACGATTATCGCCTCCGGCAAAACCGACCAGCGATGTCACGTCGATTTTCTGTGAATACTCCTCCGAAACCAGCCACGCCCGACACCGTGTAAACATCACGCGGCGATCCACCGGATACGGAGCCTTGCCGTTGGCGGCCAATATGGCATCATACTTGCTCCTCAATTCCCCCCATGCCGCGTGCATCATGGTCATGCCGCCCATGCAGCTTGCCGCTAGAGCGAGAACGTCTTCCCCAGTGCGTACGGCATTCCCTGAAAAATGGTACTGCCACCGCACCGACTCCCAGGCGGTCAACTGCAAAATGCGACCGCTGCTCCGATGCACCGTGCGGTTCTCTTCATACGATACGATTTGAACGTCCAGCTCGCGCGCCGCAGCAGGCGCATCCCCGGCGAAAACGAATGCAAACTCCCCCGCATGTCCTTCCAACGGCAAACTGACGGCATGATCCAGCGTCCTGTTCTCATGCCTCAACGTCACCATGAAATGCCGTTCGCATTCAAAAAGGAGCAAATCCCCGGGACACATCATTACGAGTCTGCGTTCATCGCGCCCGACGCGGTATCGGACTACCCCGGGCACATCGCTTCCCGCCGCTTTAGCCGCAAATTCATAGGGATTCTTGCGCAACGCCGCTCCCGGATCCTCACCCGCAAAAGGATCGGAATGAAAGAATCGTCGCACCTTGTATCCCGCCTGCCTCGACCGCTGCGACATCGCCGCCGACGGTTCGCCGCAGGCATGCTCAGCATTTTCTATCATATCCAGATCCGTCGCGTTCGGACTTAGGCATCGACACTCCCCCGGTTCCAGGGAACAGCGCGTGATCATGGCGTCGCATTCAAGCATGACATGTTCGCCGGAAAGCAAATCAACCCATTCGCCGCCGCCGCTCTTGCACCCGACGGCCGTCCACTGCGCGACGGTCCGCGACTGACAGTCCAGATTTATCAGAAGCAAAACCACGACTCCATCCGCCGATTCCCTGCATCCGACCACGAAGCATCCGGGATCGCATTGAATCAGACGCAGCCTGCTGCGCGTGGCGAACGCCGGGTGATTCGTTAGAATAGTGTTCAAACGCCGCAGCCACGGTATCAGATTCGGTGTTGCACCCCAGTTCAACGCAGACGCTTCATGAACATTGACGCGCTCGGCGGCAAAGAATTCAACACCATTCGTTATTCCGAATGCACCGTCTTCCGCGAACAGCGCCGTCAAGGCGCAGCGCATGGCGGCGTAGCGGCGGGATTTCGAAGCCAGACGCTCATTGTCATGCGTTTCCGCAAAATTCACCAAGGTTCCCAATCCGGACGAACATTTTTCGATATACGGAAGATAGTTGGCGATCCCCTCTCTGCTATCGACCTGGAACAACTCGGAATATGCCCAATCTATTCCTGACTCCGCAAGCAGTTTCTCCTGAACGTCTATGGGTCCGCCCAGCCCTTCCAGAAGGAACACCGTATCAGGATACTCCTGCCGCACGCGGCTGACTATGTAAGTCCATGCCGTCTGAGGCAGCATGTACCCCGCGTCACAGCGGAACCCGTCCACGCCGATCCGACACCAGTACAGGAACACTTCGGCCATCAGTCGAATCACCGAGGGATTGCCGTAGTTCAAACGGCAGAGATCCTCCCAAGTCACACCCCACGCGCCGGGACTTTCAAAACGCCCGTCCGCGTGACGGACGAAATATTCCGGATGGTCGCTCTGCAGCTTGGATCCCCATCCGGTATGATTGACAGGGATATCCAGAAAAATGCGACCATGCCGTGCATGTACCGCGTCTACCAGCTCCATAAACTGCTCCAGCACCGTGACGTTGCGATCAAACTCCGCCAGAGCCGGGTCTATGGCGAAATAGTCCAACGCCGCGAATGGGCTGCCATACCGCCCCATGCGCCCGTACACCGTCGGCACAGGGTGGATCGGGAGCAGTTGCAGAATACGAAATCCCAGATCATGGAAAATATGATCCAGACGTCTGACGACGGCACGGAATGTTCCGGACGGAGGAATGACGGTGTATCCCGCGTGATCTAACGAAACAAGCGTCTCCGCGCCACACGGCACCTGGCATCTTACGCCGCAGTCCGGTCCGAATTGTCGCACGAATGCGCAGTAGATGCTGTTCCCCGCAACGCACCCCGCACTCTCAACCTTAATGCGGAAATTTTCACCGTCGGGCCAGAGGATTCTCCCCCCATCGGCCGGAACAAAACAGCATTTCGCCTGAAACACGCCGACCTCCAGAAGCGGCAACTTCACCTCGAACACTCCTCGGGACACGGACGGCATCGGAATGTCATGCCAGGCCGCCCCCTCGGACATCCGGCCGGCTTCCGTGCAGCTGACGGCCTCTTGACGCAGCACACATGCCCTCTCAAGATCGGTACGCAGACGTCCTTCGCCAGCCGGCGCATTTTTTAATTCAAGTCGGAAAGTAACGATGTCGCCGGCGTAAAAAAGCGACCGATCCGGCATCATGCTCTGTTTCATGCGGTTCATTCCCAGCGCCTGTCATTCAGTGTTTCAATACAACCGCAGGAATATAACGCAGCTGTCACCAGATTGAAAGTGAGGCGAGAACATCTTTTTAAGCACATTTCTCCATTTGGACTTTTATTTTAAGCGAATTGTGTTAACTTTTCAGTCGGAGCGTTTCATGGCGTCCGCATGCAATTTGGCGTCCCATCCCCGCAGTTTTCAGTCGGAAACATTTAGGATTTCTTGTAGCGAATGAAAAGAATACTGCCATTAGTTCTGCTGATATGCATCTGTCTGTCCGCGCCGCGTCTGATATGCGCGGAATCTTCCGAGACTGAACGGCTTGAGGCCATCACCCGCGTGACGGCCTACCTGATCGGGCATCAGCATTACCGACACCAAGCTCTGGATGACGGTGTATCAAGTCAGATTTTCGACGAATATTTCCGGAACCTTGATCCAAACAAAATGTTCTTCACCATGGAGGACATTCGTGCGTTTGAACCTCAGCGCATGGCCCTGTCCAAGCAACTCGTTGCCGGCAAGGCCTCTTTCGCATTTGACGTGTACAAGCGCTTTCTCGAACGTCTGCGGGAATACAAGATGTTCACGGAAGAACTGCTGAAAAAACCAATCGACTTCTCAGCGAACGAGACTTATGAGCCGGATCGACGCAAACTTCCCTGGCCTTCCAGCGAGGAAGCTCTGCATCAGCTTTGGAAGAAGAAACTCAAGAATGACCTGCTTTATTTCCGACTGGCAAAACGCTCGTCGGACGCCAGGAAAGGCGATGACGGGCAGGATCAGAAGCGTGAAGCATCCAAGCAGAATGCCGCTCACGCATTCTGGGATCGTCAGACGCCGGAGGAAAAAGTGGCAAAGCGCCTGCGCGACATGTACAACAGCTACCAGCAACGGGAAAAAATCGATATCCTCGGACTTTACCTTACATCCGTTGCTCTGGTGTACGGACCTCACTCGGCTTATATGGCTCCGCAAGACGACGAACACTTTGAGATCGGCATGAGTCTTTCCCTGAGCGGCATCGGCGCAACACTCACAAGCGACGGCGGCTATGTGCGTGTGGTCTCCATTGTGCCCGGCGGACCTGCGGCGCTGGACGGCCGGCTGCATCCTGGCGACAGAATCATCGCCGTCGCTCAGGAAAACGGTGAGCCTGTCGACGTCATCGATATGTCCGTGGATCACGCGGTGAGACTCATCCGCGGAGCCGCAGGTTCCAAGGTGACGTTGACCGTTCTCTCCGACGGGAAAGGACGCAATGCCGTTCCGGAAAGCATCGTCATCACTCGGGCCAAAGTTGAGTTGAAAGACGGCGCGGCGCAAGGCGACGTCCAGGAAATCACCCGCTCTGACGGAGGAAAACTTAAAATCGGAATTGTCGACTTGCCAAGTTTCTATATGGATTTCGCCGCGGCGTCCAAAGGGGATCCGAATTACAAAAGCTGCTCCCGGGACGTGAAAGCTATCCTGGAGCGGTTCAAAAAGGAACATGTCGACGCTGTAGTGATGGATCTTCGGGGAAACAGCGGCGGCAGTTTGCCGGAGGCCATTGCCATGACCGGGCTCTTCATCGAGACCGGTCCGGTCGTGCAGGTGCGCCACGGCAACGGCAGCCTTCAAGTGGAATGCGACAGGGATTCGTCAGTGGCATGGACAGGACCGTTGGTGGTTTTGACAAACAAGTTTTCGGCCTCGGCGTCCGAGATCTTCACCGGCGCGATCAAAGACTACAAGCGCGGGCTGATCGCGGGAGACAGCCGCACTTTCGGAAAGGGAACTGTGATTACGGTAAGCCCGTTGAACCAGATACTGAATCTGGCGAATCAGCGGTTCCCCGCCGGTGCGCTGCAACTGGAAACAGCCATGTTCTTCAGAATCAACGGCGACTCGGTACAGCAGCTTGGAGTTGAACCGGATGTCGTCCTGCCGTCGTTAACCGAGGAAATGGAAGTGGGCGAAATGTTCAGCAACAACCATCTGCCATGGGATTCGGTTCGTCCTCGCTCCTGTCAGACATGGGACGCGGAGCTGCCGACATTGGCGGAGTCATTGAAAATGAAATCTAAGAGCCGAATCGCAGCATCTGCCGAGTACCAGAAACTCATCACACGTATCCAGCTCTTCAAAAAACAGCTAAAACAAAAGGAAGTCACTCTGAACGAGGAAAAACGCTGGCAGGAATATCTGAAAAGCAAGGCCGTACAGGATGACGAACAGAACAGTGGCGTGGAAGATGAACTTTCCGATATCGGCGGAGTCCGCCGTACGCCGGCCTCGAAGGATCCCGTTCTCCAGGAGGCGATCAATATTGCCGCAGACTATGCGATCAACCGTAAAAAAAACAGACAGAAGTGAATGATGACCGACACCAACGGCTGCAGCGTCCTTGATATTTCGGTATTGCATCGGCAGTTAACGCTGTTTTTTGCCGCTATAAATTTTGTGAAAAACACTTGCAGTTGCCGTCGCTGACAGACACCGCCGTTAATGTTCATCCGTTTCCCCAGGCGGTTCAATCGCCGGCTCTCCCGGCCGGTGCAGAACGCGCCGTCCCCGACTCGTGCGCGCTTCCTCACGTCCCTGCGCATCACTTGATACGGATCCCCGTTGATGCGCCGACGGCAGTGTTGCTGTTCCGAGGCGTATTCGGCGAATGCCTCGGCCGGCTCATGATCGCCGTCGCAGATCAGGGATGCTTCGTCGGGAGGCGTGATCGCCTGATCCCCGCATCACCCGTCGATCCAGGCCAGGCCGATGTCCGTCCATGTGCTAGTTGTCGGGGAAACGTCATCGGTCTGCGACACCCCGATCACCACTTTCAGATCATCTCTTGCGTCCGATTCCGTCGGGCATGATCTGAAACGGTATGGAACCGTCGATCTCGCCACGGTTGCTCCGCAGAACCCGACTGCACGCAGTGTGGAACGACACCGAAGCCACTCCGTCACGCGCCGGTTCACGGACATCGCGGCGGAAGGCGTCATCCCGCAGACGGCTCTGAAAACATCAGCTTGAACTCTCCCGGGCCGGTGCGTATCCTCCGATCAAAACCCACGTTCATTTGAATGTGCCCGTCGTTACAGCATCCAATGGACTCGTGTCTCCCCTCGGCCGCACGCCGCATCGGTATATCCTGAATCATCCGCAGGATCACCTTCAGCAGGTTCTGCAGAGCTTTCTTCTCATAAGCATCGCGGAGCTTACGCGCAATTTCATCCAGAGACCAGCGTCGTCAGCTTAACAAAACATCAGATTCATGCCAGTTCCACATCGCGTCTGCCGCTCTCCGAAGTAAAAGGTAGATGCCTCTTCCCGGGCGAAACTCCCCTTCATGACATCCGGGACAATGCCAACTGCATTCCGTCGCAGACATTACCGTGCGATTTCGTAGACAAGCACAGCTTCGTCATTCAATCCGTTCGTATCGGCGGTGAACTTCAAAAGTCCGTCATGGAAAATCGAGGCGATTTCACCCATGCGTTCACCTTTCAGGTTGACCGCATACACCTTCGGCGCTTCCCCTGCGGCGAGTCGGAGTGAAACCTCGCCCGTCGCGCGGTGAGCCAGGTGCGGAAGCTTTCCTGCCGTGTTCCACTGTTTCATCGATTCGTCTTCGAATTTAGTCCCGGAATCGAGCACATTGTTGAGGTGGAAGAACAGGATCCTGCCGGAGTCGCGCAGGTTTTTCCCGTCCATCGCGGAGGCGAAGTAGGTGCTGTACTTTGTCTGATTTTCGACCGATAGCGCGTCCGCCTTCCAGGATCCGGCACCGACGAAGACCAGCGCTTCGCTGCGCGGACTGGCGATGCGGAAAGTCCCGGCCTTGCCGTTAAACTCCGTCTCACCTGTCGTGCTGACGTAGCGGCGGTTATCAGGGTCAAAGACGCCCTTGCCGAGATCGGCGCTCTGGAGTCTTTTTGAAAGCGCACTCGCCTTCCTCGGATCGCCGAATGGCCAGAACCAGCGGCACCCCGCAGGCGTGGAGGTGAAGGTTCCGGTCCGCATGACCATTCCGAGTTCGCCGCAGAGAATCGGAAGTTGTACGTTCTTTAATTTCTGGTCGAGCTTCGCCGCATCCTTCGGCATGAGCAGCGCGGCGCGGATGTCCGACGCCGCGACATCTCCGCGCAGAAAGAGCAGATGGGTAATCCGATCCGTGAGATAGCCGACGGGATCGGCGTAAAGATCGAAGAAATTCGTCCCCATCATGCTCTCGCCGAGATATCTTTCGCCGCCATGCGCCCATTGGAACGTGTAGAGAGCGTCGTAATCCTGCAGTCCCGCCAAGGCTCCCACGATGGCGCCGCTTTCGCCGCGCCCCTGCATCGGGTAGCACCACCGCATTTCGGTCGATACGAACGGGCGACCGTGGATGCGCTGCGCGGGGAAATAGGATGTTCTCCCATCCGGAAACAGTTCCACGAAGCTGCGCTGCTGGTGAAGCGCAGGCAATCCCCACTTGTTGCCGACGAAATTAGGATGAGAAAGATAAAAGTGAAAGTCGGTGTAATCCAGGATGCGGCGCGTCAGCGAATAGCAGGAGCTTTGGTCGCAGTTCTGGTCGGAAAAGGGGACGCGAACCCCGATCCTGCGCAGTTCGGCGCTCACCTGATCGAAATACGCCTTATAAATTTTCTGAAAAAAGTGCTGCCGTAAACCGGCGTCGGCTCGGCGTTTTTCGGGGATCTTATTCTTCTTGCACCACTCGACGAAACGCTCCTCCCAGATCCAGCCGAAGACATCGCGGTTTTTCTTCTCCGGATCCGGCGACCATCCCCAGATGTTGTCCTCGTTCATCAGGGCGACAAAACAGAATACCGGATCCTCGGCGTAGGTCATCTCGGTGTAGGGATTTCTATGGGTCAGCAGATTTCTGGCGAAAGTCAGAAAGTTCTGTCGCGCTGAATCGAGGATGAGCACTGCTCTCTTGTAATTCAGCTTTTCCACCGGGTGCATGATCTCCGGAATCTCCTTCTCGGTGACTTTGCGTGAGGCGTAGAGATCGATAGTCACATATAGTCCGCGATCTTTCAACTGCTTGATCAGATAGTCCATGCGGTCGATCAGTTCGGGATCGAGTTCGGTGGAGGAGTCGATCCCTTTTTTGATGATGTAGTTGTCGAATTGATGAAGCCGAACCGAGTTGTACCCGGCGCGCGCGATCGACTCCGCCAGCGGTGCGGCCCACTCCTTGGGCGGAATGCAGGAGGCCTGGCAGAGGTTGACACCGAAAAAGCGCTGCTTCACGCCGGGCAGCTTCTCGAACTCGAAATGCTCACCTACGACTTTCAGATAACCGTATTTACCCGCAGGGCGGTGGTGGTTCAGGATCTTGCTGAAATCGAGTATCGAGTCCTCCTTGATTTTCGTCACGTCAAAGTGGATTTTCTTCCAGTCCTCTCCCTCGCGGACCACATAGGGGGCGGCCGAGGCTGTCAGCAGGAGAAAGAACACCATGCTGCTCGAAATCCAATGCGTCATTTTTTCTGTGCGACTCCTTGCTTTTGATATTGTCAGTTTCCATACTTGTTTCACGGCCATGTGGCCGCACGGCCGACATTTTTCTCATCTCCCCGCCGATGTCACGACGCAGCTCCGAAGCGCGTGTGCGGCGGCCACCGCCTTGGAGGGAAAGGCTGTCGATCCTCCCTTCGTCTTGATCCGCTGGTACATAATACATAATCAATCAGAAAAACAATTTTTTAAGCGCCTACTACCGGAAAATGCGTGCGTTTCCGGGACGCCGTCTCCGACTTCTCCGAAGCGCTAACCGTGCCGTTCGACTATTCCGGCCGCGACAGACAGCCACCCATATCCACCGCGACGGAAACGGCAGACCGTGTCTGGAGGACATCCGGAAATTCCGCTGATGTCCGATCGAGTGCGGACGACCGGAACCCGACAGCCGTTCCTGACGTACGGAACGCTACTTTATCATCGGCGCCTCATAATGTTCATCGCCTCCGTAGGACTTATAGTAGCGGAGCACGATCAGGAGCAGGGATACACCGATAAAAGCGAACACTCCGCCGACTACGAAGAGCAGATAATAGTGCGCCCCGGGCCGGTCGGGATAGAAGCAGATCTGCACTTTATCCAGTGTCCATCCCAACACCATCGCGATTGTCATGTTCAATAAGGAAGTAGTCGAACCGTTCGCGGACGCGAACTGCGCGAAATGACTCCGCGGGAAAAGACGCTGACCATACGACGCGATCAGAGTATGCAGCGACATGGTGAATGGAAGATGAGCTGAGTAGACGATGCAGAAACTTATCTTCCCGCTAACACAAAATCCACCGAAAAACAGAACACACCCCAATGCCGCCGTCGCAACCAGCGATGTGCGGACGGGATGGAACCGATCCGACAGGCTGCCGAGATAATATGAGGTGAATATCGCCACGAGAAAACCTCCACTCAACATCCATCCGTAAACCCGCAGATCGACTCCGAGTGACTTGGCATAAAACATTCCCCAAGTGTTTATCGGAAGCACCGACAACAGACAAAAGCATTGCGCCAGAATGACATAGCGATAATACGGCAATGCAAAGCATTCTCGGAAATAAGTGCGTATGTTCTCTATCACTCCTCTGCGCACCTCGCCGTCCTGCACGGGAGGATATTCGCCCTCCTTGACCATTATGCACATCACAAACAGTCCGACGCCGTAGAGAACCGCCAGCGAGATGAATATCAATGACGTATGTGTCTCCGCGTAAGGAAGCAGTCCGAAGTTGAAAATCAGAGCGCAGGAAAGACTGACGGCCCGGAACATTGATACAAAACGGCCGATGAACTCGACCGGCACGACGTCGTTGGAAAGAGAGGTGAACAGCGCGTTAACCAGGGCGGTGCCGACGTCGAGCATGAGGTAAGAGACGGTGAAAGCCGCGATGTCGGCCATGCGTTCATCGATCGCGCCGCCCCATGCGGCATGCAGCCATGCCCCGAGCTGACGCGTGAACGCCAGCCCGACCAGTCCGCCGACCACCACCGGAGTATACATCAGCAGGAACGGAATACGGCGTCCGTACTTGCCGCGATGGCGATCGGAGCGGAAACTTATGACGGGGCCGAGGAACATGCCGATGAGGCTGGGAACGGTGACACACAGAACGCTGATCCAGAAATCCGACAACTTGAAAGATTTCGCCAGCAGCAGCACCACCGGACCCACCGTTCTCTCCTTCAGAGACCAGGCGAAATCTCCGCCCAGCAGCCAGACGAACAGCATCACTATGCCCGGCGTGGTGTAAGTCAGTGTTCCCGCACGCCAGATTTTCTTTACTTCTTTCTCACTTCCCTGATCCATGACCCTTGCCCTGTCCCCTGTTCTGTTAAAAAATTCATTCTCTGACAATGTCAACTTCTCATATTTCAAAGAGAAAACTGGAACTCAGCAAATTCACATGCTCTTTAGGATCTCAAAAGGTTCAGGAGGCCTCTCCCGCAGCATGTTGTTTAACCAAAAATCCAACAAAAAGGTCATCTTGAAAAAAAATCTCCCGATAAGCCTGTGAAACGGCCTTGCCGGCGACCCGCCGGCGATGAATTCTCCTCCGTTGTTCCGATTTTCCTGAAGTACTTTACGGGACACGGCGCGGATTTGAATTCAAACCGGCACCTGGAGAGATCTACCGCAAATTTCCTGTCGATCTTCCCCAGCCGCCTTCGTCGTCTCCATCTCCCGTCCAGGCCGACCGCCGTGAACTCAAAGCGCTTTTTTTTAACAACTAACCGGCAAATTGCTGAAGCCGGTCCGACGTAGCGGCAGCTTCGGCGTTCCGGAGCATTGCCGGTGTGAAAGCCGCCGCAATGCGCCTGCATTGCAGTCTTAAATCAGATGCCAACAAAGCCGCAGCAACACTCTTCGGCAATGCTCCGTATTCTGTGCGCACCTGCGCACATCTGCCTCCGGCTGATCACAGATGTCCGACGCTGTTTCAGCTCCGCCGAAGCAGACGATGGCTGCGCGGACGGAGAACATCCGGAAGAAAACTACTTGTTCCGCGTCGGCGACGGCTCCAAATGCAGGTCGTGCAGGAATCTGACGATCACCGGCCGGCTCTCCTCGTAATACTTTCCCCTGGAGAAAACGGCGTGTCCGGCTCCGGAGAATATCTCCAGATCGCAGCGGCAGCCTTTGTCCATGACCTGACGCCGGTACTCCCTGGCGTGCTCGACGCTCAGCACCGCGTCCCGATCACCGAGAAGCAGCAGCTGCGGCGGCATCGACCTGTGAAGATTGTGGATCGGCGAGAACTCCCGCCAGCGGTCCGGAATGCGGCGGTAGACGGCTCCGTACCCCGGAGGCGGTCCGGCGTCGATCACCGGACACATCAGAATGACCGCCCGCGGCGCGGGATCGATCGAGAGATCGTCGTCCGGAGCGTCCAGCTTGAGAACCGAGGTGCTGATCGCCAGATGCGCTCCGGCGGAGCTGCCCGCGGTGATTATCCGGTCCGGATCCACGCCGAACCTCGCCGCGTGCTTCTTCAGATAACGGACGGCGCTCCGCGCATCCTCCACCGCCTGAAAGACGGTGTTCTGCGGTTTTTCCGGCGGACTGAGACGGTAGGACACCGAAAACGCGACGTAGCCGCAGTCGGCCCAGTCGCGGCACTGCCGGAAAAACTGCTCCGGCGAGCCTCCCCTCCATCCGCCTCCGTGGAACATCACCATCGCCGGAACGCTCACGCCGGAACGCCGCGGACGGAACACGAAGAGCTTGAGCTCCTCGCCGGACGGTGTCTTCCTGTAGACGACCGTCTCGTCCGGGGCGGGGACGGGTCCGGAAGCCGCCCGGACCGCGCCGCAGACGCCGATCACGCACAGTGCGCTCATGATTCTCATCATCGCCGATTTCATGACAGCAATCTCCATGAATTAGCCGCAGAACAGGAAGGAGAGGAAGCGGTGCATCTCCTCCCCCTGAAAGCTTGTTCCCCGTCCGCGTCGGAGCTATTTGACGGCGGCGAAATAGTAGGTGTTATTCGCGGCTCCGCTGTTGGCGACCCTCTTCTTGCCCTGAAAGAGCGCGGCGTTCTCCATCGATCTGGCGTGTCCGTCCGCCCATGCAATCGGCATTGTGGTGTAGTTGTCGTGCCGGCCGTCGACCTTCTCACGCGGATTACAGGACAACGCGACCGCATCCGTGGTGCTGGCCGCCGTACGATCGGAGCTTTCGCCGATGACCAGCGTCTCCGACGGATGCTTGAGACTGGACATCTTGCAGGATTTGATGCTGCCGTCGCCGAAAGCATATCCCAGGGGCTCGGTGCCGTTGCCGAAGTTGTACCCGTAGCCGCCGCCGTATATCATGCTGCCGTCGACGTTCTCGCCGCTCGGATCAAGCTTTTTTTTGAGAGTCTCGTCGGTCATGTTCCCGGCGCGCCACGACGGACAGGCGAACACACCGGTGCACAGTCTTCTCGCGTTGCTCTTGTCCGCCATGGTCGCCTTGTCGGCGAATTTGGTGCCGACGTACGGCAGAAGCTGCTTCTTCCATGAGGCCATCCCGGGCGGGTTGCCGCCCCATTTCGCGTTCATTATGGGAAAGAAGTCGTCATTGTCTCCGGCGTACATTACCGTCGACGTGGCCAGCTGCTTCAGGTTGGAGATGCAGTTGCTCTTCTGCGCCGCCGCCCGCGCCTTGGACAGCGCCGGCAGAAGCATCCCCGCCAGAATCGCGATGATGGCGATCACCACCAGAAGCTCGATCAATGTGAAATCCGACCTTCCCTTTCTCATCTTGACACCCCGCTTCTTTAATCCTGATTTCATTCACCACTTCACTCCCCGCCGCATCCCGACGCCGCTGGAAGCGCGGTTTCTTTCACGCAAGTCGGTTGACTATTCAAATCACGATTGAATAAAGTTGACTATCCTAATTATCATTTAAGAACGAGGTCATGTCAAGAGGTATTTTTTTTTTTTTTTGAAAATCGAATGTAAATAGCCGAAATCACTGAAATTTTTCTCAAAAACCTCGAAAAACGACTTTCCCGGCGATAAGGAAGTTCATCCGACGGTTCCGCAACACCGCTGATTTACGAACGGATGTTCTGCCATGATGTTCGCAGAGCGGCACAGCTATGTCTCAGCAACGGAATGGAGGACGCGTCCGTACATGGACATTTGCAAACCTTGCGAACGAGATGTAAAATGAGAGAGTCGGCTCAGTCTCAGCAACCGGCGGTTGCGGAGACTGAGCCGAAGTCGCACAGACTGTCTGTGATCAATCCAAAGCCATCTTCCCATGGGATAAGCACATCACCATCTACATGGCGGAAGCTTCCTGCGATGCAGAGGGACAGCATCCGTCCTGTCGGTGTAAGCACAGCTCCGGAACAGGCTTTCCCGCCGGGATTTGCTCCGTCATGAACAAACTCAATGAAAGAAAAAATCGGAAAAGGTTTTTTTAAAAAAATCAGAGAAGTAAGCTCAATGTGGTGGTGAAAAGAGCTGTTCTTTAAAGCCTATGGGACGACAGTGCAATCAGATCTGAGTGCGTGCACAATACACAGGCGTCGACCTCCATAGCCCACTGCGTCAGAAACCGTATGCCGACGCGAGCCGGTCGCCGCACACTTTGCGGAATGCCGGGTTCATGCCATTCACGTCCTGTTTCAGGCAAAACTTCAGTTCATAAAATTCGTGGGCATGCCGGCCTACTTTAATCCGCCGAAACGAAACCCTTTCAATACGCCCGGCCCAAACTTGCTCCACTCAATAGAACGACTGACGCAATGCCTATGGACAATTTTGCCATAGAGCACAAAAAGCAGAACTGTGGAGAAAATTGCGCTTAACGCCCATGAGATGGGAAGACAGAGCAACAGAAATTCCATTGTCCTGTGAAGCGGGAATATGAAATAGACCCAAAAAATTCGGAACACACAACAGCCAAGGAAAGACACCACCGCCGAATACATGGAATAACCAATACCGCGCAGTCCGCCGCTGGCGACCTCCATCACGGAGGCAATCAGGTATGTCGTGAAAAAAATCTTCATCCGAATCATCCCCCAGGCTATCACATCGACATCGGGATTGATGAGCGCGAGCACTGAAGTTCCAATCAGGTAGAAACCCCATCCTATGATCAGACAGGTTATGCTTCCGCATAGGAAACAATAAATAAGACTTCTGAAAATACGGCCGAATCTCCTGCCTCCCAGGTTTTGAGCCACAAAAGAAATGGCGGCTTGATGAAATACTGCGGCGCCGCTCCACGGTATCCCCTCCACGGCCTGTGTTGCCGTTGATCCCGCCATGGCCAGAGAACCGAACGAATTAATCGACGATTGAAGAACCATGTTGGAAAGAGAGAAACAGGCCCCCTGCACACCAGCGGGAATACCTATCTCCAACATCTCTATCAAAATGTGCGTGTCAATACTCAACTCCTTGAATTTGAGTCGAATGTCATGACCGGAAAAACACAGCGTTCTCAGAACCAGGCAGGCGGAAATGGCATGCGAGATTGTGGTTGCCAATGCCACGCCTCCGACATCCATACCGCAGATTATCACGAAGAAAAGATTCAACAGCAGATTTCCAGTCCCCGCAACGACAAGAATGTAAAACGGTTTGCGCGTGTCACCCAGCGCCCTCAAAATCGAACAGCCAAAATTATAGAGCATGATGAAAGGTATGGCGCAGAAACAAATCCTTAAATAAACGCAGGCCTTCGGCAGAACAGATGCCGGCGTGCCCATTAAAATCAACACCGGTTTAGCTATTAACAGTCCGATAAACATCAACGCCAATCCCATGATCGGCGCAACAGTTATGGATGTGCGAATCGTGCGCATCACTCCTTCGAGATCTTTTCCGCCGAAGAATCTGGCTGCAAGAACATTGGTTCCGACCGACAGTCCAATAAAGGAATTCACGACGAGATTGTTCAGGTTGATTGTGGCGCCTACAGCAGCCATGGATTCGTGCGGCGCATAATGTCCCAGCACGACCAGATCGGCGGCATTGAAAAGCAGCTGAAGGACGTTGGTGAAGAAAAGTGGCAGGGAGAAAAATACTATTTTGCTGAACAGAGGTCCATGACACATGTCGATTTGATATCTGTTTCCTGCCATTCGAAGCACTATGAGGTTTGATTGACGTCAGGAACCACCAGCAGGTGGACACGGGATTGCCCGTAAACTACATCCTGACGCAAACCGTTGCAAATCATATGACCGTCGGTTGATCGGAACGTCACGCATGGAACCGGACGAAGCACTTCATACAGAATAGACACAGACTCATTCGCTTCCCCCGTGGCAAGCAGCCGTCAATACAGCGGAATCATCACAGCGTCATTGCCGAAATTCAACTTTCCCTGAGGGTTGTCGCCGGCACACGACCATGCGTATGGGAAAATCGGAGTCCGGCGACCGCCCGTCTTCATCTTGCGGTTGCGTTCCATAGCATGCGTCCGGCGGTGTACAACGCAACGCCTGACCACGGCGGAACAGTGGAACGCAGTCAGGAAGACACTGTCACCTCCGGCGAGAAAGCTCCGACAGTTTCGCGCGGATTGCGTCACCATCGACGTCAAAATCAAAGGATTCCTCCACCGCTTTCTTGTAATAAGAGTAGGCGGCATCCAGATTGCCGAGCTTCATCATGATGTCACCGGCATGATCCAACATGACGCCACGTCCCGGAGAATCCAATTCATCCGGAGAGGAAAGCGCCAGGCGGATGTAATCCGACGCAGCTTCGTATTCTCCAAGCCGATACTGCAACCAAGCCATGCTGTCCAGGTACGCGCCGCACTCCGGGTCGTCTTCCAGCGCATATCTGATTAGCTTCTCCGCCTCGTCAAGCCGCACATCCAGAGTCGTTGCGACATATCCTACGCTGTTGGCGTTTTTGGGATCATCCAGCATCTTCATGGACGCAAGCTTATTCCAGCAGTAGTTGAGAAGAGCCACGTCACCGTTTTGTTCCGCCGGCAACAGCATCATACCGTAGATTACGTCATTCGCTTTTCCGTGTTGCTGCTTTTCCTCGTTTCTCAAGACATCAAGCATCTGTTTGTAATTTCGCGTTTTCCTATGCAGCATGTTGTTCAGATCCCACTGCAATTCGCCGTCCTCAACGGAATTAATCTCCGATTCCGCCTCACGAATCCTGTCTGCGGCGAGAAGTCCGGCTATCAACAGAAATTCAGCATTAGAATCGCCGGGCGCGGTTTTTAGCATGTCCCGTGCGGAATTGACTGTCAGGTCATAGTCGCCATGCCGCAATGCAGCGTTTGCCTGCAACGCAAGGAGCGACCGATCGCCCGGCATCATTTTCAGAAGATCGCCAACCACCGTCAATGCGTCACCATAGCGCCGCGCCATGAACAGAACCCTCGCAAGCAGATAACGCGGTTCAACCTGTCGCTCCGGCGCTTCCGCCGAATGTTCCACAATCCGAACGGCATCGTCCGCCAGATGCAGTTGCAAGTAAGCGACCGCACGCCTCCCGAGTGAGTTCAAATCAGATATTGCATTGTCGGTTTCCGCCATTCCCTCTATGTATTCGTTCCTGCATCGCTCCAGGATCTCTCGGTCGCTCGGAAGCAATCCGAAGAATCTGCGTTTTCGATCTGCCCGTCGAGCAGCGCGATTATAGAAATCCGCCGACAATTCCTGCATCCAAAGGTGCTCCGGAAAGAACTCGCTGTCGCCGAATCTTCTGAAGAAATCATATGCATCATCGGTTCTGTTGTCGCGAAGCAGATTAGCGGCGTGGATTTTTAAGATGCGACAGAACGCCCGGTACGAACGCGCGTCAAGTCTTGCAGGTTCAATCTGCGCCATGACCGCCCGTTCCACCAGATCCTTTAGCGAATCAGAACATACGGAACACCGCAAAGCAAAATGCAACGCCTGCTCAACTAAAAGCGGATGTTCCGGATGCAAGTTCGCAACCCCCAGCATGCCTCTGGCGATTTTTTCCAGATAAACAGAATCCTTCGCATATGCATTGAGCAGGATATAGGCGGAATTCAACCCGGGATCCCCATCCAACGTCATCAACAGCCAATCTATGCGTTGTTCCTCCGTCCCCCGCTGCATGACCGCCCGTATGAAGTTACCCAATGCAAATGAACGCCGGCTGCTGAACATGTCCGGCTGCGCCTCGGCGTGCAACGCATCATTCATAACCGATCCACGATCAGGAACACCACCCATCTTCCCGAACGCGGACAGCAGCAACGGAATCATAGTCATCATCAGACACAATATCACCTTGTGCATCGACACATCTCCCGTGATAGTCTGGTACTGTCTCAAATTATGACGTGATGAACGAAACACGTCCGCTCTCTAAACTTTCGGGAAAGTCCGCCGAAAGCGAGGAGAGCGCATCCCCACGATAAAGTTGGCATGAATTCGACGCTTTTCAAGCGCAGGAGAAAGTTTCTGCGCATGAACCCGTGAATACTCCCGTCGGAAGCGCTTGAAAAGGGAAATTCGCGGGGGAATGCCGGTGATGCTTCCGAGACATGCTCCAGAGGATTCCGAATCTCGGATATCGGATCTGGGGAATCCCCTCCATGAGACGCCGTCCCTACGGTCATCTCATGGGTAAGCGGAAGTTTCGACCGACTGGCTCCCGTCATTCCCGTAATGAATCCGGAACAAGGCTGACATCGGCGCGTCCGGCTGTATTTTCCCGGCAGACACAACCGTGGACTGCACCCCTGTCATGTTCCAGAAGTGGCCGGGAAAGCCGAGCAGAAAATGAAACGCAGAATCAAAAACGCCTGCGGCCGAAGCAACAGGAGAGCGGCCGAAATCGCACGGATCATCCTGAAACGCCTCGCCAGACGCCGTCGGACGGGAAAGAGCACCGGAAGAAGACGGACGAACATCATCGGCAATGTCTCCGTCTGCGTCGGGGCAGCCACGGGTGTTTCCCTGCGGAAGTTCGGGACAGCAGCCGATGTCTTCAATACTGATTCAACACGTCCTGAAAATCGCCCGGAAGCGGCACCTCGGCATGTATTGGCCTCCCGGTGAACGGGTGGAGGAACGTAACCGAGGCAGAGTGAAGAGCCTGACGCGGCATCCGCAGCCGTTCACGGTCATCGGCAGTTATTGAGTCGTTCCTGATTTTCAAGTAGATAAGTTCATCGGCACCATACAGTTTGTCGCCCAGCAGCGGGAAACCCAGAGAATACAAAGTCGCACGTATTTGATGCAAACGGCCGGTTTCAGGCAAAGCCCGGATCAACGAAATGTCCGGATACACGGCCACCGGTTCAAGTCTGGTTGCCACGCGTTTACCGCGATTCCTGTCTGCGTTGTCCGCGGCAAAAACGAAACGCTGCTTCTTGCGGACAACGCTGTCATGGTCAGGGACGAGGACTCCTTCTGCATCCACCGGCTTGTCGAAAGCGCCGAGAACCAATGCCATGTACTCCTTTCTGCACGCCGTCTGAGAAAGTCTGCGTGCAGTCACCGCATCCTTCGCCACCAGCACCAACCCTGAAGTCTCACGATCAAGACGGTTGGCAAAATAAACCGCGTCGAAAATGCGACGGAGCTCAAACCACAAGGTGTGTCGGTAGAAAGGACCGGCAGGATGAACCGGGAGATTGCCGGATTTATTGACAATCAGGAGGTTCTCGTCCTCGTAGATTATCTCCCAAAGGAGATCCACCGGCGGCTCCGCGAGATCGGGCGGACGATACCTCACGACGTCGCCGGCCGCAAGCACCTGGTTCGGCGACGGGCGACTGTCATTGACGCTCAACTGCCCCGTATCGATCCGCCTCAGCCATTCGCTTCGGCTCAGGTAAGTAAAACGTCCGGCGAGATAGTCTATCAGCATCATGCCGGGCCCGTAGGCGCGCGCCACGCAGGACGCAATGACCCGGCTCTCCAGGTTCCCGGACACTTTCATGAGGTTGACAGAAGCTCCGCCGCATGCGACAGCGCGGCGGCTCCGCCTCCGAGCATTCTTGCGATCTCCCGGCGTCTCCCCTCCCCGTCCAGCCGGACGATGCGTGAGAATGTGCGCCCATGATCCACTGCCTTGTCAACCGCAAAGTGCACATCGCCCATCGCCGCTACCTGAGGCAGATGCGAAACGGCAAGAACCTGCCGCTTCCTACCCAGCACTCGCAGTTCCATACCCACTTTCGCCGCCGTCTCCCCACCGATGTTAACATCAATCTCGTCAAAAATCGCAACAGGAATGCGATCGGCATCGCACAGCACCGTCTTGAGCGCCAGCATTAACCTGGACAGCTCTCCGCTACTGGCGATCTTGCGCAACGGCCGCATCGGCTCGCCGACGTTGGCGGAAAACAACAGTTCGACCTGATCCTGACCGTTTGCACCGGGTTCAACACGGGAAAATTCCGCCGTCACGGTGCCTCCCGGGAAACCGATGGATCGCAATTTGCCGCATACTTCCTCTGTAAAGGCCGCGGCGCGACTCCGACGAGATTCCGACAGGCGATCGGCTGAAGTCTGAAGGCGTTTCTCAAGTGCATGCTCCTGTCGCTCCAGCGATGCCCGACGCTTATCACCGTCGTAATACGCTGCCAGGCGGTTTTTCGCATTCGACAATGTCTCCAGCACCTGCCCCAGCGACGGCCCGTAACGACGTTTGATGCCGTACAGCGCGCTCAACCTCTTCTCCAGCGACTGAAATTCCTCCGCATCCATCTCAACCCCGCTGCCGAACTCGGATATATCCGCAGCCAGATCACGGACAGCCTCCGTCGCGACCGCGCAACGCTTCATGAACTCTCCGATCTTTTCCTCATCCATACGCGCCATGTGCTGCAGCAGACGGTACGCCTCCGACAGCTCCTCCGTCACGGAATTTTCATCGTCTCTCAGCAACATCGCCAACCGCGTGCTCTCCTCGACAAGCTCCTTGGCACCGACCACCAGCCGATGCCGAGCGCCCAGCAGTTCATCTTCATTCTCTTTCGGCGAAACCTGTTCTATTTCCTCGACGACCGCCTCCAACCGGCTCACCTCAGCGGCGGAAGGCAGCGACGCCGCGAATTCGGCCCGCTCGCCGCGGACTCCGGCGAGTTCTGCACAGATTTCCGCACAGTCGCTCTGAAGCTGCTCGACTCCGGCATAACGATCCAAAAGCGCCAGTTGGCACGTCCGGGATGTCAGAGACTGATGCTCGTCGGCGCCGTACACGTCAATTAAAAGTTCCCCTATCGTTTTCAAAATCCGCGTCGTCACCGGCACGTTGTTGACCTGACAGCGAGTTCCGGAAAAAGTTATAACGCGCCGCAGATGCAGCTCCGGCTGCACGGGATCAAGCGCGATCTCCATCGTCGCCAGCAACGGCGCTGCAGCCGACACCGTCTCCGGCGGCAAATAGAAAACACCGCAGACTTCGCACCGATCCGCACCGGTACGAATCACGGTGTGATCGGCCCGGTCCCCGAGCAGCAGAGAAATCGCCTCCAGCAGAATCGACTTCCCCGCGCCGCTCTCGCCAGTGATGACATTGAATCCGCTGGCAAACTCAACCTCCGAGTGTTCAATCAGCGCCAGATTCTCGATTCTAAGATACGCAAGCATTTTAGAGGCCTTCCCGTGCAGGTGTCCGTTAATCTACATTCGCAAACCGGCAGCTGCAAATTCATATCAGCCTCGCAAACGCGGCAGACGCATGAAATTCCCCATGATGCCGAATGACATGCGTGGAACAGATCATCCGCGACACCGCCATCATCATGGTGAAAAAAAGACTCCCGACTCCGCTAGCAGTGACCCCCACTGCGACGATCCGCAGTCCCGTTCCGCGGCACGCAGCCATCAGTCGGAGGCCACGCACGCGCACACGAACAGGCGGCTTGACATTGCTGTCATGAGGTGGTAACTTATCGGGCGCCGCGAATTCAGCGCGGGATCGCGTCGCCGTATGCTCGGCATCGGCGTGCATGTCGACGGCTCAATGTCGCCGAAGTCCGCAGCTGGAACGGCGTCCTGTTGAAGTCATTGAAAATCCACCAGCTCTGCAACAAAGATGAATGCACCCATGGAACATCAAGATCTCCAGCAACTACAGGAGGCCGTCCGTCAACACCAGGGCGTGATACAGCTTATCAAAACTGAAATGGGACGGATCATAGCCGGCCAGGACGAACTGATTGAACGCCTGCTGCTAGCCATGATCGCCAACGGGCACGTGCTGCTGGAAGGCGTTCCGGGCATCGCCAAGACCATGGCGGTTCGCACCTTGGCGCAGGCCGTCAGTTGTACGTTCGCCCGCGTCCAGTTCACGCCGGATCTTCTTCCCGCAGACTTAATCGGCACAAACATCTACGATGCGGCGACTCATGAATTCTCCACCAGGCTCGGACCGGTTTTTGCGAATATCGTGCTGGCAGATGAAATCAACCGCGCGCCGGCGAAGGTTCAAAGCGCCTTGCTGGAGGCCATGCAGGAGAAACAGATAACCATCGCGGGAAAAACTTTCGCCATGCCCAAGCCGTTCCTGGTGCTCGCCACCCAAAATCCGATTGAACAGGAGGGAACCTATCCGCTGCCTGAAGCGCAGTTGGATCGTTTCATGTTCAAACTCAAGGTGAATTATCCGAGACGATCGGAAGAAGGGATGGTGATTCGCCGCATGGCGCATCCGAGCCGCACTACTGAAGCCGTCGCGGTCGCCAAGCTGGATGATATCGCCTCGGCAAGGGAGCTGGTGGATCAGATTTACATGGATGAGAAAATCGTCGATTACATCCTCGACCTGGTCATCGCCACCAGACCGGGACGCAGGGAGGAGCTTTCGGACAGACAATCCCCCGCCAAAATAGACGGAATGACGTCATTCATCTCCCTGGGCGCGTCTCCCCGCGCTTCGATTGCCCTCGCCCTGGCGGCAAAAGGAATGGCGTTTATTGGAGGGCGTGCATACGTCGTGCCGCAGGATGTCAAGGCCGTAGCGCCTGACGTCCTGCGCCACCGTCTTCGCCTGTCCTATGAGGCGGAAGCGGAAAATATCGACGCCGACACCGTCATCCGCGCACTGCTGGATGAACTTCGCACTCCGTGAGTTCTGCTTATTCCGCCGCATCTCCCCGCGTTAATCTGATATTGAAGGGTTCTCCAAAATGCTGCCCCCTCACCTCATGAAGCAAATCCGCCTATTGGAAATTCAGATGAACCGCGACGTGGATGAAATTGTTGGCGGCGCGTATCGCAGCGTGTTTAAAGGACATGGGATCGAATTCGACGAAGTTCGTGAATACACCGACGACGACGACGTCAGAGACATCGACTGGAACGTCACGGCGCGTATGGGTTCTCCATACGTCAAGCGCTACAGCGAAGAACGAGAGTTGAACGTCATGCTTCTGGTGGATGTCTCGGCCTCCGGCTTCTACGGTTCCGGCGAAGTCACCAAACGTCAGACCGCGGCGGAGCTCGCCGCATTGTTGGCATTCAGCGCCGGCAGTAACGGCGACAAAGTCGGCCTGCTTCTCTTCAGCGATCGCAGGGAATTGTTGCTGCCTCCTCGATCCGGACGTACGCATACCCTGAGACTGATCAGGGAGATGCTTGCCTTTGTCCCGAACGGCCGCGGCACGGATATCGCTCTTGCACTGAGGGATGCACGCAGCCTGCTGGTGAAACGCAGCGTTGTCTTCTTAATCAGCGATTTCGTGGATGCAAAGGGTTTCGAAGATATTTTGACAGTGACAAACCGCCACCATGATGTCGTCGCCGTACGCATCCGCGACCGGGCTGAACAGCATTGGCCCGTATTTGTGCCGATTTCAGTGCAAGATTCCGAAAACGGGCGCACGCTCTCCGTTGTCCTGAACCGCAGCGCCGCCGCGAAGGTGTGCGAGGCCGCACGGGATGCGATGGAGGAGATCGACAAAATTTGCAGGCGAGCCAAGGTCGACGTGATCGACATTCAATGCGGAGAAGCTCCGCTGGGCCCCCTGATTCGGTTTTTCAGTCAACGCCGCCGCCGGCTTCGCAGGTGATATTCGTGGGGAGACACATCAACAGACAGATCCTCTGCGCGAGCGCAGGCGCACTGACTCTGGCTCTTGCCGCATGCCTCGTCGGCCTATGTTGGTCATTCCGCTTGACGCCGCCGACATCGACAGGCCCGGTCACGATGATTCCGTCACGCAGAGTCGAACTGGGAACCGCAGTGACAGCGGAATTGAATCTGGAACTGCCGCTTCATATTCTACCGAGACAGGCGGAATGCTCCACACAGACGCACACCGTGCAGCAGGGTGCATCAGAAATCAATCTGTCATCCTACCGCTGGAGTCGAGCCGTTTGGACAATCAGGTGCACTCTGCGGACAATCCGTTCGGGAACGACCGCCACCGGCGCCATGAACGTCGTTCTGTCCAGCATAACCGGAGCCACGTACACATTGCACGCCGCCGTTCCGCAGTTGACCGTGTTGCCGATAAAAAACAACGACGGCGGCCTGGAAATGGCCGGACGGATCCAAACCGGCCGCGGCGTGTCGTCCGGACCATACGCATACTGGATCGTCGCCGCAGTCATAGCGGCGACGGCCGTTGCGCTTCTGTTCCTCTCGTGCCGGCATCGCATGTTCAGGCAGACAAAAAAATGCAAACGTCCGCCTTGGATACAAGCCTCAGACGCACTGAAAGCTCTGCGCGACGACATTCTCAGCCACCGCATTCCGACGGGAGACGCGTTCACCCGTCTGACGGACATCCTGCGCGGCTATTTGGAGGAACGATATCGCATACCTGTCTCTGTGAAGACCACTGATGAATTCTCAAAGACGTTGAAGACTGCCGACATCCGGCTGCCGCCGGAGGCGAAATCAAGGATCTACGAATTTCTGCGGGATGCCGATCTGGTCAAATTCGCCAAAAAGCGACCGGATGAGTCGCAGATGCTCCATGCCGTCGACAATATCGCACAATTGGTGGAGCAAACCATTCCGGCGCAAGGAAACGACGGCGAGACGGAACCTAAGGAGACATGTCTTGTTTGAGTTGCATCATCCGCTGCTGTTAGCCCTGCTGCCACTGCTCCTGATTCTGCTCTGGCACTATGCGCGCCATCGGAAATACCCGTCGGTTCTGCTTCCGTCGGCTGTGCCGTTCGCCACACTGAAGCGACGGAGAATATCCCCGTCAAACTGGTTCTATTTTGCCGCGGCCTCGCTGTTGATCGTGGCAATGGCCCGCCCTCGCTTCGGAGACGAAAAGGTACTGCTCCGCTCCCAGGGAATAGACATAGTTCTGGCTCTCGATTTGTCTGGAAGCATGGCGGCCATCGACGTGCCTCAGAATGTACGTGATGCACAGGCACTGACACTATGGATGCGCAGCGGACATACAAGGAATCGACTGGATGTGGCAAAGGAAGAGCTGAAGAAATTTGTGCGCTCCCGGCCCAACGACCGCATAGGTCTCATCGGATTCGCGCCCTTGGCATACAACATCGTGCCGCCGACGCTGGATCACGGTTGGCTGCTCGGACACCTGGACCGCCTTCAGCCGGGCATAATCGGCGATCAGACCGGACTGGCCGCGCCGCTGGCGTCCGGCATATACCGGCTGAAGAATTCAACGGCGCGGCGGCGGGTGATGGTTCTGTTCACCGACGGCAGAAACAACGTTGAAAACCGTATGACCCCGCAGCAGACCGCAAGACTCGGCAAGGAATCCGGTGTCATCATCCACACCGTCGGCATAGGAAGCGACAACGCATACGTGCAGGTGGATACCGTCGCCGGCAGGCGCTTCCAACCTGTCGGCAACGAATTCGATGAGAGAATGCTGCGTGACATCGCCGAAAATTCCGGCGGCAAGTACTTCCATGCCGAGGACGCGCAAGGGATGAAGCAAGTCATGCACGAAATAAATCAGTTGGAAACCACCAGTTTCGAACAGCCCAAGCTCGTTGAATACCGTGAAATCGCGCCTGATCTCGCGTTGCTGGCTGTCGCGCTCATAGTTCTGGGCTTTCTCGCAGAATCCACTTTTTCGTTGCAGCTCCCGTAGGTTCCCCGGCGTCATTCCCGCGAACGTGCGCCGACCGTCCGCACCGCGCACGTCGCCTTCTGCATCGAAATGAATCGTGGCTGGGGCCGCCGCCGCCCGGAAGCAGCCGACAGGCGCACCTGATAAGACTGGCGGCACACAACATGGATGATGGGTGCAGAAGACATGATCAGCTATTATTGGATTGTCCTGGCCTCCGTGACGATATCCGCGCTGGGAACCATGCTGCCGCTGAACCGCAGTTCCACATTCCCCAAAGGAAATTCGACAACGCCGCGCTATGTCATGACGGCAATCACCGCGCTGACCGCCATCGCCTACATTGCGCTCGGCCTGTTCAAATTAAACGCGTTGCAGATGGGTCTGTGGGACTTCGGAATCTACGATTCCATCCTTCATCTGGCCGCGACCGGTCGGCCGCTGCTGCGGGATTTCCGCGGTGGGACATTCGATCATTTCTCGCCGCTGACGCTGCTGATGGCTCCGCTATATCGGCTGTGCGACTCTCCGGTATGGCTCGTACTGATCCAATCTGCGGCAATGGCGGGCGCCGCGCCGCTTCTCTACATGATTGCACGGCGCTATTTCCACAGACCGGAGCCTGCACTGACTGTATCGGCCATGTACCTGCTGAATCCATATTTTTCGCGCATCGCTCTCTACGATTTCCATATCGAATGTCTATTCCCGCTGTTCTTCTTCGGCGCATTCCTGGCATGGTCTTTCCATAGACAAAAAGTCTTCATGCTGCTGCTGACAGCCGTACCGCTGATCAAGGAAGACTTCATCGTCCCGCTCTGCGCGGTCGGCCTGTATTGCCTGTCAATGCGGGGAAGGCGCAGAACAGGCATGCTGCTTCTATGTGCGTCCATACTGTGGACACTATTCATACTGCAAGTGTATTTTCCGCTGATCGCGCGCAGTGATTATCCGCATTACAGCCGTTATGAGATCAGCCACGACAATATCAAACTCATGGCGGAGCGGCTTCTCGCTCCTCACGTTCCCGGCGTTCTGCTGAGCGTGTTGTTGCCGTTCGCACTGCTCCCAATAGCCAACTGGCGCGGGTTTTTGCTGATGCTGATGCCGGTTCTCGGTGTTCAACTCGTCTCGTCGGCACCGCATCAGAATCTGCTGATCAGCCACTACGCGTCCGCCCTGATCGGCGTCACGCCGATAGCCGCTCTGCTTGGCGCCCGAACATTGCGCGCGGTCATCCATCGAGCCGGACTCCGGTCATGCGTCACGCACTCAAGGCTATGGCGATTCGCATTGCTCCTGACATTAACCGTGCATCTGCTGTGCTGCGATCTTCCCTTGACGCGGTACTACTGCTACGTCACGGGCTGGAATCCGAACATGCATCCCGGTTTACTCTCGCTGCCGTTGCGATTCGACTGCTACAGGATCATGCATGCCGCCAGCGCCCACGCCACGGAGGCAAAACGGATCCTTCTGGAAGCCATACCCGAACATCTAAGTGTCACCGCTCAAAATGAACTTGGCACACTGTTCGTGCGGCATCGCAAAGTCTATTCGGTTCCGGGACCGCCGGAAGGAAGCGACATATACGTCTTCGATCAGAGCAACTATTACAGATTCGACGCACCGGACACGATGAATTCCTGTTTGATATCTCTGTTACGAAACCCGCAATACCGTCTGCTATTCCGTCACCACGGAATATTGATTTTCGCCAGATGTTCCGTCATTCCCCGAATCAAAGGAAAATTTATCTCCGAGGAGGATTGAGTACCATGAGTACCTGTCGCATGGTTCTGCTGCCAGGACGTGAAAGATCGCTGTTGCGCCACCATCCGTGGATTTTTTCCGGTGCCGTTGAAAAGATCTGCGGGAGTCCCTCTCCGGGAGACACTGTCGAAGTCAGAGATGCGGGCGGCAATCTGTTGGCGTATGCAGCGTTTTCGCCTTCGTCCCAAATTATCGGCAGAGTATGGTCTTTCGCCGCGCACGACACCATCGATCGGAAATTCTTTGCGGAAAGAATCGCGACGGCGCTGCAGTTGCGCAGCGCCGTCGGTTTGGACAATCCAAGCGGAGGATGCCGCCTAATCGCGTCTGAATCCGACAGACTGCCGGGTTTAATCGTCGATCGCTACGGAGAATTCGCTGTTGTACAAATCCTCAGCGCTGGAGCTGAACGCCATCGGCAGGTTCTGCTGGACTTAATCCAGTCCGCCACAGGCTGCAGGGGAATCTACGAACGATCGGACGTCTCTGTACGCGCATTCGAGCGGTTACCCGAGCGCGCGGGGGTGCTGCAGGGCGAGCCGCCGCCGGAGTACATTGAAATCCGCGAATGCGGGATGCGCTATCTGGTCGACATCCGTCACGGACATAAAACAGGATTTTATCTTGACCAGAGGGACAACCGAATGCTCATACGTCAGGTTGCAGCTGACAGAACCGTGCTGAACTGCTTTTCATACACGGGCTCATTCGCCGTGGCGGCGCTGATCGGCGGCGCAAAACATGTTGTGAACATAGACAGTTCGGCGCCGGCTCTGACGGTTGCTGCAAAAAACTGCCGTCTTAACGGGTTCGGCGAAGATCGCTGGGAAAACCGCTGTCAGGACGTTTTCGCCGCGCTCAGAGAGATGGTGAAATCGTCACGGCGTTTTGATCTGATTATCCTGGATCCGCCCAAATTTGTGGATCGCAGAGAATCGCTGCCTCGCGGCTGCCGTGCATATAAAGATATCGCGAGATTGGCCTTCAATTTGCTGAATCCCGGGGGAATGCTTGCGACATTCTCCTGTTCCGGTCTGATATCGCCGGAACTTTTTCAGAAAATCACCGCATCCGCCGCCATGGAGGCAGGCGTAAACGGCCGTATCATAAAGTACATGGAACAGGCGGCCGATCATCCTACATTGCTTGCCGTTCCTGAATCGTTCTATCTAAAGGGGCTTCTGATAGCTATTTAAGCATCATCCGTCAGACTCTTGCCGCGGACACTGCCCTTTGTGCGCATTCCGCCATGACTGACCACGCACGGCCGACGCGGCTCTGGCTCCGAAGCGACCGACAGATGCGCGGGCGCAATCATCTCCGTTTCACGGCTTCTCCGGGCGGAAGAAAGAAACAGAAAAGGACGACTTAAGGGAATAATAAGCTCAATACAACGACCGGAACGACCATTCCCGCCGCCTGTGAAACGTCCGTGATTTAATTTCCACACGGCAAACGGCAGAAACTGTGCCATAGAAATATCGTGTTGCATTCCCCTATCACAGCGCCCTGCCGGATATCGGTTCCTTATTCGTCCGCACGATGAAATCGGTAGTGAAACCCGCGCTTCCCAATTGACAAGGTGTGCAAATTATGTTAACTTTAAGATCGTGAGCGTGCTACGTCCCGCAGAAAATTCTGACCCGAACTGGCTCGTTGTGCTCCATAATCGGTCGTAGCTCAGGACTCGGATATATGTACGTACCTGCTGTGCATAGAAAGATATACAAAATTCATAAAGGACGCATCGCCTGATGATGACGCTCACACGATATGGTCTTCGGGAGTGGGGCGGAGGCGGAATAGTCGCGCTGCTTCTGTCCGCCGGATTCGCCCTGCTCATTTCCGCGGGATTTCCGATCTGCGGCTGGATTGGCATAGGCGCAACGGTCATCGGCTGGATGATGCTGGCCGCCTTCTTCCGCAGTCCTGTACGTCACATCCCCGCGGACACGGCTCAGATCATAAGTCCTGCGGATGGAACAGTGCGTGATGTCGAAGAAGTTGATTTCAATCAGGAACCGTTCACCGGCAGAGCGCTCAGAATCGGCATTTTCCTCTCGGTATTCAACGTTCATGTCAACCGCATGCCGTCAGATCTGGATGTGCACTGCGTCGTCTACAGACAGGGCAAGCATCTTGATGCTCGCAGCGGCGGCTGTGCCGCACAGAACGAGGCCATGACCGTCGTTGGAACGGCATCGGCCGCCGGAAGAAAATTCCCTCTGGGAATAAGACAGATTTCCGGAGCAATCGCAAAAAGAATAGTATGTTCCGCAGGCCCTGAACAACATTTCCGTCGAGGAGAAATTTACGGCATGATCAAGTTCGGCTCAAGAACCGAGCTGTACATTCCGACGACGGGATTCGACGTAAAAGTTCATGTGGGCGACCGCGTGTACGGCGGTGAAACCGTCATTGCCACCGTGAGACCTTCCTGACTTTCACACTCTTCGAGCAGGAGCCATCAGATGAAGAATCGTCTTGAGAGAATAATCAACCGAAGCCGTTGGCTGAAAGCGATCCCCAACACGCTAACCCTGTTCAATTCTCTCTGCGGGTTCGCGGCGATCCTCCTGACTCTGCAGGTATATAACCGAGGAACGCCTCCGAATCCAGTCTTTGCCACCAGCGCCCTGATTATTCTGTCCGCCATGATATTCGATGCGTTGGACGGCTTCGCCGCACGGATACTGGACGCGGCCAGTATGCATGGCATACAGATGGACTCTCTTGCGGACATGGTTACATTCGGAGTGGCTCCCGCGACGGTGGTGGCGATTATGACGCACTCATGCCGTGAATTGAATCGACACCAGGAAATAGCTGTATATTTGCTCTGCTCTGTGTATCTGGGGGGAGCCGCGTTGCGATTGGCAACCTACAACGTGCATGCCATCCTGAATCAGAAGACCGGCGATGAGTTCACCGGTCTGCCGTCGCCGGGCGCCGCCGCCGCCATATGCAGTGTGGTGATTTTTGCTGTTTATTCCTCTGTTTCCCCTATTCCTATTGAACAGTTGCTCAGAGTGCTGCCGGCCTACGCCGCGCTTCTTGGACTGCTGATGATCAGCAACATACCTTATATTCATCTGGGCAAATGGCTGCTGGCCGCCCGTCGCAGCCGCAGACAGCAGATCTGGCTCCTCCTCATGCTGGCGGCGGTCGCACTGTTCAGGGCGGACGGGCTTCTCATGCTTGTGACAATTTATGTGCTTTCCGGACCGGTAATGCACATCATCCATCTGCTCCAGCGTCAGCGACCACCGGATAGGGGCGGGAAAGGAACGGTGTAATGCGTTATCTCATCACCGGCGGCGCCGGATTCATAGGAGGTCACCTGACCGAACGTCTGCTGCGGGACGGTCACACCGTTGTTGTCGTCGATAATTTTTCCACTGGAACCAGGGCGAATTTGGAAGTTGCTCTGACGATATCTTCCGAAAGACTTCGCATTATTGAGGAGGATATTGTCTCCGCTCTGTCTTTGCTGGATCGAGAAATCCGTAACGCCGACTGTGTAATCCACCTAGCGGCTGCGGTCGGAGTAAAGCTGGTAATCCGCGATCCGGTGCAAACTCTGATCACCAACGTGCACGGCACGGAGAATGTGCTAGCCTGCGCGGCGAAATACGGGAAACGCGCCATTATCGCGTCCACCAGCGAGGTATACGGAAAGTTGACGAAGTCGTCTTTCTCCGAAAACGACGACCTGCTAATCGGCAATCCGCGATTGTCCCGTTGGTCCTACGCCTGCAGTAAGCTTCTTGACGAGTTCTTTCTGATGGCGCACCATCACCAGTCCGGCTTCCCCGGAACCGTAGTGCGTCTTTTCAACACAGTGGGGCCGCGTCAAACAGGTCGATACGGCATGGTGATCCCGCGTTTCGTGTCGCAGGCGCTGCATGGAGAGCCTCTGCTGGTGTACGGGAGCGGAGAACAGACCCGGTGCTTCTGCCATGTTCTTGACACGGTGCGGGCACTGACATCGCTGACTGAGCGCCGGGAAACCTACGGCGAAATCTACAATGTCGGCGGAACCAGGAGCATCTCCATCGATGAACTCGCCCGATTCATCATATCTCGGATCGGAAGTAAATCAGCAATCCGGCATATCCCGTATGAAAAGGCATATGAAAAAGGATTCGAAGACATGATGCACCGTGCACCGGACACTGCCGCTCTGCGAAAATTAACGGGATGGACTCCTGAATTCACGCTGGAAAACATAATCGACGACGTCGTCGCGGAACAGCGCCGTGCCGATCGTGCATGATGCTCTACAGCGGAAGCGCCGAAGCTGTGTCCCGGTCATGACAGATGTCTGAATCGTCCGCAAGCACATCGCACGGCCGCACGATGCAGTACAGATCGGTCGATGAAGACTCCGGAGAAAACCGTCCCAGCACCGCGACCAAATCATCGCTCTTAATCCTGTTTTTCTCCAGCAGATAGCGCAGGGACGCCTTGAGCAGGTGGTGGGGATCTTCCACATATTCCATCACCTCCGGCTGAACTCCGTAAGTCAGAGAAAGTCGGCGCGCGACGTTTGGACGATAGGTCAGTCCGAAGATCGGCACCTTGCCACGATACGCGGAACAGAGATTGCACGATCTGCCGCTGCCCGTGTTGCAAATCACAGATTGCACCGGCAATGTCTTGGACGCCTCCATCACCGAGTGCACAATACAACCGCGCACGGGATTGTCGGCGTCATCAATACGATTCAACCTGGTAAAAAGGTTGTCCGGAGAAGCCTCCGTTTGACGAATAATGCGGCTCATCATCGCCACGGACTCCACCGGATAGTCTCCCTGAGCGGTCTCCCCGCTGAGCATGACTGCGTCGGTGCCGTCGAGCACGGCGTTCGCTATGTCACTTACTTCCGCTCGAGTAGGCCGCGAAGCATGAATCATGCTCTGCAGCATCTGTGTGGCGGTGATCACCTGCTTATGCCGCCGCATGCACTCATAAATGATGTTTTTCTGAATCAACGGAACTTCCTCGAGCGGTATTTCGATGCCGAGATCACCGCGGGCAACCATCACCCCTGCGGCCACATCGAGAATGTCCGACAAATTATTCACTCCCTGACGATTCTCGATCTTGGCAATGATGCTGATCGAGCTGTCATGCGTGTCCAGAATACTCTGCAACGCCATAACATCATCCCGATCGCGGACAAAAGAATGCGCTATGAAATCCAGCTGATTGGCGACGGCGAAATCGACAAATTCCCTGTCCTTGCGAGTCAAAGCCGGCGTACGCAGCGCCGCATCAGGGACATTAACCGATTTCTTGTCGTACACCGTCCCGGCATGCGTGACGCGGCACAATAATTTTTCCGGATTCCGGCCGACCACCTCCAATTCCACCGCGCCGTCGTCAACAACTATTCGCTGACCGATCTTGACCTCTTCCGCAAATCTGGCATAATTCACCCGAAAACCGTCCCCGTCAGGAACCGGATTGCCGCTCACCAGAACAGTCTGCGCCAATTTCAATTCCATGGGAGCCGACAAATCGCTCGTACGCACATTGGGACCCTTGGTATCGATCATGATGCCAATCTGGTCCGAGACATCACGGATGTTCCTCACAATCGCGGCCGCTTCTTCAATGGTCATGTGGGCCGTATTGAGACGGGCCACATTCATCCCGGCGTCGTATAACTTTCTCAGCAACTCCACGCTGCTGTTCAGACTCGAGACAGTTGCAACAATTTTAGTTCTCTTAAATTCCATACCTAATTTTCCCGTTTACTGTCACAAGCATGACGGTTGAAAAATGCAGAGCTGACTGTCTGAGCATAATACGGGTAGCGATTCACCAACTCTTGCGGACAATGAGGCGGAATGTATCGGAACCGCCTGTAAAGCCATAAATACTGTTCGGGATATCGACGGATGTAACTGGCGGAAACATCCATGAGTTCCTGAATGACCGAGTCGTCACTCTCGTATTGCTCGAAAGGACGCGACAGCCATTCGGCATGGGCCCGCACACGCCCGTCCGGCATTCGCAAAGACACACCGAAAATGATGACCGAGGCAATCCCGCGAGTATTGCAATAGCGCTTCAGACTCGCCGGTGCCTTGCTGCTCGCCACAGGCATGTCGAAAAACCGCACAAATATCCCGCCGTCGCGGATTCTGGTGTTCTGATCGATTAAGGTTCCGACGCCCAACCCGTCTTTCAACGCCCGTGTTGCCGCACGGATCGCTCCATGCGCAAAAATAATGTGGAGCCCTTTCTCTCTCTCCCGACTGCCGTGGTTAAGAAGGCGGTTAAGATAAGGATTACGCACCGGCTTCGCGATCGCAACCATGCGTATTCCGGCGTAATAGGGTGCCATCAATCCGGACGCCTCCCAACTCCCGAGATGCGGATTGACGAAGATAATCCGTTCGCCCGCCGCCGCATGCGCCCTCAATCTGGATGTGACTTCCTCCGGAAGTTCATACCATCTCTCAATGCGGCGGGGATTGCCGCTGAGCCAGATGAATTCGAACAGGTTGAAGAACATATGATAACAACTGCGTTTGCCGATCCGATGCGCATCAGAGATACTTCTCTCAGGCATTGCTGTCCGGATGTTTGCAACAACCAACCGGCGGAAAAACGGCATAACCCAGACTATGGCACCGCCGGCCGCCGCCGGAATTCGCAATCCCCAGTGAGGCAGACTCCGGATCATCCCATACAGCACCAAAACGGCGGCGTACTCGATTCTATAACGAATATTTAATATAAATTTTTTCACTCTGCGTCGTAGTTGTTACCTGTTTCTCAAAATCAAAAACCGCCGACGCCACCGCCACAGATGCATATCGGAATATTCAAACATGCGGGACGACTCAGCTCCGAAAGTCGTCATTTTCTCCGTTCACAGTCGCCGCATGGCGGATTCTCCGTATCATGCCGCACGGGGCGGACACCGATACTGCGGCGGATTCCGTCCAAATCAATCCCTCGTCACGGTCCCGCCGGCCGCGTCGGCACGATCCGTCACACCGACCGCGCCTCCACTCCCGACTGATTCACCGCACGCTCCAGCCGTCACATGCGCATGCATCGGCGGAATCGCAGTCCTCGCGCAGATTCGGCCTCCACGCGCCCACGTTTCAGACATCGCATCAGTTCCGGACGCGGACCGTCCGCGCTGCCAACGATTCAGGCGTCTCGACATCCATCCGTAAAAAACGAGAACAGGAACCTGAGTTCCTGTTCTCGACGCGGCATTTCACTTTCAGCGGCGACAATCCATCCACATGACCGGAATCAATCAAGTTTGAGATTGGAGAGCGCCTCTTTGCTGAAAACCTCCCCCATGTCGACCATCGATTCACCCGGTTTCAGCGCGGCGGTGTATTCCTCCTCGGCCGCCTTTAAATCCTCGTCTGAGAAACCCTCGCTGACAGCCTTGATGGACAAGCCGATACGGCGTTCCTCGGTGTCAACCTTGATAACCCGAGCCTCGACCTCGTCCCCGACGGAGAGAACATCCTTCACCTTGTCCACGTGATCGCGGCTGAGCTGGGAAATGTGGATGAGGCCGTCGATCTTGTTGCTCAGTTCCACAAAGGCACCGAAAGCGGCGATCTTGGTCACCTTGCCTTTCACCACATCGCCGACCTTGTACAGATTGTTGATCTCCGCCCACGGATCACTCTCCGCCTGTTTCAACCCGAGAGAGATACGCTGCTGCTCCGGATTGATGTCCAGAATGACGGTCTCGACCTCCATGCCGGGCTTCAGCAGCTCGTTCGGATTGTTGATCTTCCGCGTCCAGCTCATGTCGGAAACATGTATCATGCCGTCGATGTCATTCTCAATTTCAACAAACGCACCGTAGCTCGTCATGTTGCGAACTTTGCCCTTGATCCGACTGCCCACGGGATACTTCGCCGCCAGCACCTCCCAGGGATTCGGCTCTTTCTGCCGAAGGCCCAACGAAATTTTGCGGCTCTCGCTGTCCACGTCGAGCACCACGGCTTCGACCGTCTCACCGACCTGAACGATGTCGCTGGCTTTGGCAACGCGCTTGGTCCAACTCATTTCAGACACATGAATCAAACCTTCCACGCCACTTTCTATCTCCACGAACGCACCGTACGGCATGAGATTCACCACCCGTCCCGTGACTCTGCTGCCGACCGGATACTTCGACGCGATGTTGTCCCACGGGTTCGGCGTTTTCTGCTTGTAGCCTAAAGAAACACGACCCTTCGCCTCGTCTATATTGAGAATCACCACCTCGATCGGCTGTCCCACGGTCAGCATCTCCGAAGGATGCGAGATTCTTCCCCAGGAAAGATCGGTGATGTGCAACAGACCATCCACGCCGCCGAGGTCGATGAACGCCCCGAAATCCGTAATGTTCTTCACCACGCCGGATCTCAATTCGCCGACAACCATGGTTTTCAGCAGAGCGTTGCGGCGTTCACGCAGCGACTCCTCCAGAAGCTCCCGCCGGGAAACGACGATATTGCGGCGCTCCTGGTTGATTTTGATGATCTTGACGTCGAACTCCTTTCCGATGTAGTCGTCCATGTTGCGCACCGGTCCGATATCCAGCTGGGAACCCGGTAAAAATGCCGGGAAACCCTCGATATCCACCATGATCCCGCCTTTCACCCGATGCCGCATGAATCCCTTGGTCACATAACCTTCCCCGTACTCGGTGGTTATCTTGTTCCACGCCTTAATCGAATAGGCCTTCTCCAGACTTATGCTCGGCATGTTCTGCTCGTTCTCGATTTCCTCCAGCAGAACATCAATCTTATCGCCGATTTTCACCTCGTCGTACTGACGGAATTCAGAGGCGGGGACAAATCCCTCCGCCTTATAACCAATGTCCACAAGCGCACCGTCCGGACGCTTTGCCACCACCACACCTTCACGAATCTTTCCCTTGGTGAACTCCTTGCCCGTACCACCTGATTCAAGCAGTTCGCCCATGGAAGGCATGTTACTCAAATCGACAAAACTGCCGCCGTCCGTAAGTTTGTTTTCTTCAGCCATGTTGTTTCTTTACTGGTTTGCTAAGATGTTGTGTTAGACCGCGTGCCGCCGCCTCATGGGCACACATGGATGTCCGGGACAGCCGCACATCTTGGAATAATAACGCGCCACGGACAAATTGCAAGCCGACATTCTTTTTTTTTCCACTTTTTCCGTGATGCGCAACCGGAATCCCGATGACACGGGATTCAAGGCGCCGCAGCCCGCCTGCGTAATCCATGACAGGATCCGTGTCTGCGGAAAATTCGGCAGAACGCCGTCACGAACCGCAAGCCAGGTTCATCGAGAAGCTGGAATCGCCGACGGACATATCGGCGCAACCGTTGGTGCGCGACTTCCGTGCTGACTGCAGAGAAAACCTCACGGAGACAAAACAGTCGCGGCTCAAATCCCATTTGCGCTCAAACGAAACGGCGAAAGCATTGACCCCCCCGCCCGTCTGCGGCATCCTCCGAAAACGGATTGCACATGGATGACGGGACATTTGAATAAAGTCCGACATGGCGTTATACTAACGCGGACAAACACCCATCGGAGACACACGATCTATGTCAAAAGCAATCGACGATTTCATGGCGGCTTTCCCGTTTGAGGGGCTCACATTTGACGATGTCTCACTGGTAACGCAATATGCCGATTTCCTGCCAGCCGACGCCGATGTCAGAAGCAACTTCACCAGACACGTGAAATTGAACATTCCGTTCGTCAGCGCCGCCATGGACACGGTGACGGAGAGCCGGATGGCCATCGCGATGGCCCGTCTCGGCGGCATCGGAGTGATACACAAGAACCTCCCGATCCAGCGTCAGGTCGAAGAAGTCCGCAAAGTCAAGAACTATCTGAACGGAATCATACGCAATCCGGTTGTGTTCCGCCCCGAACAGACTGTGGAAGAAATGCTGCATGAAAAACGCGTCCGGAAGTACTCCTTCTCAGGATTCCCCATCGTCGATCAGACAAACCGTCTGGTGGGGATCATCACGTCGCGGGACATCAAGTTCCTGACGGACTACGGCGTGCGGATCTCGTCTGTCATGAACAGCGCTCCGGTGTTCGCGCGCGACGGAATATCCATGCAGGACGCGTACCAGACAATGCTGCGGCATAAGGTGGGCAAACTTCCGCTGGTGGATGATCAAGGCCGGCTGACCGGTCTGTACAGCTTCCTGGACGTGAAGACGTTGATTGCGAAAGAAGAGCCGGATTACAACCGTGACGAGAGGCATCAGCTGCGGGTCGCCGCGGCCGTAGGACCGTACGACGAGGCCAGGATCGACGCGCTGGTCGAAGCCGGGGTGGATGTCCTGGTGGTGGACACCGCCCATGCGCACAGCAAAGGAGTCCTCGAAACCGTGAAATGGATCAAGAACCAGTACTGCGACCGTGTCGACGCGGTCGGCGGCAATATCGCCACGTCCGAGGCGGCGCGCGCCCTGGCTGATGTCGGAGCGGACGGCATCAAGGTCGGAATCGGCCCCGGCTCCATCTGCACCACGCGTGTGGTCGCCGGCGTCGGAGTTCCGCAGGTCACGGCCGTGTATGAGGCGGCCAGAGCCGTTCCGTCGGATCTGCCAGTCATTGCGGACGGAGGCATTAAACAGTCCGGTGATGTCGCGAAGGCGCTGGCGGTTGGAGCGTCATCCGTGATGATGGGATCCGCCCTGGCGGGCACATCGGAAAGCACCGGAGAAGCAGTCTTGCATCAGGGCCGCAGTTATGTGGTCTACCGCGGAATGGGCAGTCTGGAAGCGATGAAGACCGGCAAGGGCAGCAGGGAACGATACGGTCAGCCCGATGTGGACGATGATGCGAAACTTGTCCCCCAAGGAATAGAGGGACTGGTGCCGTTCCGCGGATCAGTGCAGAATGTGGTGCACCAGTTTGTCGGCGGGGTGAGATATTGCTTCGGCTACTGCGGTGCTCGCAACATTGCGGAGTTTCACGCGAAAGCCCGGCTGGTGCGGGTAACCGCCGCCGGCCTGCGCGAGGCGCATCCGCACGACGTGACAATTTTGAAAGATGCTCCGAATTATTCCGGTGCTAATTGAACCGGAGGCGCGTGCCGTCGTTGCGTTTGAAACCGTGCAGCAAAAGCGGAAATGGACAGCGACGTCGAACGGCCGACTCCTCCCTTCCTCAGCGCGTCACGGCGGATGTCCGCGGAGACTGACAAGCAAATGTTACGGAACGACGCACTGGTGATCGTCGGTGGCGGAACCGGTCGCAGATTCGGCGGCGAAAAGCTGTTTTCGGAACTCGGCGGGATGCCTGTCTTTCTGCATCCCATGCGTGAACTCGGTTCACTTTTCCCCGAACGGAGACGCATCATGGTGGTGCCGGCCGATGCCGTCGATCGATTCAAGCATGCGGCTGAACGCCACCTGCCGGAAGTGCCTTTCCGATGGGCAATCGGCGGGCGGAGCCGTGCCGATTCGGTCCGCGCCGGGCTCGCGCTGCTCGATGAAGATGTACGACTGGTGGCGATTCACGATGCGGCGAGACCGCTGGCGTCGGCGACGCTCTTGAAGCGAGTCATATCCAGGGCCGCTGAAATCGGCGCCGCAGTGCCGGGCAGACCGATATCAGACACCGTCAAGCGAGTGGATTCCAGCGGTCTGGTCGAGAAGACGTTGTGCCGGGACGGGCTGTACAGCGTGGAGACGCCTCAATGTTTCCTGCTGCGTCCGCTCCTGGAGGCATATGCGGCCACGGCGGGGATGACTTTCACCGATGACGCCGCAATCATGGAGTACACCGGAAGACAGGTGGCGTTGGTGGAACACGCCGAAGACAATCTCAAACTGACATGGCCGTCGGATTTAGAGCGGTTGCGTCTGGCATTTGCATCGGGAAGACCGTGACGATGCGGTTTCGCAAAACAACACCGGCGGCAGACGCCCGCTAACACACCTGGTATGGTGCTGCTCGCATGCACCGGAATCATGAAAATGTTGCTTTGAAAATAATCGGCGATGTCGATGCGCCGCACCGGATGCCGCAGTCATCGCCTGGAACATTTCGGTTTCGCGACATGAACGTGCGAATCCGTCCGACGACATCTCCCGGTGCCGAATGCGCCGTGGAGTCTGATCGGCGTGCATCCTCTCGGGTGCTGTCAGTCGGATCCTGCCGCCGGAGCCGTGCGGACAGCTGAACACCTATCGGATACGAAAGACGCCGATGAAATTCTCATCGGATTCAGTGTGCTCAGCCGCATACAGCGACATCCGTCCGTCCGGCCTCCGTGCCGACGGTTCCATTATGAGAAACGCCGTCCATGAAGCTCGACAGTGAGGCGCGTCCTTAGCATGGTTTTCAGGAACACGGCATGTTGACAAGTCACGACAGACCCATGCACGCAAGACAAAATTCATGGCATCATGACGAGTCTTTCCGGAATGCGGATGCGCATGGTGCGCAAACGCGTTTTCGCTTTCAGTTCCAAACAGGCGATGTCGACATCGCCGGAAATTCGCCTCGATGAAGAATACGGAGAAACCGCATGGAGCAGCCGAGCAAGGGGAATCGTCCCCATGTAAGGATTCTCTGACATCCATGAGTCTTGCAAGGAAATTCTTGGAGAGACATCAATGAAATGGTACCGAAGCGCCGCATCCGCGTTGAGCAGACTTGGCATAGAGCAGAATTCCTCCCTCGACGCAGTGGAAAGGCGATTCCCTGTGCTCGTCAATGATTATTACCTCGGGCTAATCGACCGCGAACTTGGTTCGGACGACCCGATCTACAGACAGTGCCTGCCGTCCGCCGAGGAGCTGAACGATCAGGACGCGGATTTCGATCCGCTGGCGGAAAACGCCCAGATGCCTGTGCCGAACCTGATACATCGTTTTGCCGACCGCGTGGTGCTGTTGACGACAGGAAATTGCGCCGTGCGCTGCCGGTTCTGTTTCCGCAAGCGCACCTGGGCAACGGACGGGGATAGGCTCCAAAACATAAACGACAAACTGCTTAATGGCGCTTTGGCGTACCTGAGGGAGCGTCCGGAAATCCGCGAAGTGCTTGTGTCCGGAGGAGATCCTCTGATGTTGCCGATCAGACGCCTGTTTCATATTCTGGAGGCGATAAGCGCGATCCCGTCAATCGATGTCTTGCGCCTCGGAACCCGCGTGCCCGTGACATGGCCGCAGCGAATCACGCCGGCTCTGGCTCGTCGCCTGGCCGGAATACGGGGACTGTGGCTGATGACTCATTTCAACCATCCAAGAGAGTTAACGCCTGAATCGGAGGCTTCTCTGACACTGCTGGTGCGCGCCGGTGTCCCTGTGCTCAACCAGACTGTGCTACTCAAAGGAGTGAACGATACGGCTGAGGTGCTGGAGACGTTATTCCGCCGATTGGTTTCGCTCAGGGTCAAACCGCATTATCTCTTCCACGTCGACCCCGTGCGGGGAGTGCGTCACTTTGCAACAGGCCTGACATGCGGACTGAACATCATGCGCCGGTTCAGATCTCGTCTTTCCTCACTGGCAGTGCCGACGTTTGCCATCGACCTGCCGAACGGAGGCGGCAAAGTGGCGCTTCAGCCGAATTACCAATGCGGCAACAGTTTCCTGGACATACATAACCGCACATGGATCCCCTACCCGGATGCTGCGACAGAGACAGAGAAAAACCGAGAGGAGCTGCGATGAAAATCCCGCGATCGATAACCGTATGTGCCATTGCGGCGATAACGATGGCCGCAGGAGAAGGATGTCAGAACATACGCAAGATGTTTTCCCCTCCAGATGAGACAAAGACGGAACAATCTGAAATTAGGCGATCCCTGTCGGGAGACCGCAATCCCCCTTCACTGATTGACGAGGAGCTTACCGCAGAGGAACAGGAAGCCCTGCGTGCTCATCAGCATTCGGGGCAAACTGCGTCGCCGTCCTACGGACCGGGAAGTTACGACAAAGACGGCCAGGCGCGGAAAGACTGGGTGTTCGGCTTGTAAGACACCCGAGCGAATCGGCCGCATGCCCCACATGCCGTTTGCCCGGCTTCTCGTCGTACCGGGCAAACGAAAACGGCACAGCGGACACGGCTGGGCAAAAGCACAGAACCGACTCCGCATCGCCCGACACAGGACAGGCAGGGAAGCAGGATTCCGGTGCCCGGATACACGCGGACGACGGTCGCCACGCCCGGCCGCATGCCTGAGCCGGGTGAGCGCGGCATCGCACTGAAAAATGCAGGAAAACCGACAGCCGTCCGCTCCTGTGCCACTCCCCCCTCCGATTACTTGCCCGTAACGGTTCTGAACGCCTGCAGATCGCCCTCGCCAGATCCTGCCAGCAGACAGTCCCCCACCAGATTCAGGGTCGTCACCGTTCCCGACAGTTTGCCCACTTGCCGCGGCTGCCGACCATGTCCGTCAAGACACGCGACGGCACCGTCATCGAATCCGATGTAAAGCTCACCGCGACCTTCGACCATGATAGACGGCGAAGACGGCGTCACCGAGACGCTAAGCAGTTTTAGATTTTGGTCGAAGACGTACAGATTGCCGATCTTGGTGCCGACGATTATCTCCGTGCCGCCGTCCGGACCCAAATCGACCACTGCGGCGCATCGGATGGTTGCATCCAGCAGCGCCGATATTTCATAACGAGCGGACGCCAGCATCCCCGCTCCGAAATTGACCTCCCTCAAAGCCTTGCCGTCAACATTGCGCACTATCAGACGATTTTGAACGCTGCCGATCACGTTCACCGCCCGCAGCTGACGTTCACGATTGCGGAAGTACCGCACGTATTTATGTCCGAGCTGACCGAAACCGAAAGACCAGAAATCATCCTGCATGCCACGATTCCAGGGCACCGCGGAGATTCTGAAATCCTTCGTCATGCTGTGCAAAGAGGGGAACCACGCGCGCCGGAGCAGGACATTTTCGCTGTCCGGCACAGGAACGATCTCATCTACCGGACCAAATTCCACGTACTGTCGCTTCTGCAGCGTCCCGTGCGAATCCACTATCTCGATGGTGCCCGCGCTTCCGACGTAAAGCACATTGCCGTGCGGAAGAATACTCCTGATGCCTGGCACGGCCGACTTGTGGTGATACGGACCGAGCCGCATCATTTCCGGAGCCATCTCCGATATGAACGTCCAACGGAGTTCGCCGTTGACATCAAAAGCCAGGAGCTTTTCGTCACGACATCCCGCAACGAGCAATCCGGGCTCCGGCCACCATGCGAGTTTTCCGACCAGTCCGGAAGTCTCACGCTGCCAGAGAATTTTACCGCTGGCAACATCCAGGAGTCGCAAAGTTTTACCGGAGGCAACCGCAATCTTATCGCTGCCAACCGCGCACCCTGCACCGGCATACGGCGGCACCGCCTGTTTCCAGAGCACCGGCAACGGCGACTCAGGCAAAGATACCTCCTTCGTCTTCGGGGTGCGAGCACGCAGCGCAGTCTCAACCTTTTCCCCGAACGCCGGATCGCCTTTTTTCAAACTCCCGCTGTTGCCTGCGACGGTCAATACTTCATCCCCGCTTCTGAACTCGAAACCGTCAGCGGTCCACGTCCACAATGCAGGTTCCGGAGTCGCCAGAGCCACGGCGTCACCTACGGGAGCCGTGCTGCAATGCGCGAGAGGCGCGCCACGACGCACCAGAGAAACGAACCGCGACACATCTCCCCGTTTCAGGGACTCCTTGTCCATCCGCCAAGTAAGGATTTCCGGACCGCAGTGATAGTCATTCCATCCAACCGATGTCAAAACGCCGGTGGCATCCGCGCTGGTGGAGAGCGTATATTCCCTGGAACCTCCCGGCAAATTCAGACGCAGATGGTACTCGCCATTGGACGCGCCGGTCATTTTGCTCACCTCATATTGAGACGCAAAACTATTCTCCAGACGCGCGGTGGCGAGATCCTGAACCGCAGTCAGCGTGTCTGCCGCTATCAAGAATTCACCTCGCTTGATCAACCACGTGCGCTGCCAGTTGAAGCCGTTGAACTTTTTCACCAAACCGGTCGCCCAACAATAGGATCCCACATTACCGGACGAGACAATATCGCTGTGAAATGGCTGAGTAAGATCGGCCAGATTGTTGCCGAAAGGGGTCACTGCGTTTTCAAAGCCACGCAGGACCGGAGCCCCCGCCAATGTGGCATTCACGAGAGAAAAGTTATGCTGAGGCTCACGGATCCCATAGTCAAACCTCGTATCGAGCAGAATGAAGTCGCCGCTGCGGTCCGGAGCGGTGCGATAACTCAGATATTGCAGCTCTCTCTCTTTGGGATTTTCCGGTTTCGCGGTGCGGAAGAAATTCCACCTACATAGATTCTCCTTGATACTGTCGTGGGGATAAGCGGCCACCGGCCAGAACGACTGCCCAAGCTTGAAGCCGTCGAATTGCAGGGCCTTTGGACTCGCGACGCCCTTGATTTCACGATTGCGCAAGATGTCTATAAATGCTTGATCCTGCGCGAGATATGCGCCGACAAGATGCGTCCAGCCGCTGGTGAAGACATTGATCCGGTCGTCTGATCCGGGAGTCAAGTCCGTCAGGAGAGACAGCCCGCGGATATATTCACGCAGTGCGGGGTGATCGACAAACCGATGTCCCTGCAGAATGGCGTAGTAGAGCTGCAGTTCGGTGGCGGTGCCGAGCCAGTAGAGCGGTATATGAGAGGTCACGATCGATGTATACAATGGTTCGAAAGCATTCGTTCCGACGAGCAAGCCCACTGCTGTTTCCGACGACGGGTAGTCCTTGTTCAGGTAGCGGGCCGCCGTATATGCCATCAGCACCTCCCAGCTGGCATGACGGTGAGGCCGCACCAGCACTTTCTCCTTGAAGCGGAGCAAATCATAGCGCTGCAGACGATAATGCAGAAGTTCATGAATTTTCCGGACCACCTGCAGACGCTCGGCGTCGCTGAAAAGTGGATTTTCATCCACCAAGTCCCAGTAGAGCAGCATGAACGCCCCGCGATAATGATAGACCTTGACGATCGGCTCGGCGCGGTCGTCGTACGCTTCGTCATCGCGCTTAAACAGCTCATCCTGAGTGGCCTTGTCCTTGGGAAAAGCCAAGCGCATGAACTCGTTCTTGTAATAGGGGTCATTGGTTATGTAAAGCATGGCAAGGTTGCGGGCCAGAGAGTTCCACCCGTAATACCCGACCTCCCCGTAACCGATCGACGCCTCCCAGATTTTAATGTCCTTGACGTCACGCGGCACCCGATAGGACGGGGAAAGCGTGGCGTCCGACAGAAATCCCAAAGTCAGGCCACGACGGGAATCAACACCGGCACTTTCCAAATGTCCGATCAGCTTGTCTACAGACGCGACATCCCCCTCCTCGTCGCTTCCCCCGACCAGGATCACGTTGTGACCGTCGCCAAACGGATTGTGAAGGCTGCGCACTTCGCTGCCGCCTTTCCCGGGGTACCGTGCATCCAGCAATGTGAAATGACGATTGTAAAGGTTGGAAATGCTCCGGTTACGATCCCTGTTGCCAATGACAATCAGATTGCGATCCAGCCTGTCCGCGTTCCCGTATGCCGTATGCGGCAACACCGGCAGCACAACGCCGGTCAGCCGCTTTATGGTCGCGTTGATCTTCTCCGCAAGTTTCACATCACCGACGATAGCAGCCGTCGCACGTCCTGCGTGCACCAGAGGAGTGCTCAAATGCCGGTCTTTCAACTCAATCTTGTCGAGAAAGCGCTTGAACAACGCATCCCCGACCGTCAGAAACGGGTTTCGAAACGACGCCTTGCCACGACATTTGCTGAGCTGCATGTAGAACTCAATACGTTTCACCGGCTTGAGCGGGGTGTAAGTACGTCGGTAGGTGCGCCAGGAGGAACTTTTGGGATCACATCCAAAATTGACGCCGTCAAGCCTGCTACCGTCGGTGTAAATCAGATTCACAACGCACCCATAGTTGCATCCCAACCCCTCCGGCACGGACACGGCCCGCGCGTCACAGCCAAACGTCAACGGCTGAATCTCGGACTGCCCGACCTCGACAGACTGCCTGACCATGCTCACCGCTTTTGCGTCCTGATTGGTGATTGTATACACACCGCCCTTAAACACCGTCGTTCCACTGTTGACAATATTGAGCGGATCCGACAGCAGTCCCCCTTCTGCGGCATTGGTCACGCCGCGAGACGCCACAGCCAACGCGAGCAACACACCAATCAATACACGCCTCATGAATCCGATCCCTTTCTTTTATTCGGATTGTCCGATATTATCCCAAATTCCGTGATGAGATGTTTAACCTGAAAAGTGCATCCGCGTCTTATTCTCGCGTTCCGAATGAAAACTGAACGCACTCGGCAGACGTGTGCCTGATTTAGTCGACACTGAGTGAATTATTGCATGAATTCTGTGTTCCGTCAAGCGAAAAAACAGCCATCCCGTGAGAAGTGTGTTTTCACGAAATCCACGAAATCAGAGAAGTCTAGAGAAGCAGGTTCAATAATAGTGGCGGGAAAAGCTTGATAGACTCACAGCCATCCGCGGTGCGAAACATGAAACTGTCTGAACATCAGGAGCGTCCCGTGATTACCGAGACAAATCGATTCTGCACGTGCGGGAACGCCTCCGGAACAGAATGATTTACGCCGGCTTAACAGGCCGCAAACGGGAGAAAACGGAGAAGCAAGATCAACGAAGATCGATGCGGACGATAAACGGCTGTTTTCAAGAACTCTGTGACGGCTGCCTCGGAGGCGTGAATTCAAATGAGGGCTCATGAGCAATCAGGACCGTCAACGCCTTGTCCGAAGAACATCGCCTGCATGTGCGCGGATGCGGCCAGGCAGGATCCGATATGTGAAACATGTGAAAATTAGAGCAGAAAGATGTTTTTTCACTTGCATCCTGTCCATCTCTCTGTTAAATTGCGTTCGTGGGGTCGTTGAGGCGAGGACCGGATACTGAAAGGGAGGACTCGGAAACTATGGATGCCCAAAACAAAAAACCGGTGAAGATGCCGCTCCTGTTCGGTCTCTGGAATTTACCTATCCCGGCTCTTCCTCTTCTTCTTGCAGGCTGCGTTCAACTTGCGTCGCCATTACCCACTGAACATGAAACGCCCACTGTGACTCAGTCGGAAAACGACAGCGCGATCATGTGCGGCGAGAATCTTCTCAAATCCTTTCAGCAGAGCAACTATGCGCTTGCGAGGGAGTCGTTGGCCGAGAATCTGCTCGAAACTTTCGATCAGAAGGCCTTTACACACATGTTGCAGGAATTGGGGAAATCTCTGGGGGAGATTCGTTCGTTCACCTATGAGGATGAACTTAAGACCCCGATTCTGAAAACTCTGGTCTGGAAAGTCCGTTTTGTACGCAAGTCCAGCGATGGCGGCGAAATTGAGCAGGATGCTCTGTTCCGTGCGCTGGTTGCCGCCCAAACCGACGGCAGGGATCAGATTATCAGCTTCAATTTCCTCTGACGCTTTCTTGGAGCGCTGGCTCCATAAGTACAACAACAACCAAAAAGATTAAGGAGCGCAATGAGCATCGGTTTTTTGTCTGATTTTCAGACGATGCGAAACGTTTGTCGTGCGGGTCCGCCCGAACTCAGGACGGAACGGACAGATCTGACCAGACAAGGTTGGTGAAAAGATTCTGAGGAGTTGAAGAGTTTCTAAATAATCCTAAGTAGGAAAATCATGAAATCCGGTATTGTTCACATTTTATTGGCCGCCGGGGTTTCCGCGGCCGCATTCGGCGAGCCGCCGGCGGACGCTCAGCG
>CAYODJ010000004.1:0-100340 GCA_964402715.1 uncultured Victivallaceae bacterium
CCTCGAAGCCCTGCAGATCTCGTCGGCTTCCGCATCCAGAAGCGAATTCAGCACAAAAATGTGCGCAATCTTTAGAAAGTTATCCCACTGTCATCCCATAGGTTTAACAAACAGCCATTCTGCGCCAATACATTGAGCTTACTTCTCTGATTTTCTCAGAACACCCTTTTCCGATTTTTTCTTTTTATTGAGTTTGTTCATGTCGGAACAAATCCCGGCAGGAAAGCCTGTTCCGGAGCTGCGCTCACACCGGCAGGACGGATGCTGTCACTCTGCATCGCAGGAAGCTTCCTCTATTTAGATGGCGATGTGCTCATCCCATGGGACGGCTGTGAAGTTATCCCTATTGTGGGACGGGAACATGCAATCCGGCATGCGAGATTCAGGCTAACAAACGCAGAGAACTAACGGTCTTAGATTGAACATGGAGCGAAACTGGCGGAGAGAGTGGGATTCGAACCCACGGTGAAGTTACCTCCACACAACATTTCCAATGTTGCGCCTTCGTCCACTCGGCCATCTCTCCGGCGGCGGAAAAGACTCGGCTAAATTAGCACGAAGTCGGCGCTTTCGCAATCCCGCGCCGCGCTTTTTCGCGAAAATTATGCCTGACCGCTGCCCGTCACCGCGTCTCCGGCAGTTCGACGATTTCGGCGCCGATCGCGGCAAGCTTGTCGACCAGATTCTCATAGCCGCGGTAGATGACGTCCGCGGAATGGATCGTGCTGTCCCCGTCGGCGCACAGGGCGGCAATCACCATCGCCATGCCGGCGCGTATGTCCGGACTGGAGACGGTCATGCCGTGCAGACGGCTCCGGCCCGTGATCAGCACCCTGTGCGGATCGCAGACTATCGCGTTAGCGCCCATGCTGATCAGCCGATCCACGAAATAGATTCTGCTCTCGAACATCTTTTCGAAGAAGAGCACCGACCCGCGCGACTGCGTGGCGGTCACGATCATGCAGCTCATCATGTCGGACGGAAACTGCGGCCACGGACCGTCCGACAGAACCGGGGTGTATCCGCCGAAATCAGGCTCCACCCGGGGATTCTGGCCGCCCGGCAGGAAGATGCTGTCCCGCCGCAGATCAATCCGCACCCCGACGCGTTCGAACACCCGGCGGATCATCCAGTAGTGCCGCGGAACGGTCCCCCGCACCGTCAGCTCGCCGCCGCAGGCCGCTCCTAGCGCGAGAAAGCTCCCGGCCTCTATGTGATCCCCCACGACGGTGTAGTCCGCGCCGTGCAGACCGCCGACACCCTCTATGGTGATGGTGTTGCTGCCGTGTCCGGTGATTCTGCCGCCCATGGAGTTCAACATCTCCGCCAGATCGACGACGTGCGGCTCGCAGGCGGCGTTGTACAGCGTGGTCGTCCCCGTCGCGGTGACCGCCGCCAGCAGGATCTGCTCGGTGGCCGTCACGCTGGCCTCGTCCAGAAACAGTTCCCTCCCGCGGAAGCCTTTCGGCAGGGAAAAACGGTACAGACGGTCGAAGTCCAACACCGCGCCCAGCTTCTTCAGACCGTAGAAGTGACCGTCCAGACGCCGCCGCCCGATCACGTCGCCGCCGGGCGGCGACAGCACGGCCGAACCGCTTCTCGCCAGCAGCGGAGCCGCGAAAAGTATCGACGTGCGGTTTCTGGAGCACAGTTCCTCCGGCACACTCGTCGTCCGCAGCTCCGGGCAGCGCATCCGCAGGACATGGTCGGAGAAGTCCACCTCCGCGCCCAGTTCCCCGGCGATGTCCAGCATGGAGCGCACGTCCAGAATGTCCGGAACATTGCGCAGCGTCATGACGTCGCCGGTGAGCAGGCAGGCGGCTATCATCGGCAGGGCGGCGTTCTTGTTCCCGCCGATCGTCACCTCGCCGCATATCTCCGATCCGCCCCTGATCCTCAAACTTCTCATCGACATCCCGTCCCTGAGTTTTCCCCGGGCGGCCGGCGGACGCCCGGGCGCTTCGGCGCACGCGCACGGAGTAAGCAGTGAAAAATGAAACACGAAACCCGCACGACGACAGACGCGCGGTCAAAAATATAGTCCGATCGCGGACAGATGCAAACCGCCGTCCCCCGCAAGGTCAGCCGCCGTACGGCGCGGAGCCGGCCGTGCATTGCAAAATCGCGGCCAAGACAGTATTGTAATTGGATATGCCTCGACGCCGCGTCCGCTGCGCGGCGGCCGGCGGCGCGCGGGAAGACACAGGAAGAGTCTGGCTGAAGAGTGAAACGCTATTGGAAATACATACCGGCGGCGACGTTCGCGATGCTGTACGTCGGATCCGTCAACCAGCGCGGATTCCGGACCCGGGGGGAGCTGCTGACGGCCGCCGCGGCGGCCGGCTATCCCGCTCCGGTTCCGGAACCGGCGGCCTCCCTGAACCGGCTGTTCTACGGACTGTTCAACCAGGCGCCGTGGTCGCTGCGGCTGACGCCGATGCTCTCCACCCTGCTGACCGGCGCCGCGCTGGCGCTGCTGACTCACCGCGCCATGCCCCGTGCGGCGGGCACGGTGACGGCTGTATACTTCAGCACCGCTCTGGTCTTTCTGATCGGAACGTCGGCTCTGCCGCTGGCTCCGGCGGTCCTGGCGCTGACGCTCACCGTCTGCGGGGCGGCCGGCCTCCTGCTGCGGCAGTCCGAGCCTTTCCGTCTGCTGTTCCTCGTCGTCATGCTCGCCGGATCCGCGCTGCTGCTGCGCTCCGCGCCGCTGTTCCGCGTCATGCCGACCGGACGGAACATGCTCCCCGCGACGCTCCTCGGACTGCTGCCGTGGCTCCTGCTTCTGCCCGTGATCCTGTCCGGACTGCGTCATGCCGCATGGCGGAACCCGCTGCTCTGGGGCGCATGCGCCGGCGCGGCGGGCTCCCTGGCGCTGTCGCTGTCCGCGTCCGGATCCGCCGCCGCTCTTCCCGGGGCGGCGCCGTTTCTCTCCATCCTTGCCGGATGCGGCGTCGACGCGCATTTTGAAGGCGAACCGGACGGCGGACGTTTCAACCGTCTGCTGCGGACGTACTGCGTCGTCGCCGGCACGGGGGCGTTCGTCCTGCTCGCTCTGCTGCTGATGCACACATTCGGACACCTGCCGCCGCGCCTCGTCGTCTACCGGAACCGCGGAACATGGCTGGCGGCGGCCGCCGCGCTGGTCATGCTCGTCTGCTGGTGGCAGTTCGCCATGCGCGAAACCTCCCCCCGCGTCAAAATCGATTCCTTCGCGATCGGCGCGGCCATGGCGCTGTTCTGCTCTCAGATGCTGATACCGTCCGGGTGGCGGATGACGATGGACCACGAGACCCCGCTGCGTCTCCACGTGAAGCCGCTGCTGCGGCCGGACACCATGCTGGTGTCCGATCCGTACTGGGCTCCGGCGGCATGGCTGCTGTGCGGCGGACGCGATTTCCGGATCCTGCGCCGGGACGGATCCCGGGCGGCGGCGCGGGAGTACGGCATCACCCCCTCCGAACTGGCGGAGAAGATCGCCGTCGGCGCACGGCACGTCGTGCTGATCCGCCGATCGGGAGCGCCGGCTCCGGAGCTGCCGCGGGCGCGGCGGCGGATGTTCTTCCGGCCGGTCAATCTGAGCGTAATGGAGTTCTAGGCAACTATGAAACATTATTCGGCCGCGCTGCTGTTCTTCGTCGCGGCGTACCTGATTCCGCTGGGATTCCGTCCGATGGCGACTCCGGACGAGTTCCGCTACGCGGAGATTCCGCGGGAGATGATCGTCAACCGCGACTGGACGTCTCCGACCCTGATGAACCTGCGCTACTTCGAGAAACCGGTGCTGGGATACCGCCTGACCGCCGCGTCCTTCTCTCTCTTCGGCGAGAACGCGTTCGCCCTGAGACTTCCGTCGGCGCTGGCGGCGGGGCTGACCGCGCTTCTGATCGCTCTGTTCCTGCGGCGCTTCACCGGCGAGGACAAAATCGCCGCGCTCGGCTCCGTGCTGTACCTGGCGTCCGGCATGGTGTACGGCGTGGGGACGTTCGCCGTGCTCGACAGTCAGACCTCCTTCTTCATCGCCGGAACCCTGATCTGCTTTCTGCCGGCGTGTCTGGAGCGGCACTTCGACCGGATCAAGATTGTGCTTCTGCTGCTCGCCGGCGTTTTCGCCGGTCTGGCCTTCCTGACCAAGGGTTTCATCGCCTTCGCCGTGCCAGCGGTCACCGTGGCTCCGTTTCTCGTGTGGGAGAAACGCTGGAAGGATTTCCTGATCCTGCCGTGGCTGCCGCTGCTCTCGGCCGCGGCGGTCGTTCTGCCGTGGTCGCTGGCCATCCACCGGGAACAGCCGGACTTCTGGAGGTATTTCATCGAAGTGGAGCACATCCAGCGGTTTCTCAGCAGGGACTGCGCCGGACAGCATCCGGAGCCGTTCTGGTACTTCCTGCCTCCGCTGATCCTCGGGGGACTTCCGGCGGCGCTGCTGGCCCCCGGAGCCGTCAAGGGTCTGTGGTCCGACCGCGGGAATCTGCTCGCCGAACCGTTCATCCGCTATTCGCTCTGTTTCCTGATCTTTCCGTTCCTGTTCTTCTCGGCCTCCAGCGGCAAGCTCGCCACCTACATCCTCCCGTGCTTCACGCCCCTGGCGGTACTGGGCGCGGTCGGACTCGCCCGCTATTTCCGGCTCGGCGGACAGTACCGTCTCTTCCGCTGCGCCATGACCGCGTGGGGCGCCCTGCTGGTGCTGGCGGGCGTCCTGACCGCCGCCGCCCGTCTCGCGGCCGCGCGGCTGGCTCCCCAGTGCCTGCAGGCGCGTTGGATGCCGCACGCCGCCGTGCTGGCGGCGCTCGTTCTGGCCGCGGTCATCTGGGGCGGGACGCTGCTGCGTTTCATGAGAGAATCATGGCGGCGTCAGCTCACCGTCTTCTTCGCGGGCATGGCGCCGGTGATATTCCTCGGCAGCCTGGCCGTCCGCCCGTCCGCGCTGGGAGACAAGACCCCCGCCGCGGCGCTGCTCGAACTGCGTCCCCTCATTCCGGACGACGCCCTACTCGTCTGTCACCGCAGCATGGCCCACGCCGCGGCATGGACGCTGAAACGGGCGGATCTGCTGCTGGCCTTCTCGCGCGGCGAGCTGGAGTACGGACTGTCCTACCCCGGAGCCGGACGCCGTTTCCTCGAACTCCCGGAATATCAGAAGCTGCTGCTGTCGAAGAACCGGCCGGCCGTGGCGTACCTGGTGTACGAGGGCGGTCCCGTGCATCTGCCTGAAAACGCTCCGGAGCCGGTGAAATATCACGCCGGCGGAGTCGACCTGTATTATTTTCCCCCGTCCGGCTCCGCATCCGGACCTCACCGGCAGAGCAGACCATGACGTCATCATCGTTTTTCTGGCGATTCCTCCGGAAGCCGACGCAGATCGGGGCGCTCTGCCCGTCTTCGTCGACGCTGTGCCGGAGCATCACCGACAGCATCGGTCTGGAGGACGCCGCCAGCGTGGTCGAGCTCGGTCCGGGAACCGGAGTCATCACCCGGGAGATCATCCGGAGGATCCGTCCGCGGACCACTTTCGTCGCCGTGGAGCTGGACGCGTCTCTGTGCCTCAGTCTGCGGCGCCGCTTCCCCGGGCTGCATCTCTACAACGACAGCGCCTCGCACCTGGGGGAGATTCTGGAGGCGGAGCATCTGACGCACGCCGACGTCATCGTCTCCGGACTTCCGTGGGCCGTCTTCCCCGAGCCGCTCCAGAGGGAGATACTGACGGGCGTTCTCGCCGCCCTGCGTCCCGGAGGGTGCTTCACCACTTTCGCGTACCTGCAGGGACTGATGCTGCCGGCCGGCCGGCGTTTCCGCAGGCAGCTGCACGATCTGTTCGACACGACGGACACCCTGCCCATAATCTGGCGCAATCTGCCCCCGAGTCTGATCTACCGATGTCACACGGTTGCGCCAAAATGACATACCCGCGGTGCGTCAGATTGCGTCACCCGGGCTCCGCCGGCGGGACGGCGCGGGGGGACGGCGGGCTTTCTGAACCGGAAGACGCTCCGTCCGCCGCTTTTGGCACGATAACTGCTCAGTCCGATCCGGCTGGACACGCACCGGAGACTGAAAACCACTGAATCAGGAGATCGGATATCATGAGCAAAATTCTCGGCATCGACCTCGGTACCACCAACAGCTGCATGGCGGTCATGGAGCACGGGGAGGCGAAAGTCGTTCCGAACGCAGAGGGCAACCGCACCACGCCGTCCATCGTCGCTTTCACGCAGAACGGCGAACGTCTGGTCGGGCAGACCGCCAAACGTCAGGCGATCACCAACCCGAAAAGCACCATCTTCTCGGTCAAGCGGCTCATGGGACGCAAATTCGCGGAAATCGGCCGCGAACGGGAGCTCGTCCCCTACGAGATAGTCGAGGCTCCCAACGGCGACGCGCACATCAGGGTCGCGGGAAAGACCTATTCCCCGCCGGAAATCTCCGCGATGATCCTGCAGAAGCTCAAAACCGACGCCGAGGCGTATCTCGGCGAGCCAGTGACGCAGGCGGTGATCACGGTGCCGGCGTACTTCAACGACAGCCAGCGTCAGGCCACGAAGGACGCCGGGAAGATAGCGGGGCTGGAGGTGCTGCGCATCATCAACGAACCGACCGCGGCCGCCCTGGCCTACGGACTCGACAAGAAGACCGACGAGACCGTCGCCGTGTACGACCTCGGAGGGGGCACGTTCGACATCTCCGTACTGGAGATCGGCGACGGCGTGTTCGAGGTGAAGGCGACGAACGGCGACACCCACCTCGGCGGAGACGACTTCGATCAGGCGATCATCAATTATCTGGCCGACACTTTCCGCAAGGAGAACGGCGTGGATCTGCGCAAGGACAGCCAGGCGCTGCAGCGTCTGAAGGAGGCGGCCGAGAAGGCCAAGTGCGAACTGTCCTCGAGCATGAGCACCGACGTCAACCTGCCGTTCATCACCATGAACCAGGACGGGCCGGTGCACCTCAACATTCCGCTCTCGCGGGCTCAGGTCGAAAAACTGTGCGACGAACTGCTGGAGCGCACCAAGACTCCGTGCGCGAGCTGTCTGAACGACGCCGGAGTCTCCGCGTCCGCGATCAAGGAGGTGATCATGGTCGGCGGAATGACGCGCATGCCGAAGGTGCAGGACACGGCGCGGGAGTTCTTCAACAAGAAGCCGAACCAGGGGGTGAACCCGGACGAGGTCGTGGCGGCGGGCGCCGCCATCCAGGGCGGCGTGCTCGCCGGTCAGGTCGAGGACGTCCTGCTGCTCGACGTCACGCCGCTGTCGCTGGGCATCGAGACGCTGGGCGGCGTCGCGACCAAGCTGATAGAGCGCAACACCACCATTCCGGCGCGCAAGAGCGAAATTTTCAGCACCGCCAGCGACAACCAGCCGTCCGTCGAAATCCACGTGCTTCAGGGCGAACGCGAGATGGCGCAGGACAACAAGACGATCGGACGGTTCAAACTGGACGGGATCGCCCCGGCTCCGCGCGGCGTGCCGCAGATCGAGGTGACATTCGACATCGACGCCAACGGCATCCTGCACGTGACCGCCAAGGATCTCGGAACCGGCAAGGAACAGAAAATCACCATCACCGCGTCGAGCGGACTGTCCGACAGCGAAATCGAGAAGATGGTCAACGAGGCGAAAGCCCACGAGGCCGACGACAAGGCTGCCAAGGACAAAATCGAGACGCGCAACCGCGCCGACTCTCTGATCTACCAGACGGAAAAGCAGCTCAAGGAACACGGCGACAAGCTCCCCGCCGACGTCAAGGCGCCGGTGGAGGCAGGCGTCGCCAAGCTGAAGAAGGAGCTGGAATCGGACGACACCGCCGCGATGAAGAGCACCATGCAGGAGATCGAGCAGCTGCTGATGAAGTTCGGCGAAACCATATATCAGCAGTCGCAGCAGCAGTCCCGGCAGCAGCAGCCCGCCGGCGACGCCGGGGCCGGCGGCAAGAAGACGAAGAACGACGACGGTTTCGTCGACGCGGAGGTCGTCGACGACAAGTGACCGGCATGAACGGTTTTCCGCCGTCCGGCGGACGGATTCCGCCGGCGGAGTGAGTAAACAGTATTTTCGCCCCCAAAAAACAAACGAAAGGAGAAAAAAATGTCTCAAACGACCATCAAACCGCTGGGCGATCGCGTCCTGCTCGAAATCCGCGAGAGCAAAGAACAGATGAAAGGCGGCATCCTCATCCCGGACACCGCCAAGGAGAAGCCTCAGGAGTTCACGGTGATCGCGCTTGGCACGGGCAAGCTGGACGACAAGGGGAACAAGATTCCGTTTGACGTCAAGGTGGGCGACATCGTCCTCACCAGCCGTTACGGCGGCAGCGAAGTCAAGGTGGGTGAGAAGGAGTACAAGATCGTCGGACAGGACGACATCCTGGCGATCGTCGGCTGACGTCACGTCATCACAACGTTATTGTCCAACTAAAACTTAAGGAGTGTTGATTCATTATGGCAAAACAGCTTATCTTCTCCGAAGAAGCCCGTCGCGGCATGCTTGAAGGCGTGACGCTGCTGAGCAAGGCGGTCAAGGCCACCCTCGGACCGAAAGGCCGCAACGTGGTTCTGGACAAGAAGTTCGGCGCACCCACGGTGACCAAGGACGGCGTGACGGTCGCGAAGGAAATCGAACTGAAGGATCCGTGGGTCAACATGGGCGCGCAGATGGTCAAGGAAGTCGCCAGCAAGACCAATGACGTCGCCGGCGACGGCACCACCACCGCCACCGTGCTCGCGGAGGCCATCTACCGCGAAGGACTGAAGAACGTCACCGCCGGAGCGAATCCGATGGAGCTGAAGCGCGGCATCGACAAGGCCGTCGCATCCATCGTCGACGAACTCGGCAAGATGAGCAAGTCCGTCAGCGACCAGGTCGGACAGGTCGCCACGATTTCCGCCAACGGCGACACCGCCATCGGCAACATCATAGCCGAGGCGATGACGAAAGTCGGCAACGACGGCACGATCACCGTGGAGGAGGCCAAGACGATAGAAACCTCGCTGGAGGTGGTCGAGGGGATGCAGTTCGACAAGGGCTATCTCTCCCCGTATTTCGTCACCAACGCCGAAACCATGGAGGCGGTGCTCGAGGACTGCTATCTGCTGATTCATGAGAAGAAAATCAGCAGCCTCAACGACATGCTGCCGCTGCTTCAGGTGGTCGCGAAGGAGAACAAGCCGCTGCTGATCATCGCCGAGGACGTCGAGGGCGAGGCTCTCGCCACGCTGGTGATCAACAAGATGCGCGGCATCCTCAACGTCTGCGCCGTCAAGGCTCCGGGCTTCGGCGACCGCCGCAAGGCCATGCTGCAGGACATCGCCACCCTGACCGGCGGCACCTGCATCACCGAGGATCTCGGACTGAAGCTGGAGAACGTGACCGTCGACAAGCTCGGCAAAGCCAAGCGCGTGACCGTCACCAAGGAGGCGACCACCATCGTCGAAGGCGCGGGAACCAAGTCCGCGATCATGGGCCGCATCACCCAGATCAAGCACGAGATCGAGGAGACGACCTCCGATTACGACCGCGAGAAACTTCAGGAGCGTCTCGCCAAGCTGTCCGGCGGCGTCGCCGTCATCAAGGTCGGCGCGGCGACCGAGACTGAAATGAAGGAAAAGAAGGATCGCGTGGACGACGCGTTGCACGCGACCCGCGCCGCGGTCGAAGAGGGAATCGTCCCCGGAGGCGGCATTTCACTGATCCGCGCCGCGGCGGCTCTCAAGGATCTCAAGCTCGTCGGCGACGAGGCCACCGGCGCCGCGATTGTCGAACGGGCGATCGAGGAGCCGCTCCGTCAGCTGGCCGCCAACGGCGGTTACGAGGGCAGCATCGTGGTGCAGCGCGTCAAGGAGCTGAGCGGCAACGAGGGATTCAACGTCGCCACCGGCGAGTATGTCGACCTGCTCAAGGCCGGCATCCTGGATCCGACCAAGGTCACCCGGTTCGCGCTGCAGAACGCGGCGTCCATCGCCGGACTGCTCCTGACCACCGAGTGTCTGATCACCGACCTCAAGGAGGAGAAGGAGCCCGCCATGCCGGCCGGAGGAGGAATGGGCGGCATGGGAGGAATGGGCGGCATGATGTAATCTGACCGCCGGGGTCTGAAGAAGACCCGAGAACAGCGGACACGCCGGATCGAATCATCGGTCCGGCGTGTTTTTTTCATACGGAATCGGCAGTCATGCGCGACGTTCAGCAAGCTCCGTCCCCCGCAGTGAAGACAGGACGGCGCGTCCCCTCCGTTTCCGAAAAGTTCACGGCCCCGGACGGAAAGACGCCGGAGCGTCAGACGGAGAAACGTACGTGTATCACATCTCCGTCCTGGACAAGGTACTCCTTCCCCTCGATGCGCAGCTTCCCCGCATCTTTCGCCTTGTTCCAGCCGCCGCAGGCCACCATGTCCTCATAGGAGACCGTCTCCATGCGGATGAAGCCGCGGCACAGATCCGTATGGATTTTCGCCGCGGCCTGGGGCGCGGGAGTGCCGACCGGCACCGTCCACGCCCGCGTCTCCATCGGACCTGAAGTGAAGAACGTTATGTAGTTCAGCAGCCTGTACCCGACCCGGATCACCCTGTTCAACCCGGGTTCGCTGATTCCGAGATCGTCCATGAACAGTTTCGCGTCCTCCGGATCCAGCCGACCCAGTTCCTCCTCCAGCTTCGCGCAGACGGGCACCACGCTCAGACTGCGGGCGGCCGCGAAATCCTCCAGAGCCCGGGCGGCTCCGGAAGTTCCGAAGCTGCGGAACGTGTCCTCGTCGGTGTTCGCGCAGATGAACATCGGCAGAACGGTCAGCAGTCCGAAAGAGCGGACAAGTTCGGCGGTTCTGGCGTCGGTTCTGTCATACTCGGGCAGACGGCCCTCGGCGAGCTGCGCCGACATGTCATTGATCAGAGCCAGCTCCTGTCTGGAGCCGGCGTCGTTGCCGCGGGCGAGCTTGTAGGCCTTGTCGCGCCGCTTTTCCAGCATTTCCAGATCTGCCAGCATGAGCTCGGTGAGGATCACCTCCAGATCGCCGACCGGATCCAGACGCCCGTTCACATGCACCACGTCCGGATCGTCGAACAGACGGACCACATGGGCGATGGCGTCGACGCTGCGGATGTGACCGAGAAACTGGTTGCCCAGCCCCTGCCCCTTGCTGGCGCCTTCGACCAGACCGGCGATGTCGATGAACTTCAGAGTCGTCGGAACGATGCGCTCCGAATGTTCCAGATCCGACAGCACCCGCAGACGAGAGTCTGGCACCGGCACAACGCCGGTGTTCGGCTCGATGGTGCAGAAAGGAAAATTGGCGGCCTCAGCGCCGCCCTTGCAGAGAGCGTTGAACAGAGTCGACTTGCCCACGTTCGGCAGTCCGACGAAACCGCATGAAAAACTCACCGTGCCACCGCCGTCCCTGATTTCATCCAGCCGATAAACTTAAAGCCCGTGCGCCGGCTGCGAACCGGGGCACGGACACGTGATGATGTCAAAACAGAAAGATCCCGACTCGCGCTACTGCGCGTCGACGATGGCCTGATCGTTGTAGAAGAAGTTGAAGGCGTTATGCTTCACATCCACAACCCATGCCGGACGCATGATCGGACCGTATCCCCATCCGGCGTCGGCGGCGTCGTCCGGACATCCGGGCAGCGGCGCCAGGAACGTGACGACGTCGACGACCCCGACCACCTCACGGGCGATGGTGTAGACCACGCCCCTGAGCACTCCGAAAGTCAGCGCGGGAATGTTCCCCTCGTCGTTGGCCACGTCGTAAGGCTTCATCAGCAGTTCCAGCGGGCCGAACGCCACATTGGCTATACCACGTCCGAGTTTCTCGATCGGATCGCCGGCCGTTGCCACATTGGCACCAAACAGCGCAACCATCAGAACTCCCGCCAGAATCATCTTTTTCTCGAGTTTCATCCGAATGCACCCTTCTGTTTTAGACTGAACTCACCTCTCGCCGCAAACAGCCGTCTCCGCCGTCCCGCACCAACCCCTCCACGACGGACACACAGAGGCAAGAAACGGAACCTCCCGACGCAAATATAGTTTTAGCCGTCCGAAAATCAAGAAAAAATCATGAGTTTTTTTCTTTAACGGCGAAATATCCGCAAAACGTGCTATCTTTTACAGGTGCGCCGGCGGGGGAACACGCCGTCGGATGACCGTAACGTTTCACGACGCGCCGGCGCAGATCTGGAGTTGAACATGACACGGCCGGAAAATGAACGCTTCGCGGGGTTGACGCTTCTGAAGGCGTCCGAGCGCAACTATCCGATGTCGCGCGAGGAGGCCAGGCTGGAGACTTTCCGGAACCTGTACGCCGACCGCGACTACGTCATCGAGTTCGACTGTCCGGAATACACGTCGCTGTGTCCGGTGACGGGACAGCCGGATTTCGGACACGTCACGGTGCGCTACGTGCCGGACAAGTCGTGCATCGAAAGCAAATCGCTCAAGCTGTATCTCTACTCGTTCCGCAATTCCAGGACTTTTCACGAGGAATCGGTCAACGTCATCCTCGACGCGGTGGTCGCGGCCTGCAGCCCCCGCCGGGCCGAGGTCGTCGGCCGTTTCCGTCCGCGCGGAGGAATCGCCATCAACGTCACGGCCCGTTACGGAGGAAAAATCGATGACTGAAAAGACTTTCGCCTTCGTGGAGAACGGCTCGGTCACCACGCCCTCGGGTTTCCGCGCAGCCGGAATCGCCGTCGGGCTCAAGAAGACGGGCGCGCCGGATTTCGCCGTGCTCACGTCCGATCGTCCCGCCCATTTCGCCGGAGCCTTCACGAACAACTCCTTCGCGGCCGCCCCGGTGCGGCTGTGCCGGAGGAGAGTCCGCGAATCCGGGCGGCTCAGCGCGGTCGTCGTCAACAGCGGGATAGCCAACGCCTGCACGGGCGACGCGGGAATGTCCGACGCCGAGGAGACCTGCCGCCTCGCTGCGGCCGCGCTGAACGTCGCGCCCGAATCGATCGCGGTCGCGTCCACCGGCCGGATCGGCGTGCGGCTGCCCATGAACCTCATCGCCGACGGAATCCGCCTCGCGGCCGCCGGACTGCGGACCGACGGGGGCAACGACGCCGCGCGGGCGATCATGACCACCGACACCGTCCCGAAGTCGGCGGCCGTCCGTCTGAAAATCGGCGGCCGGATCGTCTCCATCGGGGCGATGACCAAGGGTTCCGGCATGATCGATCCCGATCTGCGCGTGCTCCACGCCACCATGCTGTGCTTCATCACCACCGACGCCGACGTCGACAACGCGCTGCTCGCCGAGATGCTCGGCGACGGCGTGGCCGGTTCCTTCAACCGCATCACCGTCGACGGCGACATGAGCACCAACGACACGGTGCTGATTCTGGCCAACGGATGTTCCGGAGCAGCCGTCCGCGGCGGCACGCCGGAGGCGGAGCTGTTCAAGTCGGCGCTGGAGGAGGTGATGCGTGACCTGGCCAGACGCATGGTCGCCGACGGCGAGGGCGCGACCAAGTTCATAGAGGTCAGAGTCTCCAACGCCGCAACCCGGAGCGACGCGAAGCTCTGCGCCGAGGCCGTGGCCAACTCGCTGCTGTGCAAGACCGCGTGGTTCGGCAATGATCCGAACTGGGGACGGGTGGTGGCCGCTCTGGGATACTCCGGCGCGTCCTTCGATCCGTCGGAAACCGACGTCTTCTTCGACGACGTGCCGGCGGTGCTGCACGGCGGAGCCGCCGACGCCGGCGAAGCGCGGCTGTCGGAAGTCGTCCGCAGGCGCGAGTTCACCATACTCGTGGATCTTCACGCGGGGGACGCCGAATACTGGGTGTGGACCTGCGACGTCTCCCACGAATACGTAAAAATCAACGCGGACTATCACACCTGAAGAGCGTTTCGACGATGGACAGAAAAGACATAAAGGCACTGATTATCACCGGTTTCGGACTGAACTGCGAGAAGGAGACCGCCGCCGCGTTCCGCCTGGCCGGCGCCACTCCCGAGCAGGTGCATCTCAACGATCTTCTCAGCGGGAAGAGACGGCTCGACGAATTTCACATCCTGGCGTTCATCGGCGGTTTCTCGTTCGGCGATCATCTGGGATCGGGCACGGTCTTCGCGAACCGCGTCAAGTTCAAGCTGAGGGACCAGCTGGAACGGTTCGTGTCGGACGGGAAGCTGGTCATCGGCATATGCAACGGATTTCAGACCCTGACCAGAATCGGCATGCTTCCGGCGATTGACGGCGATTATTTCACACAGCGCGTCGCGCTGGCGCACAACGATTCCGGCGTTTTCCGCGACGACTGGTGCTTCCTGAAAGCGAATCCGGCGTCGCCGTGCGTCTTCACGGCCGGCATAGACATGATACGGCTGCCGCTGCGGCACGGAGAGGGGAAGTTCGTCGCGCCGGCGGAGATGCTGGCTCAGCTGGAGTCGGCGCAGCTGGTCGCATTCCGCTACGCGAACGCCGACGGCAGCGCCGCCGCCGATTTTCCGTGCAATCCGAACGGATCCCTCAACGCGATCGCCGGCATCTGCGATCCGTCCGGAAGAGTGTTCGGACTGATGCCGCATCCCGAGGCGTTCCTGTCGCCGTACAATTCTCCGAGCTGGACGGCGGATAAAATCACGGGGACATTGCCCGACGAGGGCGACGGCGTCAGGATCTTCCGCAACGCCGTCGGCTTCGCCGAAAATAATTTCTAAATCTTTTCCTGGGAGATTTCGCTTATGATGCAGAAAGTAAGGGTGGGCGTTTTCGGGGCGTCGGGATACGCCGGAGAGGAACTGCTGAGAATTCTGCTGCGCCATCCCGGCTGCGAAATCGTCGCGGTCACCTCCCGCAAGTACGCCGGGCAGCCGGTGTCCGCAGTGTTCCCGCGCTACACCGGGCTTGACCTGCGGTTCCGCGAACCGGACGCGGCCGAGATCGCGCGGGAATGCGACGCCGCAATCCTCGCCCTCCCGCACGGTACCGCGACGGAATATGCGATTCCCCTGCTGCGCGCCGGAATCAAGGTGTTCGACATCAGCGCCGATTTCCGGCTGAAGGATCCGGAGCAGTACAGGAAGTACTATCAGGCGGAGCATCCCGCTCCGGAGCTGCTCAAGCTGGCGGTATACGGCCTTCCCGAGCGCTACCGTGCGCGTCTGGCCTCGGCCGATCTGGTGGCCTGCGCCGGCTGCTATCCGACCAGCGCCATCCTCCCGGCCGCGCCGCTTCTCAAGGCGAAACTGGCCGGCACGGACGACGTCGTGATCGCCAGCTGCTCCGGGGTGACCGGGGCCGGCCGCAAGGTGGATCTGCCGTACATCTTCCCAGAATGCAATGAAAGCGTGCGGCCGTACAGTCCGGCGGGGCACCGTCATCTTCCGGAAATCGAGCAGGAGCTTGCGGCCGCCGCAGGGGTCGACAGGATGGCGATCAACTTCATCCCCCACCTGGTGCCAATGAACCGCGGCATCCATTCGACCGTCCTGCTGCGCGCGAACCCCGGATGCACGCCGGAGAAGATCGCCGCCGCCTACGCCGAGGACTACGCCGGCGAACAGTTCATCCGGATACTGCCGTCCGGGAGACTGGCGGACACGAAATACACGTTCATGACCAACTGCTGCGAAATCGGTTACACCATGGATCCTCACACCGGCAGAATCATCCTCTCCTCCGCCATCGACAATCTGACCAAGGGAGCGGCCGGACAGGCGGTGCAGTGTCTCAACATACGTTTCGGGATGCCGGAATCCGCAGGCCTCGTGTGAAACCGATCCGGCGTTCCGGACACCGGCGCCGGAACATGCGGCGGTCGCGCCGCTCGGGAATACGTCCCTATGAAGAAGAAGATAAGCGTCGTCACCAATTGCTACAACGAGTCCGAAAATCTGCTGGAGCTCTACCAGCGGCTGAAAACGGTATTCGCGTCCCTGCCCCAGTATGACTTCGAAATCATTGTCGGCGACAACCATTCGACGGACGGCAGCAGGGACATCCTGAGACTCATCGCGAAAGATGATCCGTCGTTCAAGGTGATCTTCAACTCGAACAACTTCGGCCACATCCGTTCTCCGTTCCACGTGCTGCTGCAGGCGCAAGGGGACGCGGCGATCGTCATGTGCTCGGATCTGCAGGATCCGCCGGAGATGCTTCCGGAACTGATCGCCGCATGGGAGGGCGGCAACGAGGTGGTGTGCGCGGTGAAGCCGGCCAGCAGGGAAAATCCGCTGATGTTCGCGGTCCGGCGCTGCTATTACCGTCTGCTGAACTTTTTTTCGGAGACGGAGCAGGTGCAGAATTTTTACGGATTCGGCCTTTACGGACGCAGATTTCTGGACGCGCTGAAGCTATATCACGACCCGTATCCGTATTTCCGGGGACTGATCGGCGAGATCGGATTCCAGCGGACCGAACTGCCGTTCGTGCAGGACGTGCGCAGACACGGAAAGACTAAGAACAACTGGATCACGCTGTACGACATGGCCATGACCGGCTTCGTCAACCATACGAAAATGCCGCTCCGTCTGGCGGTGTTCTGCGGCTTCGTGCTGGCCGTTCTGAGTCTTCTGGTGGCCGCCGTCTACCTTGCATACAAACTGCTGTACTGGGACACCTTTTCGCTCGGTCTCGCCCCTCTGGTCATAGGACTGTTCTTCTTCTCCGCAGTGCAGCTGATTTTCATCGGCATCATCGGCGAATACATCGGAGCGATCTGGACGCAGGTCAAGAACCGGCCGCTGGTCGTGGTCGAGGAGACGCTTAACTTCGACCGTGAAACGCCGGCGGAACCAAGGTGACCGCATGCCGCTTCTGGATGTTTCCAACCTCGCGGTTCACTACCGGGTGCGCGAAGCGTTCTGGCGCCCGCGCCGCAGCGTCCGCGCCGTGGACGGAGTGAGCTTCCGGATCGAATCCGGCGAATGCGTCGGCCTCGTGGGGGAATCCGGCTGCGGCAAAAGCACTCTCGGACGAGCCATCGTCAGGCTGGAGAAACCGACGGCCGGCGTCATCCGGTTGAACGGGGTGGATCTGTCCTCGCTTTCCGGAGCCGCACTGCGGAAAGCGAGGCGCGATTTCCAGATGATCTTCCAGGATCCGTACGGATCGCTCAACCCCAGGCTGACCATCTTCTCGGCCTTGAACGAAGTCCTGCGGCTGCACACGGATCTGAACGCCGCGGACAGAAGACGCCGGGCGGCGGAGCTGCTCTCGCTGGTCGGTCTGAATGCCTCGCAGCTGGATCGCTATCCCCATCAGTTCAGCGGGGGTCAGCGGCAGCGCATCGGCATCGCCAGAGCCCTGGCGACGAGACCGAAACTGATCATCGCGGACGAACCGGTGTCCGCCCTGGACGTCAGCGTTCAGGCTCAGATCATAAATCTGCTCCAGGACATCCAGCAGGAGACGGGCACCGCGTTCCTTTTCATCGCGCACGATCTGGCGGTGGTCGAGCATATCTGCAGCAGAATCATGGTCATGTACCTCGGGCACATCGTCGAATCCGGAGACGCCCGCAGCCTGTTCGCCGACCCGAGACACCCCTACACCCGCGCACTCCTGTCGGCCATACCGACGCTGGACGGCCGGCGCGGAGACAGGCGCACCGTCCTGACCGGATCCGTGCCCTCGCCTCTCGCACCTCCGTCGGGATGCCCGTTCCATCCGCGGTGCCGGCTCGCGCGGCCGGAGTGCCGCGCCGTCTGTCCGGAATTGAAGCCCCTGCCGGATCTGCCGGATCACCGGCTCGCATGTTTCCGCGTCTGATCCGCGCCGCCTCTGCGGCCGCATGATCCGCCGCGCGGTTCCACGGGCGGGATCGCGTCTTCAGCGCTTCAGAATCTTAAAAATCTCCGCAAAGGCTCGCCGCGCCTCGTCCCCGCTCATCTCATGTATCAGATCCTCCGGTGAAGCCGTGCGGATCTCATCCTCCGGCAGAAGCCCCAGGAACGGCGAAGGCAACTGAATCCGGGATATTCCGCGCTGCATCCTGGTCGCGGACCGCAGCAGGAACAGCTCCTCCCTCGCGCGGGTGATGGCGACGTAGAACAGCCGCAGCTCCTCCTCGTGCTGTCCTTCCTCAAGCGCACGTTCGTGCGGGAAGATCCCGTTCTCCATGGCGACGACAAAGACCACCGGAAACTCCAGACCCTTGGCGGCATGAATCGTGGTCAGCGTGACGGCGTCGGCGTCGGCGTCCCGCTCGGCGTCCCCGGCGTTCTCCTCGAGCAGAGCGAAACTCTCCAGACAGTCTCCCAGAACCGCCGGCCCCTCGCTTCTCCGTTCATACTGAGCCACCGCGTTGATGAACTCGTCGATGTTTTCGCGCCGCTTGACGGCGTCGTCATAGTCCTTGTACATGCGCTGCAGACCGTCCAGATACCCGACGTCCCTCAGGAAGGAACCGATTTTCCCGGCAAGGTTTCCGGGTTCATCGAAGACGGAGCGATAATGCCGCAGAACCTGCGAAAGCTCCCTCGCCGCGTCGGCTCCCTTTTTCCCGACGGCGGAGACGAATTCCGGCTCGCCGAGAAGCTCGGCCATCGGTTTCATGGTGCTCGCGTGCAGATATTTGAGCCTCTCGACGGCCTTCTGAGCCAGACCGCGCGGCGGAGCGGCTATGATCCGCAGCAGACTTTGATCTTCGTGAGGATTCACCAGCAGTTTCAGGTAGGCGGTGGCGTCCTTGATTTCCTTGCGCTTGTAGAACTCCTGACCTCCGACCACGCAGTAGGGAACGCCCCGCCGCCGCAGAGTCTGCTCCAGCTGCCGCGACAGATGGTTGGAACGGTACAGCACGGCGAAATCCCGGTAGCGGCGCCCGGGCGAGGCGGACAGCTCCTGCTGGATATAGTCGCCGACGAAATCCGCCTCGGCCTCGCTGTTGTCGACGCTCACAACCGTCACCGGATCGCCCTCACCCAGACCAGACCACAGCGTCTTGGCGTGACGGTGGGCGTTTCTGCTGATCACGGCGTTGGCCGCCGACAGGATTCTCGTCGTGGAACGGTAGTTCTGCGACAGCGTGACGACTTTCGCGCCGGGGAAATGCATCGAAAACTCGAGAATGTTGCCGAGATTGGCGCCGCGCCACGAATAAATGCATTGATCATCGTCGCCGACTACGCACAGATTGCACCGATCGCCGGCCAGGATTTTCACCAGAGTGAACTGGGCGTCGTTGGTGTCCTGGTATTCGTCGACCAGCAGATAGCGGTATTGCCCCCGGTATTTTTCAAGCACGTCCGGAAACTTCGTGAAGAGCTGATGCACCAGCAGCAGCATGTCGTCGAAATCGATCATGTTCTGCATCTCGAGCAGCGTCTGATACTCTCTGTAGAGCTGCACGAACATGAATTCGACGTCGGACTCCGCCGCCGACCTGACGTCGCCGGGAGTCAGCAACCGGTTTTTCCAGCGGCTGATCGCGGTTCCCGCCTCCATGAGGGGGAAGCCGTCACGGTTCAGTCCAAGCGCGGCCGCCGCCTGCTTCAGCAGTCCCTGCTGATCCAGTTCGTCGGCGATGGTGAATCCCGGCAGGTAGCCGAGACGCACTATCTCCCTGCGCAGCAGGCGGACACAGAACGAGTGGAAAGTGCTGAGCGTGACGTTGTGCGCCATTGCGGTGTCCACCAGCTGCGCGAGGCGCTCGCGCATCTCCCTGGCCGCCTTGTTGGTGAACGTCAGTCCGAGAATCTGCTCCGCAGGAATGCCGGACGCGAGCATCCCCGCGATCCGGTACGTGATCACCCTGGTCTTGCCGGTGCCCGCGCCGGCGAGAACCAGCATCGGACCCTGTATGCTGGACGCGGCCTCCCGCTGTTCTCGGTTGAGCCGGCCGAGAATTTCCTCCGAGGTCATACGGACAGAGAGGCGAGTTCGAACCGGCCGCCGGCCGCCATGGCGGCGGCGGAGGCGACCGGATTGTCAAATCCGGCGAACACGCCTCCGTTCACGACATATCCGGCCGCGGCGGCGGCGCCGGCGGCTTCGAAGGAAGCGTCATGAAACCGCACGTCCGGCTCGTTGCGGTCATATGTCGACAGATAAAACGCCCTGCCCGGCTCCAGCGGCATTTCGCGCACCATGACCGCGTCGCTGCGGACGACTCCCAGATAACCGACGCGCTCCGTCAGATGAACGGCGGCGACGATGCGCGGAGTGTTCAGCGCATCTTTCTCGTAGTCCATGGCCAGCAGACCCAGCGTCATGGCGTCCCGCACCGGCGTCCTCATGGCGATTTTCTCCGCTATCGGATCGGTATGGGAACCGTTTCCCGCCACGGCGAACTCTCCGGCGACCATAAGACAGTGATAGGCTATGTAGGGGTTCTTCTGCAGATCGGAAGCGAATCCGCTCCGCGGAACAATGGAGATCACCCCGTCCTGCATCACGGCCTCCCTGTTGGGGAAAGACCTGGACGAGACCCGGTACATGACGGCGTTGACGCCGTCCCGGGTGCACCCTACGGCGACGATTCTTCCCAAATACATGACATGATCCTGAATGTTAGACGTTTTGTTGCGCTTCCCGGCCGCAACGACGCACCGCACGAATATATACCGCGTCCGGGCGTATTTCAATGCTCCAGCGGCACATCCGGCGGGATTCGGCGGTTGCTCCGGACGAAGACCCGCCATTCACGGAGAAGCTCCGGAACGGGATCGCCCGGCAGCGGTACCGTCACCGCCTCCGGATGCTGATGACGGAACCAGGTGCGCTGCCGTCTGGCCAGCTGACAGGTCTGGTTGATGATGCGGACGGCCGCCTCCTCCATGCTCAAATTGCCGGCGAGATATTCGCCGATGATTCCGTAGCCGAGCGCCTGACGCGCGGTGGGCGTGTTCATGAGACCGGCCGCCAGCGCGTCGGCCGCCTCACGAATCCAGCCGTTTTGAAGCATGAACCGGGCGCGTTCGGCAATCCGCCGCCGCAGATCGTCCGGAGACCATTGCAATATGCGCGTGAAAGCGCGGTACCGCGGCGGACGGGCGCCGGTCTGAAGCTCCGTCAGCGAACGTCCGCTCAGCAGTCTCACCTCCAGCGCGCGGATCAGTTTGCGGCGGCAGTTATGCCAACGGGACTCCGACGCCGGATCGAGTTCGCGCATCCGCTCCCGCAGCGCGTCGAAGCGGTCGTCACGGTCGTAGGCACGATCAAGATCGGCGCGCAGCCGCGGGTCGGCGGGCAGATCATCCAGACCGTGAAGCAGTGCCTTGAGGTAGAGACCGGTGCCGCCGACCACAATCGGCACCCTGCCGCGACCGAAGACACCGGCGACGGCCTCGTCGGCCAGTCTGACGAAAAGAGTGACGTCAACTCTCTCGGACAGATCAAGGCAGCCGAACAGATGATGAGGAATCAGCGACCTGTCGGCCGCGGTCGGCTGGGCGGTGCCGATTTCCAGACCGCGGTACAGCTGCATCGAATCAGCGGAGATGATTTCGCCGCCCAGACGCTGCGCCAGCCGCAGCGCCAGAGCGCTCTTCCCGGAAGCCGTCGGCCCGGCAATGCAGATCAACGCCGCGTCGGAAATCATGCCGGCTGTCCCTGAATAGAAACGTCTGCGAAAAAGGTGTTCACGGGGAAAATCGGCAGGAAATCCGCACACCATTCCGGACTCCCGTCGAAACCCGTCGGTCGGAAAACCAGCTCCGGATCCCTCCGCGCCGCGCCGGATGACGGACGGGGCTAGCTATGTCTGAGCTTCTGCTCCAGCTGCCTCACGTTCCTGCGCAGAACCTCGTCGCGCTTGCACAATTCCGGAACTTTTTTCATGGCGTTGAGCACCGTGCCGTGCGTCTTGCCGAATGCGGCCCCTATTTCCGGAAGAGAGTGGGACGTCAGCTGACGGCAGAGGTACATGGCGACCAGACGGGGCTCCGCGATATGCTGCGGCCGCTTGGAGCTCAACAGATCCGCCACCTTGATCTCGAACTGCTCGGCCACGCTCCGCTGGATCTCGTCGATCGAAACCAGACGGTTGGAACGCTCCTGCACCAGCTGAGCAGAAAGCAGTTCCTCGGCCTGCTGCACCGTCAGCTGGCCGGATCCGCACATGGACGCGAACGACGCCAGGCGCATGAAAGCGCCTTTCAGACGACGCACGCTGGAAGAAATATGCGCGGCCAGAAAATCCAGAATCGGATCCGCGAGCTTGACCTTGATCAGGGCGTCGTCGCGCATCATGCGCAGAATCATCAGCCGCCCCTCCACCTCCGGCACGCTGATCTCAGTGGTCACTCCGGATTCAAACCTCGTCACCAGACGCGGCTCCAGCCCCTTGATCTCGCACGGCTGCTTGTCCGAGGTCAGGATGATCTGCTTCTGCTGACCGTAAAGGGTATTGAACAGGTTGAAGAACTCCTCCTGAATCTGCGGCTTGTTCGCCAGCACGTGCACGTCGTCGACCAGCAGGACATCGACGTCCCGCACCGAAGAGCGGAATTCGCTCAGACTACGCTTGTTCTGCAGCAGATCATAAAAGTTGTCCAGAAGCTCGCTGCACGGCGCGTAGCGGACCCGCAGGCGCCTTTCGTCGGAAAGCAGCTCGTTCTGGGCGGCCTGCAGCAGATGCGTCTTCCCGACGCCGCTGCTGCCGTACACGTACAGCGGGTTGTAGAGCAGTCCGGGACTCTCGACGGCGGACTTCACCGCCATGCACGCGTAACGGTTCTCCTCGCTGATCACGAAGTTCTCGAAAGTGTGACGGCTCAGCGACTTGCGGACGGCGGACGGAACGATCTTGCGCCTGACCTGCGCCTGCGGCGCGGACTCGGCGGCTTCCTCCGACGCCAGCGCCTCCTGATGCCCGGACTCCACGGCGTAGGCGTAGTTCCTGCTGAAAATCCCCGACAGAACCTCCTGCAGCAGATCGCCGAGGTTATCCGAAATCCATTCCCCGAAGAATTTATCCGGAACCCCCAGAACCAACTGATCGCCTTCGTTGATTCGAATAGGGACAATCGGCTGAAACCACTGCCGATAGCACTGCATGCTTTTGCTTTTCAGTCTCTCGGCTGCCACGGCCCACACATCCGCCGCCGAAATCGCCTGCGCTTCCATACAACAAACCTCTTTCACCCGCTAACAGCTGCAAGTTATTGACAATTGCTTTAATACCTGCCACGCCACTCACTTGCGTCATTCGAACGCTCCATTGAAGATGTGAATGCACCGCCCGGCCGTCGGGGGAAACACCGCGACGTGAACCGCCGATCAACCGGCCGCGCACCTCAATTCTACCTACGGAATCCGACGTAAGACGGCATCGCCTGCCACAAATGAATCACATTTTTCATAATTACGACAAACTCTACACACTTTTCACGACTTACAAAAGATGTTGCAAACGATCCACAGCTTGTTGACAGGTTGTTCACAGAACCGCCGTTCCCCACCTGCCGCGCAACTCTGCTGTAATATACCAGCTTTGCGCCGATGTGTCAAACCGGATTTACAAATCCCGTCTGTCATTCACCATGTCGTCCTCGCCTCATTCCCGCATTGTTTTCAACGGAAAAAAATTTCCATGTCGACGCCGTCCGACAGGATTCGGCCCGGCGGATGGAGAGCCGTCCGCCGACCGCCGCGCACACTGCGTCGGCCGCAGCCTTTCGCCGTCCCGTGAAAGGCGAGAAAGGCCGGTTTCCTTCAGGACATCCCCGCCGGACAAAGCCGACATCCCCCTCCCGAAATCAGAACCTGATTCGGACTGCGCCGTGCGCAGGGAAAGCCGGATCATGACGCCGCGGATCGCCGCAGTGCTCACGGAAAGACGCCGCTCCTCACACCGGACGCCTGAAGACAGGCGCCGGACAATCATGAAATTCCGGAACTCGTCATCGCCGGCGCCCGGATCATGAAACGACCGGACTCCGACGCGCATTCCCGTCACGCCTGCGGACTCTTCCTGAAGAGCCGCACGAAACCCTCGGCGATGCGTTGAAACGCCGCATAAAGCCCCGGAATGAACATCATGCCGATAATGGTGGCGACGAGCATTCCCCAGAACGTCGTGATGCCGATCGCCTGACGGCTGTTGGCTCCGCCTCCACTGGCGAACACCATCGGAAAGACACCGAACACGAACGACAGAGCCGTCATCATCACCGACCGGAACCGAAGACGCATGCCGTTCAAGGCCGCCTCGGCGATGGATTTTCCGGCGTCACGTTCCTGTTTCGCGTACTCCACCATCAGAATCGCTGTCTTGGCGGTAAGTCCGACCAGCATCAGCACCCCCAGCTGGCAATAAATGTTGAAGCTCATGCGCAGCAGCCACAGCGCCGTCAGACCTCCGAGCGTCGCCGTGCCAACGGACAGAATAACGGATATCGGCATCGTCCAGCTTTCATACTGAGCCACCAGGAACAGGTACGCGAACGTCAGCGCCAGAGCCATCAGCGAGAGAATCTTGCCCTCGTTCTGAGATTCCTGATAGCTCATGTTGGTCCAGCTGAGCTGATAATCATGCGAGAAGTCCTTGGCAAGTATGTCCTGAATCAGCGTCATCATCTCTCCGGACGAGAAGAACGGCACGCCCTGCGTGTTGACGTTGGCGGCGGGGAACATGTTGAATCTCTCGGTCTGCCGCGGCCCCAGCGCCCAATGAATCGTGGCCAGCGCGTTCAGCGGCACCATCGCTCCCTTGCCGCTGGGCACGTACAGCTGGTTCACGATGTTGAGGTTGCGCCGGAAATCACCGGCGGACTGCATCTTCACCTGATAGGTTTTGCCGTACTTGTTGAAGTCGTTGATGTAGGCCGACCCGAGCTGACTCTGCAGCACCGAGAAAATCGAGCTGATCGAAACGCCCATGGTCTCCGCCTTGTCGCGGTCGATGTCGAGCCTGAGCATCGGCGTGGTCGCGTCGAAAGATGTGAAAGCGTAGATCGCCTTGCCGCTCTGCATAATCTTGCCCAGCAGATTCTGCGTGGCCTGGAACAGCTCCTGCGAGGTCTGATCCCCGGTCGCCTGAATCGCGAACGTGACTCCACCGGTCATTCCGAGTCCCGGAATGGACGGCGGCACGAACACCGTCACCTGAGCGTCCGAAAGCAGCGCGCAGCGCTTGGTGATCTCGCCCTGGATATATTTGATCTGCTGTTCCGGGGTCTTGCGCACGCTCCAGTCCTTCAGAGTGGCGATCACCATTCCGAGGTTTTCACCCTGACCCGCCGTCATGCTGCGGCCGGGGACGGAGATCACGTGTTCGATTCCGTTCATCTGCCTGACGATTTCGCAGACTTCGCGCAGCGCGCCCTCGGTTCTGGCCAGCGAGGCTCCTGGAGGCAGAACCACTTCGCAGAACAGCGCTCCCTTGTCCTCGTCCGGCAGGAAGGCGCCCGGAAGCTTCTGATACACGAAATAGTTCAGCGAAAGTATCATCGCGAACAGCAGCAGCGTGAACACCGTCCTGCGCACCATCATCCCGCCGAACAGAAGATACCCGTTCCGGGTCCAGTTCAGGCCGATGTTGAACCAGCGGTAGAGACCGCGGGGCTCCTTCTGCGGCCTCAGCACGAGGGCGCAGAGCGCTGGCGAAAGCGTCATCGCGTTAACCGTCGAGAGACACAGCGCGACGCACATCGTGAACGCGAACTGCGCGTAAATCTTGCCCACCATGCCGCCGTAGAAGGCGATCGGCGCGTAGACGGCCACGACCACCAGCGTCGTCGCTATCAGTGCGCCCGTCAGCTGCTTCATGGTCTTCATGGCGGCCTCGAACGGAGACAGATGCTCCTCCTGGATGATGCGGACGCAGCTCTCCGTCACGCATATCGCGTCGTCGACCACCGAACCGATGACCAGGATCAGCGCGAACATCGACAGCGTGTTGATGCTGACGTTGAACGCGTAGAGGAAGATGAACGTGCCTATCAGCGACACCGGAATCGCCACGGAGGGCACGATGGTCGCGCGCCAGTCCTGCAGGAACAGCCACGTGATCGCCACGACCAGGACGAACGTCAGCAGCAACGTCAGGAAAATCTCGTGCATGGTCGCGCGCACGAAATTCGTCGAATCGTACCCGACCGTCCAGCTCATCCCTTCCGGAAAGTTCTTCTCCAGCCTCCCCAGTTCCTTCTTGACGTTCGCAAGCACTTCCAGCGCATTGGCGTCGCTGAGTCTGAAGATCGCCAGCGGCACGGTCGGACGGCCGTCGAAATAGGCGGTTCCCGTGTAGTTTTCCGAACCGAGTTCCACTCTCGCCACGTCGCGGATCCGCACGATCCGTCCGTCGCCGCCCGTCTTTACGATGATGTCCTCGAATTCCTTCGGATCCTGCAGCCGGCCTTTCGTGTCGACCTTGAACTGCATGTAGTTGCTGGCGAATTCGGTTCCGACCGAACCCGTCGCCGCCTGGACGTTCTGATTGGACACCGCCTTGGCGATGTCGTCGTTGGTGATTCCGAGGGCGCGCATCTTGTTCGGATCCATCCAGATGCGCATGCTGTAGGTCATGTCTGTGAAGACCAGGGCCTGCCCGACTCCGTCGATGCGCGAGATCGGATCGCGCATGTTGATGGCGACGTAGTTGCTTATGAAAAGCGGCGTGTGCTCGGGGTTGGTGCTGGTCACCGCCACCATGCCGATGATGTCGCTGGTGCGCTTGTAGACCGTTATGCCGTTGCTTATCACCTCGGAGGGCAGCGAATGCTCGGCCCTCTTGACCGCGTTGTTGACATTGACGTACGCCATGTCGTCGTCGGAGTCAGACTTGAACGTCAGCGTCAGCGTGTAATTGCCGGAGTTGTCGGACGTCGAGGAATAGTACTCCATGTTCTCGATGCCGTTGACCTCCGCCTCGAGAGGAGCGGCCACCGTGTCCGCTATCACCTGGGCGCTGGCGCCGGGATAGTTCGCCATCACCACGATGGTCGGGGGTGAAATCTCGGGATACTCGGAAATCGGCAGCCGGAACATGCAGACCATGCCGGCCAGCACGAAGAAAAGCGAAATCACTATCGCGAACTTGGGACGCCTGATGAAAATATCCGAAAACATGATTCACCCTTAACGTTTATCCGCCACAAGAGCGACCGGATTGACCGTCTTGCCGGGAATCGCCTTGTGCAGTCCGCCGACGACCACCTTCTCGCCCACCGACAATCCGGAAAGCACCATCTGATGATCATAGGCCTGCTGACCGACCTTCACCTCGCGCTTCTCGACGACGTTGTCCTTTCCGACGACATAGACGAAATAGGACTTTCCGTCGGACATCAGAGCCGCGACATTGACCGCGGGAAGCGGCTTCTTAAGCTTGTCGGAGAACTTCACGGTCACATATCCGCCGGGAATGAGCTCCATCTTGGGGTTCGCCGCCTTGAACTGAATCATCAGAGTGCCGGTGTTCGCATCCACCTGGTTGTCGATGAAATCGAGACTGACCTCGGTCTGGAATTTCCGCCCATCGGCGCGGAAGATCTCGATTTCAGACCGCGCGTCGCCGTCTTTCTCGAAGTGACGGAAATAGTCGGCCTCGCTCATCGAGAATTTGATTTTGATCGGATCATAGCGGACGATGGTGACCAGCGTCCCTTTCCCCGGCGTGATGTAATTGCCTTCGCTGTAGATGTTGGCGCCGACGCGGCCGTCGATCGGCGCGTAGATTCTCGTGTAGGAGAGATCGTTCTCCGCCAGAATCAACGCGGCCTCCGCCTCCTCGATCTTCGCCTCGTAGTATTTCAGCGTGCGCAGCGAGCTGTCGTAATTGGTCTGCGCGGTCGCCTGCGTCTCAAGAAGCTTCTTGTAGCGGTCGAACTCCCTCTGCGCGAACGTGAACTCGGCCTTCATCTGGGACAGCACCGACTTGGAGGATCTCACGTTCGCCTTGTAAACCGTGTCCTCCAGCTTGAACAGCAGGTCGCCTTTCTTCACCATGCTGCCCTCCTTGTAAGGACGCTGCTCCAGGGTGCCGGAGATGCGCGCGACGATGTCGACCGTGTCCGCGGCGGCGACCGTGCCCACATAGGTCTGAGGCTCCGTGCTTTCGACGACTTTCACCTCCTCCACGCTGACGGTCGGCACCACAGCCGCCGGCGCCGCAGCCGGTGCCGCGGCCAGACGAAAAACCCCGCTCAACAAGCCCGTCGCAATCAAAATGGTAGTACTCCGCTTCATCACACGCGCTCCGTAACATTTTACTGTTGTTGATTGTTTCATTGAATCACACAAACATCAGAATCATGACGCTGAATTTTCAAAGTCTCCCGCCCGAACATGTGAAACGCACGCCCTCCGATCCGGCTCTCGCACCGGACGGACCGCGGCGGCTCATTCCGCACAAACAAAGGAAAACCGAAACCGCCATGCCGCATCCTCCTCGCGGCGCATGACGGGGGCATCCGGGTCGCCGGCTCCGAAAAAAAGCGGCATAATATAAGCCATGCTCCGGACGCTTTCAATTGCTTTCCCGTCTTTTTTTTATTCGCCGTGACATGCGGTTCCGCCTGAAATCAAGCCGGACTGAAAGAAGGCAGGTGGGGACGGCGCGGGCGGCGCTGAACCCATGCGCCGGCAGCGGTGCGCACGTGCGCCGGCGCCCGGCGGACAAAGACGGAGCGGACGGGGGGATAGTCCGGCAGGCCGCAATCAACCGAATTCGGGGCCGGCGATGGCATAGCACGACGCCGACGCCTTAACGCGGTCGCCGCCGCCGTTCAGGGACATCCTGAAAAAGGACTTCTGAACCACGAAACCCCGTCTCTCCAGCGCCGCGACGAACTGCCGCTGCGTCTCCGGAACGTCGATCATCGGAAATTCGTTGGCGCAACGGCTCAGGGCGGTTTCCAGCAGACACAGCGCGCCGTCCAGATCCGGGGCGTACAGAGGCCCCAGCTGCCGGAACAGCCGTCCCGGGCGCGACAGCAGAAAAGCCTGAGCCTGCGGCAGACGGAACGATGTTCTGTCGCCGCGGCGAAGCAGCCAGCGCAGCAGTTCCGGACGCCGCGCCCCGAACGACTCCGCGTCCGCCCGCACCAGCTCCGGCAGATCGTCGGCCGTCACAACGGAGACGCCCCGCGGACAGCGTCCGCCCCCGCGGCCGGTGAGCCGCACGGTACGACCCACCTCCTCGAACCCGAATTTCCGGTAGAGTCCGACACCCTCCGGCGCGGCGTCCAGCATGAACGGCAGTCCGTCGCGTCTGGTCAGCAGCTCCCGCAGCAGCCGTTCCACGACGCCGCCGCTCTTTACGCCCGGCTCGACGGTGACCATGTTCACCCACGCCACGTCATTCGCGTAGGGCAGCGCCGCCGCGGTGCCGATCACGCGATCCTGCAGGAACATTCCGAGCACGGTCTCGGGAGCATGCTCCAGCATGAAAATCCACTCGTCGTCCAGCTGATTCCAGTTCAGCGACGCAATCAATCTGCGGAGCTTCGGCAGATCCGCGGCGGACAGCTCCCTGACGATCGGCGTTTGGCCGCCGAAATCCGATGAATCATCTGGCGTCTGCGCTACCTGTTCCATGCATTTCTCCGTCTGGAAAACCGTTCGTATGTGATGAACCCGTTCAAAACCGCATGCCGGACGCCGGCCCCGCCGCATCTTCGGCTGGTCGCCTGAAGTCACGCGCCGGCCGGCAGGCGCATGAAACGTTCTTTATAATTAAACTGAAAACGCGTGCGCTTTCAAGCTGAGATCGGCCGCGTTCGTCGAAAAAACATCCGATTTCGCTCCGGCCGCGCTCATCCGGAGCCGGAACGACGGATCGACGCCGCGGCCGACGCGTGTTACGTCCGCACGGCTTTCGAACGGCCTTGATTCGAACTACCGCCGACGGAACACCGGGCGCCCGACGCTTGACATCGAGGGAATGGCATGGTATCATCTGCACTGCGGAGCCGGGCCGCGTCGCACGTGCGCGGCCCGAAGCCGGAAACAAAAAAACTGAGGAGAGAAACGATGAAGAGAATGTTCGCAGTCATCGCCGCGTTGACGCTGTTCGGCAGCATATACGCCGAGGAGACCGGCAGAGGCGCCGTGCCGCCGAGAGGCCGCCGCAAGTTCGCGCCGGAGGGACGGCGCGTGATTCCGTCGGCCAGGATGAAAGACATGCGTCTGAACAAGCTGAACGACGACGAGAAGAAACAGCTGGAAAAGGCGCATTATGCGCTGAAAGAGGCGGTCGAGAACTATCGCAAGGACAAAAGCGAGAAGAATCTGACTGCGGTGAAAGCCGCCGTGGACGCCCTGTATGACGTGCGCATCGCCGTAACCAGATCCTCCGAGACCCGGGAACTCGACGAACGGCTCAAGAAGATGGCCGACGAGAAGAAGACCGCCACGGAACTCATACTCAGGAAAGTGACGGCGACGGCGAACGACTAGAGCCGTCCGCATCCCGCCTGCGGCGCGGGGGTCCGCAGGCGGGATCTGCCCGTTCCTCCGGTGATTCCGGCGCGCCGTCCGCCGGCGACGCGGGCGGACGATGAGTTTGTGATTCTCCCGTTCGGAATATATATTACCGCCGCATCGCGGCGTCCGGCGCCGCACGCGCCTACAGGAGGAGAGATGGAATGACACGGGAGGATTTGACTGCGCTTCTGCGGCGTCAGATATTGATTTTCGACGGCGGCATCGGTACGGAAATCTACCGCAAGAACTATTTCATAAACACTTCGTACGAACAGCTTTCGCTCACCGCCCCTGCGGTCGTCTCCGAAATACACCGCGAGTACGCCGAGGCCGGAGCTGAGGTTCTGACCACGAACACGTTCAACGCGAACCGCCGGAAGCTGGCGCAGTTCGGACTGGAAAACCAGGTCGAGGCCATCAATGCCGCGGGAGTCCGGCTGGCCAGGGACGCCGGCGGCGCGGATGTTCTGATCGCCGGCGCCGTCGGCCCGGTCGGCGTCGGCGATTTCACGCCGGAATCCCTGCGCGAAGCGGTCGAGGTCCTCGTCGAACAGGGGGAGGCCCTGCTGAAATCCGGAGCCGATTTTCTGATTTTCGAATCGCTCAGCTCAGACTTCGACGCCCGGGCCGCCGCCGCCGCCGCGCGCGAACTGGATCGGGTCGCGGGCGGCTACGCGTACATCCCCAGTTTCGCGACCGACGCGGACGCGAAAACCTCCGACGGAGCCCCGTTCGGGGAGCTGTCCGCGCATTTTCGGACGGTTCCGCGTCCGGCGGCATGGGGGCTGAACTGCGGCAACGGACCGGAGAGCACGCTCTCCGCGACAAGCAAGATCGCTCACGGTCTGGATCTGCCGCTGGTGGTTCAGCCGAACGCCGGCCTGCCGCGGAAAGTCGACAACCGGACGATTTACCTGACAAGCCCGGAATACTTCAGCACCTACACCATGCGCTACCTGCAGCTGGGCGCGCGCGGCGTCGGCGGCTGCTGCGGCATCACCCCGGGACACATCAAGGACATGGCGCGTTCGGTGAAGCCGATGAGCCGCGCCTCGCAGCACCGGCATATCATGGATGATCCGCCGCCGTCAGTCAGGCTTCAGGAGCCGCTGGCTCTGCCGGAACGCTCGAAACTCGGGGCGAAACTCGCCGGCGGCGAATGGATCCGCACCGTGGAAATCACGCCGCCGTGCGGATTTGACCTCACGGACACCGTGGCGAAGGCGGCCCTGTGCCGCGACGCGGGAATCGACGCGGTCAATCTTCCGGACGGCCCCCGCGCCAGCGCCAGGATTTCGCCGCTGATCGCCGCCGTCGAAATCCAGGAGAAAGCGGGGATCGAGACCGTTCTGCACCTGTGCTGCCGCGACCGCAGCCTGATCGCTCTTCAGGCCGAGCTTCTGGGCTGCGCGTGCAAGCGGATCCGCAACATTCTGTGCATAACGGGTGATCCTCCGAAGCTCGGCGACTACCCTTTCAGCTCCGGCGTGTTCGACGTCGACTCCATCGGCATGACGCGGCTCGCGTCACGCATGAACCGCGGGGCGGATCTGGGCGGCAAGGAGATAGGGAGAACGTCTTTCGTCATCGCCGTCGGCGCCGACCCGAACGCGATCGATTCGGAGCGCGAGTACCGGCGCACCTGCGAAAAGGTGGAGGCCGGGGCGGATCTGATCATCACCCAGCCGGTGTTCGCGATCAGACCGCTCCTGGAGTTCATCGATCGGATCGAGCATCTTCATGTGCCGCTGATCGCCGGCATCTGGCCTCTGGCGAGCTACCGCAACGCGGAATTCATGCGCAACGAGGTGCCCGGAGTGACGGTGCCCGACGAGATCATGCTGCGGATGGCCCGCGCCACCGGACGGGAGGAGCAGCGCGCGCTGGGGGTCGCCATCGCCAAGGAGTCCATCGCCGCCATCCGCGGCCGCGTCCAGGGAGTGCAGGTCAGCGCACCGTTCGGCAACGTGCGCACCGCCCTCGCGGTGCATTCGCTGTAGAAGAAGATCCTCCTTCTCCGGCTCCGCTCCCGCGCCCATGAGGCCGGACATGCCGTCCGCAGCTTGAAAAAGCACCCCCCGGATGCTACATTACGCATCGTACGCCGGGCGTTCCCAGCGAAGCGAAAGGCGGACTCTGAAGGCAATCCGACGCGGATCCGGTTCCGCCGGTTCAACCCCGTCGGCTGATCTCCGCCGGACGACGGCGGATCGTCCGCGCCCGACCCGGCGGTGAGACGTCAGTTTTATGGAAAAGAGATCGTCACTCTTCAACGTCACGGAAGACCGCGTGCGTTTTCTCGTCACGGCGCTGCTGCTGACGCTCCTGCTGGCGGCCTGCGTCGCTCTGCTGGTCCTGTGGAGATTCTATCCGGAACATCCGCTTCTGCCGGCATCGGCCGCAGTGCTCGGGGTGTGGTTCGCGGAGGGGTGCGCGGCACTCTGCGTTCATCTCTACCGCCGGATGTTCCTCCCCCTGGAGCGGCTGGAAAAGTTCGCCGACCGGCTGGCGTGCGGCGAGACGCCCGAGCCTCCGCAGGACTACAGTCAGCGTCGCGGCGTCGCGGCTAATCTCTCGCGTTCATTGCATCTGATCAGGGATCGTCTGCGGGACGCGGACGCGGTTCTGCGCCGCTCCTCCCGCCACGGCGGACAGTCATGCACGGGGGAATGCGACGGAGATCTCTGCGGCCGGATCCTCACCAGCATGCTGCCGGACATCCGGACGCCGCTGAACAATCTCGCCGGATACTGCCACCTGCTGAGAACGCGGCCGGATTCTCCGGAGCGCGGCGCGTGGCTGGACGCCATCGCGCGGAACCGGCATGCGATGGAGCAGTTCCTGGAACGTCTGCTGGACGTCGGCTCTCTGGGAATGCCGGTCGATCGGAACCGCGTCCAGGCCGCGTTCGACCTGACTTCCCTGATCCGCAGACTTACGGACTATAACGCGCAATATCTGCTGGAACGGGGAGTCGCGCTGATAAAACGCTTCTCCTCGGGCGCGCCGGAAAAAATCATGTGCGACCGCGACGTGCTGTTCCAGCTCCTTAGCATCATGATACGGGTGACTGCCAACGCCGCGGCGCCTGGAAATTCCGTGGAGATCTCCTGCGGCGGCCGTCAGCACGGCGGCGTGATGTTCGGAATCGCGGAAACCGGTCCGGTTCCGCATGAAAATCCGTCGGCCGGACGGTTCGACGAATATCGGCGGAACCGGCGGATCGAATCTCAGCCGGACAGGACGGTTCTCGGCCTGCTGTTCGTCGAAGACAAGGCCGCCGCCGTGAACGGGCGTCTGGAGGTGCATGACGGAGAAGCCCCGGAACTGCGGCTGATACTGGAGAACGCGGCGGCGCCGCGGCGCGGTGCGTCTGAAACCGGAGCGTCGATGTTCGTCGACGCGCCGCCGCACCGGCCGGAACGGCGTCGCGGCTCCGAGCCGCACGGCGCCCGCAGCGTGCTCGTTCTGGACGACGGCGGCGATTTCGCCGACGTCCTGCGCACGTCGCTGCCCGGTGTGAACGTCGACAGGATGATGCCTCCGGGCCGTCTGAAGGAGTATCCGCGTCCCGAAGCGTATGACGCCGTCGTCGTCTCGCTGGAGACATCCAACGTCCATGTCCGGACGCAGGAACTGAAGGATTTTCTCGCAGCCGCCTCCGCCTCGCGGACCGCCGTGTTCATTCTCGTGAATGACAATCCGGACCGGTACCGGCAGCATCTGTCCGCCTTTCCCGACATACAGGTGATCCGGCGGCCTGTCGATTTTGCGGAACTGCTGCGGAACATAGGAAACATCGCCGGCGCATCCCGCCCGGACGCGACATCATGACAACCGATATCCGCCAGCGCCGTCACTCTTCTTTCAACGGATCCGGACGGAACGCCGGGGTGCGCGCGCCCGATCGGCCGTGCTCCGGGCCGGCCGGAACGCCGCCTTTTTCGTGAAATGCACAGAATCCGCAACAAAAACGTCGACGCGGCCGCCCTGTTCCGGCGGCGATGCGTTCTGATGAGCGCGCTTATGCTGATCTGGCTGGTCGCGGCTCTCTGGATGAATTTCATTCTGTCCGTCCCCATGAGAGAGAAATATCTGGAACTGGGACGGAAACTGGCGCTGCACCGAGCCGAATACTATGCGCCGCGCGCCAGGCTGCTGGATCGGAACGGGGTGCCGCTGGCATGGTCGGAGCGCTATTTCGATCTGTACTGCCTCGTCGGCAGAGAGGAACTCACCGCGGATCTCCTGAACAAGCTGGAGCGGCTTCTCGGTCCGGTTCCCGCGCCTCCCGCCGGCAGGAGGACGCCGTGGAAGCAGAATCTCACCGTGCCCCAGATACTGGCGATAGAAAAGTGGGACGCGCAGTACGGCGTGCTGGAAATCCGCCCCCGTCTCGAGCGTATCCGCGTCAGCCTGTCGCAGGAGCTGCGGGAGGCGCTGGGGGAAGTCGAGATCAGAAACGGCCGTCAGGTCGGAGTCTCGGGCGCCGAAAGGAGCTTCGACGAGACTCTGGCCGGCACGCCCGGCAGCTACGAGGTCATGCTGGATCGGCACCGCAACTGGATACCGGGCACATGGAAAGAGACGCGAGCGCCTCATCCCGGCAACGACGTCAGGCTGCCGTTCTACGCCGTCAAATAGTTCCGGACCGGCGGCCGGCCGACGCAGCGGCGACGAACGTTCAGGCGCGGCCGAAATCGACGACGGGCCATCCGCGTTCCTCCGCCTCCCGCCTGAGACGCGCGTCGGGATTGACCGCCACGGGACTGCCGGCACGTTCAAGCAGATTCAGATCGTTGACGCTGTCGCCGTAGTAGGCCAGATCCTCCAGCGTACCGCCGCGGCTTCGCACGAACTCCTCCGCCGGCGCGATTTTTCCGGCTCCGGCGGCGTAAGCTCCGGCAATTCCGCCGGTATAGCGGTCGCCGGCAAGCTCCAATGTGGTTCCCAGAACCTCCGGTATTCCGAAGAAATCCGCCACCGGCCGCGCCAGCACGTCGTTGGTGGAGGTGAGAATCGCGACCGGAGCGCCGAGCGCCAGCAGAGACGCTATCATTTCTTTCGCGGCGGGATACACGCGCGGACGGATGAACCGCTCGAAATGCTCCACGGCGCGGCGTTCCATCTCCTGCCTCGTCCTGCCGGCGAACTCGCGCAGCTGAAATTTCATGAACTCGTCCGAATCGAGCGTTCCGGACTGATACTGACGGTAGAACGCGTCGGCGGCGTCGAGCGCGTCCGCAGGGGCGGCGCCGACGGAGACGGCATATCTCTTCCACGACACGTCGCAGTCCGCGTCTATCAGCGTGCCGTCCATGTCGAAGATGTAGAACGCAGGCCGGTTCATGCCCCGTCTTTCAATATCCCGGTGATCTCGTCGGAGAACTTCTTCAGGAGCGACTCGGTCTCCTCCTCGTTTTCGCTTTCGACATTGAGACGGAGAATATTTTCCGTGTTGGACGAACGGACCAGCGCCCAGCCGTTTTCCAGATTGAGGCGGAAGCCGTCGAAAGTCACGGGATTCTTGTCGGCGTACCGGCGGCACAGTTCCTCCACCACCCTGCGGGCGTCCAGCTGCGAGACTTCGAAACGCAGCGACCGGTTGCAGCACGGAGGCAGACTGTCCACTATGTCCGACAGTCTTTCGCCGGAGAGAGCCAGCAGTTCCAGCATGATCGACATTCCGACGAAGCTGTCCCTCCCCGGATGCACTCTGCGCCAGATGATGCCGCCGCAGTTGCCCTCCCCTCCGATCGCGGAACCGCATTCCTGCATGCGCTGGACCACGTTTATCTCGCCGACCTTCGAATAAAAAACCTCGCAGCCGCAGTCCGCCGCGATCCTGTCCACCAGATGGGTGGTCTGAATGTTCACCGCGACCGGTCCCGGATACGCCTCGAGAATGTGCTCCGCCGCCAGCGCCACCGTCAGCTGCGGACTCAGCACGCGTCCGGCGTTGTCGACCAGCGTCAGACGGTCTCCGTCCGGATCCTGGGCGAAACCGACGTCGCAGTTTTCGCGGCGCACCGTCTCCGCCAGCTCGCCGAGATTCTCCGGAAGCGGTTCCGGAACGCGCCGGAACAGTCCGTCCGGCGCGCCGTTGACCGGAAACACCTCGCAGCCGAGCTTCTCCAGAAATTTGACCGAATACAGCGCGCCGACGCCGTTGCAGCAGTCGACCGCCACCTTGAACCTCCGGCTCCGGATCGCGGCCGCGTCCACCACCTGAAAAATCTTCTTCGCGTGGTCAGTGAACGCCCGCGCGTAGCGGGTGACCTCCCTCAGTTCGGATTCCGGGGCGTATTCGAAATTGCCCTGACTGTAGACGTCGAACAGCTCCGACGCCTCCACCGCGTTCAGGAACGTTCCGGAGCCGCCGATGAACTTCAGCGCGTTCCATTCGCCCGGATTGTGGCTGGCGGAAACGACGATGCCTCCGACCGCGCCCAGCTCCCTGGTCATGAACTGCACCGTCGGCGTCGGCACAATCCCCAGACACACCACCTGGCATCCGGCCGCGAGCAGCCCGGACACGGCCGCGCGCTCCAGCATCTCCCCGCTGGGTCTGGTGTCGCGTCCGATCACCACCCTGCCGCCGCACTGATAGAGACCGAAAGCGGTCGACAGATCGGCGGTCAGCCTCGGCGTCAGTCCGGCTCCGACCACGCCGCGCACCCCGCTCTCGGAGAACTTCAGGAAATTGCCGTCGAAATTCATTTCCCCACCCTGTTTTCAAGCAGGGCCCGCGCCTGCCATATGCGATCCTGCGCCATGCTCTTCCGTTTCGATTCCGAGATCAGACGGATGACCGGCTCCGTGGACGAAAGCCGCAGACTCAGCCATCCGTCCTCCCAGTCGAAACGCAGTCCGTCCGTCTCGGTGACCTTCGCGTCTCCGAACCGCCCCTTCACGCGGCGCAGCAGCGCGTAACCGTGCGACGAACGGCAGGGGATGTTCTTCTTGACGATGTGATAACGAGGCAGGTTGCGCAGCTGCATGCTCAACGGCTGGCCGCGCACCGCAATCATCTCCAGCAGCAGCGCGGCCATCAGAAATCCGTCGAATCCGCGCAGGTCGCCGAAAGTGAAGGCGCCGCTGCCCTCCCCGCCGAGTCCGGCGCCCAGCCTTTTCATTCCGGCAATCACCTGAGCCTGACCGACTCTGACCTTCTCCAGACGGCCTCCCCGCATGCGCACCACGTCGTCCAGAGTCCTGCTGCTGCAGCAGTTGCTGACCACCATGGTGCCGGAGCCCCGCTTCTCCAGCAGGTAGTCCAGCGCCAGCGCGAAAGTCATCTCCTCGGACAGCGGTTCGCCTCCGTCCGTCAGAATGCCCATCCTGCTCATGTCGCTGTTGAACACGACGCCCGCCGACGCCTTCAGCGGATCGATGATCGCGCGGATCGGCGATTCGCTGCGCGGACGCGGCTCCGGATCGCGCGGAAGAAGTCCGCTCTGGGAATCATTGACCGCTATCAGCCTTATCCCGAACACCGACGCGAACTTGGCCGCCAAGCCGCCGCCGGCGCCGTTGCAGAAATCCCCGACCAGCGCCAGATCGGATCTGTGGATGGCCCTGGAATCGACCGCGGTCTCGAGAAACTCCCAGTACAGTCTCTCCGCCCGCTCCGGAAGCGGCTCCACCGTGCCGATATGACCGGAGTCGGCCTCGAAGAAGCGTTTGCCGTGATACAGATCGAACAGCTCGCGCCGCCGCAGATCGTCGAAATAGGCGCCGTCCGCGTCCAGCGGGATCACCGCGTTCCAGCCGGCCGTCTGATGACCGCCGGTGATCAGCATTCCGCAGTCCAGTCCGAGCCTGGGAATCAGCGCGTGCATCATGCCCGCCGGCATCACCCCTCCGTCCACCACCCGGCAGCTGCAGCCGCAGAGCGCCGCGATCACCGCCTGCTTCAGCATCGGAGAGGACGGCCGCGTGTCGGTTCCCAGCAGAACGCTCTTTCCGGAGTTCAGCGTGCCGAAAGCGGACGCGAAATTCATCACCGACTCCGGCGTCAATCCCAGACCGATCTGTCCGCGCAGTCCGGCTCCTCCCAGACTCAGCGGACGCAAAACCACATCCATAAGTTCACCCCGCGTCCAGTTACGTTCCCTCTCCGGGATTAAGATAACCGCGCACGGCCGGCGAGGCAAGCGCGGATTTCACGATACCGGCCTCTTTTCCACGACCGCGACGACCGCCTGAGACGGGGAAAGGTCATGCATCCCCCGCCCGTCCGGCCTCCAGCCGGCGGCGCATGGCGGAAATCAGCGAACCGACGTCCCCGCGCACCTCCGGGAACGGCCGTCCGGAGACGGCCAGCTTCATCACCGCGGATCCGACGACGACGCCGTCGGCGTGCCTGCCGACGGCCTCGGCGGCCTCCGGCGAGGAGACGCCGAACCCGGCCGCCACCGGCGCCGGGCTGACGGAACGGAGCCGCGCCAGATTCTCCGCCAGTTCGGGCGGCAGACTGCTGCGCACGCCGGTGACGCCGCACACCATGACGTAGTACACATAACCGGTGGCGTCGGCGACTATGCGACGCATGCGCTCGAAAGGAGTGGCCGGCGACACCAGACGGATCCAGTGAAGTCCGTGCGCGCGGCACAGCGGCAGCAGCTCCTCCCGCTCCTCGTACGGGAGATCGACGGCGAGAACGCCGTCCGCCCCGATCTCCGCGAGACGCGCGGCCAGACGTTCCAGTCCGTACTGCAGCAGAACATTGAAATAGCTGAAGACGATGATCCCCGTGTCCGGGTGCCGCCTCCTGAGTCCGGCGGCGGCGTCCAGCACCTTGGCCAGCGTCGTCCCCTGCCCGAGGGCGATCTCCGAGGACTGCTGAATCACGGCTCCGTCCGCCATCGGATCCGAGAACGGCACGCCGATTTCCAGTATGTCCGCGCCCTTCGCTGCGATTTCGTCCATCAGTTCCACGCTTTCCTCCGGCGACGGGCAGCCGCAGGTCGCGAACACCGTCAGCGCGGCGCGTCCCTGCGCCCGGCAACGTTCGAAAACGCTCGAGATACGATCCATGGTAGAGCTCCTTCCCATCTTCATGCGCGCGGACGCCGCTCGCGGTAGCGCCGGACGCTGTCCATGTCCTTGTCTCCGCGTCCGGACAGGTTGACGATGATCACCGCGTCCCGCGGGTACTTCCCCGCCGTCCGGATCGCCTGCGCCACGGCGTGAGAGGACTCCAGCGCGGGAATGATCCCCTCAAGTCTGGACAGCAGTTCGAACGCCCGCACCGCCTCCTCGTCGTCCACCGCAGTGTACGCGGCTCTCCCCGTGTCCGCCAGAAAGCAGTGCTCAGGGCCGACGCCGGGGTAGTCCAGCCCCGCGGAGACCGAGTGGGTCTCCAGGATCTGTCCGTCCCGGTTCTGAAGCAGGTAGCACTTGCTTCCGTGCAGCACGCCGACACGGCCGCCGTTGATGCTGGCGGCGTGCCGCCCGGTGCCGAGTCCCTCGCCGGCGGCCTCCACGCCGGTGAGCCTCACCGACGCGTCGTCCAGAAATCCGGCGAATATCCCCATCGCGTTGCTGCCGCCTCCGACGCACGCGATCACCTCGTCCGGCAGTCTGCCCGTCTTCTCCAGACACTGCCGTCTCGCCTCCGCCCCTATCACCGACTGAAAGTCGCGCACGATGCGCGGATAGGGGTACGGCCCGGCCACCGTGCCGATCACGTAGAAGGTGCGGTCGGCCGTCGCCGTCCAGTCGCGTATGGCCTCGTTCATCGCGTCCTTGAGCGTGGCGGAGCCGGCGTTCACCGCCGTCACCTTGGCTCCGAGAACGCGCATGCGGTCGACGTTGGGAGCCTGGCGACGGACGTCGAGAGCGCCCATGAACACCTCGCACTCCATTCCGAAAAGAGCGGCGGCCGTCGCCGTAGCCACCCCGTGCATGCCCGCGCCGGTCTCGGCGATCAGACGCTTCCTCCCCATGCGCCGCGCCAGCAGAGCCTGACCGAGGGTGTTGTTGACTTTGTGGGCTCCGGTGTGGTTGAGATCCTCGCGTTTGAGATAAATGCGCGCGCCTCCGCAGTGCTCCGTCAGGTTGCGCGCGAAATAAAGCGGCGACTCGCGCCCGACGTAATCGGTCAGCAGATCCGACAGCTCCCTGCCGAACGCCGGATCGCTCCGCGCCGCGTCGTATGCGGCCTCGACCTCGTCCAGAACCGGAATCAGCGTCTCCGCGACATACTGTCCTCCGTACAATCCGTAATGGGTCTTCATGATGCCTCCATATTTTTCACCGCCCGGAAGAACTCCCGCATCTTCTCCTCGCTTTTCACGCCCGGCGCCGATTCGATCCCGCTGGACAGGTCGACGCCGGCGGGACGCACTCTCCGGACGGCCTCCTCCACGTTCGCCGCGTTCAGTCCTCCGGCCAGCATGACCGGCCTTCTCGCCGCCAGCGCCGCCGCAGCCTCCCAGTCGCAGCGGGATCCGGAACCGCCGGAGGCGGCGTCGGCGACCAGCATCGCGGCGGGATCGTCCGCGAACGAAGCGACAGCGTCCGGTCCGCGCACGGCGACCGCCCGCCATATCTCCAGATCCGGCAGCGCGCGCATGAACGAGGCGGTGTCGCCGCCGTACAGCTGCGCGACATCCAGGCCCCCCGCGTCAGCGGCCTCCCTGACGAAGGCGGCGTCGGCGTCGACGAAGACCCCGACGCGGCGCACGCTCCGGGGCAGATCCACGGTCAGAACCGCCAGCCGCTCCGGCGTCACGCGCCGCGCCGACGCGGGGGCCAGGACGAATCCGACGTAAGCCGCGCCCAGCTCCGCCGCCAGATCGACGTCGCGGCGGCGCGTGAGACCGCAAATCTTCACTTTCACGTTCACGACAGAAGCTCCCTCAGCGCAGCACCGGGGCGGGGGGCCCTCATCAGCGTCTCCCCGACCAGCAGCGCCGCGGCCCCGGCGCTCCTCATCGAGGCCACGTCCTCACGACTGCGGATCGCGCTCTCGGCCACGGGCAGCCTTTCCCTCGGAATCATCCGGAGCAGACGCGCCGTGGTGTCCAAATCGGTGCGGAAGGTGCGCAGGTCGCGGGCGTTGGCTCCGATCATGTCCGCGCCGGAATCAAGAAAGATCTCCACCTCGTCCTCGCTGTGGGCCTCGCCCAGCACCGCCAGTCCCAGCCGGTGCGCACGGACGGTCAGACTCCGCAGCTCGGCCGCCGGCAGCAGCGCCGCGATCAGAAGCACGGCGTCGGCGCCGGAGACGCGCGCCTCAAGCAGCTGGTATTCGTCCACGATGAAATCCTTGCGCAGCAGCGGAACGGACGCCGCGCGCCTCGCCCGCTCCAGATACGTCAGACTTCCGCGGAAGAATTCCGGTTCGGTCAGCACGGACAGCGCCGCCGCCCCGGCCGCCTCCAGTTCCGCCGCCAGCTCCGTCACCGGGAAATCGCTCCGGATCGTGCCTTTCGACGGCGACGCCGACTTGAGTTCGGCGATTATCCTGACGCCGTCCTTCCTCAGCGCTCCGGGGAAGTCCCGGCACGGCGGCAGCCGCTCCAGACGTTCCAGCAGAGCCTCCTCCGGCACGGCGCGCGCGGATTCCGCCACCCGCCGCCGCGTGCTGATTTCAATCCTCCGCAGAAAGTCGTTCATCGCCGGCTCGCTCCGATCAGCTGACGCAGCTTGTCCCTGGCCGCCCCCGACGCGACGGCGTCGGCGGCGCGTCTCACGCCCTCCCGGAGATCCTCCGCCAGTCCGCCCACGTAGATCGCCGCCCCCGCGTTCAGCAGCACCGCCGCCCGCGGCGCTCCCTGATTGCGGTTCTCCAGCACGTCGAGCAGCGTCGCCGCGTTCTCCGCGGCGTCGCCGCCCCGCAGATCCTCGACGGGGAAGACATGTCCCAGCAGCGTCTCCGGAAGCAGATCGTAGCTGACGACGACGCCGTCGTCCTTCAGCTCGGCGACCCGCGTCGGCGCGGCGCAGCTGATTTCGTCGAGGCCGTCGCGTCCGTGAACGACCATGGCTCTGCGGACGCCGAGCCCCTTCAGCGTTTCGGCGAACAGTCCGGTCAGCCTTTCCTCGTAGACGCCGAGAACCATGGCCGACGCGCGGGCCGGATTGCAGAGCGGACCCAGCATGTTGAAGATCGTGCGCACCCGCAGCTCCCGGCGCAGCCCCGCCACCGCGCCGAGCATCGGGTGCATCTTCTGTGCGAAGAGAAATCCGATGCCGTGCTCCCTGACGGAGCGTCCGACCTGCCCGGCGGTCATCTGCAGATTGAACCCCAGCTCCGCCAGCACATCGGCGGATCCGCACTTTCCGGACACCGCGCGATTGCCGTGCTTGGCGATCGTCACGCCCGCGCCGGCCGCGACGAACGCGGACGCCGTCGATATGTTGAACGATATCCCGCCGTCGCCGCCGGTGCCGACGATGTCCACCGTCTCCAGGCCGCCGCAGTCGACGGCCTCGGCCCGCCGCCGCAGCAGCCGGGCCGCGCCGATCAGCTCGGCGCTGGACTCGCCCTTCATTCTCAACGCGGCGAGGAACGCTCCGGCCTGCACCTGAGGAACCTCCCCCCCCGCCACGATCTCGACGGCCCGCTCCGTCTCCTCGGAGGTGAGATCCCGTCCCGCGAAAATCTTTTCCAGATAATCCCGCAGCATCACCGATTCCCCCCGAGGCCGCCGGGGCGGCGCGATCTCGCCATGTTCACGAAATTGGCCAGCTGCCGGCTTCCCGTCTCGGTCAGGACCGATTCCGGGTGATATTGAATCCCCTCGACCGGAAAGCGGCGGTGGCGGATTCCCATGATCTCGCCGTCCGCCGTCCTGGCGGTCACCTCCAGTTCGGAAGGCAGCGACGACTCCTGCAGCGCCAGCGAATGATACCGCACCGCCCGGAACGGATTCTCCAGACCCTCGAACAGTCCCCTGCCGTCGTGGAAGATGTCCGACGTCTTCCCGTGCATGATCTCCCTGGCGCCGACGACTCTGCCGCCCAGCGCCTGGCCGATCGCCTGATGTCCGAGACATACCCCCAGCAGCGGTATCTCCTGAAAGACGCGCCGGATCAGATCCAGCATGATCCCCGCCTTCTCCGGCCGTCCCGGTCCCGGCGAAAGGACAATCGCCTCCGGACGCATCGCCACCGCCTCCTCGACGCCTATCTCCCGGTTGCGCCGCACCACCACGCTCGGAGTCAGGGCGTACAGCAGGTGAACCAGATTGTATGTGAAGGAATCGTAATTGTCTATGACCAGAATCATCGCCACGCCTCCCTCATTTCAGCTTCAGCGCGTCCGCAGCCAGGCGTATCGCCGTGAAAACCGCCGCGGCCTTGTTCAGCGTCTCCTCGTATTCCCTGTCCGGATCCGAATCGTAGACGATCCCCGCTCCGGCCTGCACCGTCACCGTGCCTCCGTGCAGTTCCAGCGTGCGTATAGTGATGGCCAGATCCAGATTGCCGTCGTAGCTGAAATACCCGACCGCGCCGCCGTAGACGCCGCGCGGCCTCTTCTCCAGCTCGCCGATCATCTCCATGGCGCGGATCTTGGGGGCGCCCGACAGCGTTCCCGCAGGGAACGTCGCGCGCACCAGATCGAACGCGTCCCGCCCCTCCGCCATCTCCGCCTCCACGGAACTGACCAGATGCATCACATGGCTGTACCGCTCCACCTTCATGAAAGACCTGACCTCCACACTGCCCGGGCTGGCGACGCGTCCGAGATCGTTCCTGCCCAGGTCCACCAGCATCAGATGCTCGGCCCTCTCCTTCACGTCGTTCAGCAGCTCGTCCTCCAGTGCGCGGTCCTCCTCGGGTGTCGCGCCGCGGCGGCGGGTGCCGGCGATGGGGCGCAGCGAACAGCGGCCGTTCTCCAGCTTGACCATGGTCTCCGGCGACGACCCGACCAGGGTGCGGTCGCCGATTTTGAGAAAGAACGTGTACGGCGACGGGTTGATCAGGCGCAGCGCACGGTACATCTGCAGCCCCGACGACACCGCCGGCGTCGAGAACTTCTGGGACAGAACCACCTGGATCGCCTCTCCGTCGCGGATCTGCTCCCTGGCTTTCTCGACCATCTCGCGGAATTCACCGCGCGTGACGGAACTCACCGGATCGGAAGCCCGGCGCGGCGGCTCGACGGCGGCGGTCAGCGGACGGCGCAGGAGCGCCTCGAGCTCCTCCAGCCGCCGCAGGGTGTCGTCGTACGCCGCGCGCGGAGTCGCGAATTCGGCGGGACGCACGCATTCCACCAGTCGGATCGTGTGGCGGACATTGTCGAACACGATCATCTCGTCGGTGATCAGCATCGCCGCGTCGGGTCCGTCGGAGTTCGGAGGAATGGGCAGCCGCTCGAACTCACGCACCGTCTCGTATCCGATGTATCCCACCGCGCCGCCGAACAGCGGCGGCAGACCCTCGGTTTCCGCCGGAACCGTGTCCCGCAGCAGTGCGCGCAGGGCCGCGAAAGCCCCGTCCCCGCCGGGAAGTTCGACCCTGCCGCCGTCGCGGCCGGTCAGGAAAGGTCTGCCGTCCTCCACGGTGAACACGCCTCTGGGACGCACTCCTATGAAGGAGTACCGTCCGAAGCGCTCGCCGCCCTCGACGCTCTCGAGCAGGAACACGTTCTCGTCCCCGGCAAACCGCGCCAGCACCGACACCGGTGTCTCCATGTCCGCGAGAAGTTCACGGCACACCGGCACGAGGTTGCCCCGTCCGCACGCCTTCTCGAATTCGCTGAAGTCCATCTGCTTCATTCCAGTCGCACTCCCAGATTCATTTCAGACAAAAGCCGCGCCCGGAGATCACGTTCTCTCCAGGGCGCGGCGCCTGCGGTTCAGAAAGAGACGGCGATCCGGGCTGCTCACGCCCTCACCGCCGGCCATAAACCCGAAGTCGGCCGAATCATGCGGCACCCCGGCGGAACTGCCGCCGATGCCATCGGCCGATGCCGAAACTGTACGCTGCCTTTCTCATGACGACATACTCTGGCACTGAAAAACGCGACTGTCAAATCCGCAGGCGGGGAAATTTTTTCTTTTTTCAGCTTCCGGCGGCCGGACGCAGAGCCGGGCTAGAATCTGCGGTTCAACATGCGACGGATCGGCGTCTCCGCCCTGGAGCGCAGCGGCTCGGGCACGTCGATTTCGGCGCGGTTCTCCTCAAGGGAGCGCAGCACGTCGGGCAGCCGGATCAGCTTCATCTGCGGACAGACCGCCTGTCCGGTCAGCGGGATGAACCTCTTGCCGGGATTCTCCTTCTCCAGGCGGTGCAGAATCCCCACCTCGGTGGCGATGATGAACGTTTCTTTCGGCGACCGCCGCACATGCCTGAGAATGCCGCCCGTGCTGAGGGCGTGATCCGCCATCGCGGTCACCTCCGGAGGAGCCTCGGGATGGATCAGCAACTCGGCGTCGGGGAATTCCCGCCGGCGGCGCTCCACCATGCCGCATGTCATGCGCTGATGCACCGGGCAGAAGCCGTTCCAGCACGTCACGTTCCGTCCGGCGAGTCCGGCGCAATGCCGTCCGAGATTCCGGTCCGGCACGAACAGAATCTCCGAATCCGGAGGCAGCATCCCGATCATCTCCGCGGCGTTGGCGCTGGTCACGCACAGATCGCATTCGGCCTTGACCGCCGCCGTGCTGTTGACGAAACCGCCAGCATCCCCGGACGCCCGGCCTTGGCGCACCGGACCGCCTCCGCGTCGATCATGTCCGCCATCGCGCATCCCGCATCCTCCGCCGGCAGCAGAACCGTCTTGTCCGGCGAGAGGATCTTGGCGGTCTCCGCCATGAAACGCACGCCGCAGAAGACGATCACGTCGGCGTCGGCGTCCGCGGCGCGCACGGCCAGCTCCAGCGAATCGCCGCAGAAATCGGCGACGTCCTGAACCTCGCCCAGCTCGTAGTTGTGCGCCAAAATCACCGCGTTCCGCTCCCTGCGGACGCGGTCAATCCTCCCGCGGATCTCGTCGTCGTTCATCTGTCCGTTCATTTCGGAATCAGCGCAGCTCGACCTTGAGCTCGCGGGCCAGACGTCCGCGGAGCCGTTCGCACGCGGCGTTCACCTCGCCGTCGGTCAGCGTGCGCTCCGCGTGGCGGAAGGTCAGCTGATACGCCATGCTCTTGCGCCCGGGTCCGAGCGTCTTTTCGTCGGTGAAGATGTCGAACAGTCTGACCGACTCGAGGTTCTTCAGCCCGGCGCCGCGGATGAACCCGACCACAGCCGCATGCTCCAGTCCGTCGTCCGCCACGAACGCGACGTCGCGGCTGACCGACGGGAACTGCGACGGCTCGCGGTAACGGACGTCCCGTCTTCCGACGGCCAGCAGCCCGTCCACGTCGACCAGCGCCGCGAAGACCGCGTACGGCGTGCGCCACGACCGCGTCAGCTTCGCCGGCAGCTGCCCCAGACGGGCGATCCGGCGTTTCCCGACCGACGCCACGACGGACGTCCCCGGTTCGAAGCTCGGATCGTCGACGGGCTCGAAAACGCAGCGATCCGCGCCCCGCTGCTCCAGCCAGCTCTCCAGCAGTCCCTTGAGATCGTAGAAGTCGTACAGCTCATCCAGCTCCCCGGAGTAGCGTTCCGGATGCTTCCTGCCGGTGAGAGCGATGCAGCATTCGTAGCGCTCCTCCGGATACAGCTCCGCGTCGGCGCAGAAGACTTTCCCCAGCTCGAACAGCCGCAGATCCAGACTGCGTCTCGCCACGTTGCGCTCGACGGTTCCGAGCATCCCCCCCAGAAGCGAGGGACGCATGAACACGAGATCCGAGCTGACCGGATTCTTCAGCGTCACCAGATCGCCGGCGTCGAAGCGCGAGTCGCACAGCGCGGACTTCCTGTCGACCATGCTGTAATGCACGCATTCGTCCAGTCCGTGTCCGACGAGCTCGTCTCTCAGCTGCTGATGTCTCCAGTACACGTCGTCGGCCATGGAGGACACCGCCTTGCAGACCACCGGACGCACCGGTATGGCGTCCAGCCCGTGGATGCGCGCCACCTCCTCCGCGAGGTCGGCCTCTCGTTCCAGATCCGGCCGGAAAAGCGGCGCCTCGACCGTGCACCCGTCCTCCCGCAGATCCGTGACTTTCAGATGCAGACGGCGGAAGATGTCCACCATGTCGCCGTCGGCGACGTCCACGCCGATGAGTCCGCGCACGCGTCCGAAGCGGCAGACGATCCTCTTCGGCTCGGGCCGCCCCGACGACACCTCGAACCGGTCCGTCGCCTCCCTCCCGTCCGCGACCTGCATGATCAGCTGCGCCGCCCTGTCGGAGGCGTAGGCCGCCATGTCGTAGTCCACTCCCCGTTCATAACGGTACGAGGCGTCGCTGGAAATCGCCAGCTCCCTGGCGGTCGCGCGGATCGACGACGGACGGAACACGGCGCTCTCCAGCAGGATGTCGACGGTCCGGTCGGATATGCCGCTGTACTCGCCGCCCATGATTCCAGCGAGAGCCATGGGCTTCTCCCCGTCGGCGATCACCAGATGCCGGGGCGACAGCTCGCGGAGCACGCCGTCGAGCGTCACGATGGTCTCCCCGGCGCGGGCGCGCCGCACCACCACCCGCCCCCCGGCGAGCAGATCGAGATCGAACGCGTGCAGCGGCTGTCCGAGCTCCATGAGAATGAAGTTGGTCACGTCGACCACATTGTTGATCGGACGCAGTCCGACGGAGCAGAGCCGCTCCTTCAGCCAGTCCGGGCTCTCGCCGACCCTGACTCCGCGGATGACCCGGCCGATGTATCTCGGACACAGCTCCGGCTCCTCCACCGAGACCAGATCCGGGGGAGCGGGCACGGTCGGCGGAAGAACGACCTCCGGCAGACGCGGGACGACGTTCAGCAGACAGCCGACGTCCCTGGCCACTCCCCAGTGCGACAGCAGGTCGGGACGGTTCGGGGTCACCTCCACCTCGATGCAGCTGTCGCCGGGATAGAGCTTCTCCAGCGGCGTCCCCGCCGCGACCGCGTCGTCGAGAATCATGATGCCGCTGTGATCGTCGTTCAGGCCGAGTTCGCGTCCGCTGCAGAGCATGCCGCAGGAGTCGACGCCCCTCAGTCTGGTCTTCCTGATGACCAGCCTCCCCTCCGGAGCGTCGAACACCGTGCCCACGGTCGCCAGCGGAACGGTCCTGCCCGCGTCGCAGTTCGGAGCTCCGCAGACGACCTGCAGCTCCCGCTCTCCGTCGAACACCCGGCAGACCGACAGATGATCGGAGCCGGCGTGCGGCGCGCGCTCCAGAATTTTCGCCGCCACCACTCCGCGCGGCACGCGCCGCGAGGTCGTCACCGCCTCCACCTCGATGCCCGCCATGGTCAACTTGCCGCAGAGCGTCTCCAGATCGCAGTCCACGGTCACATACTGCGCCAGCCAGTCGCGCGAAATCTTCATCATGCACCGTTCCTTGATTAGAATTGTCTGAGGAAACGCACGTCGTTCTCGTAGAAATACCGCAGATCGCCGATCCGGTATCGCAGCATCGCCAGCCGTTCTATGCCCAGACCGAAGGCGAATCCGGACCAGATCTCGGGATCGTACCCCACGTTGCGCAGCACGTTCGGATCGACCATGCCGGCTCCGGCGATCTCGATGTAGCCGGAGTTCTTGCAGACCGGACACCCTTTCCCGTCGCACATTATGCAGGAGAAATCGTACTCCACGCTCGGTTCGGTGAACGGAAAGAAATGGGGGCGGAGCCTGATGCGCACCCTGGGTCCGAACATCTCGACCGCGAACTTCTGCAGCACGCTCTTCAAATCCGACATCGAGACGTCCCGGTCGACCGAGAGTCCCTCTATCTGATGAAAATTCATTCCGTGAGTCGCGTCCGGCGTGTCCCTGCGGTACACGCGGCCGGGGGCGACAACGCGCACCGGCGGAGACTGCGACTCCATGACGCGGATCTGGACGGGGCTGGTCTGGCTGCGCAGAATCCTCCCGTCGGAAAAATAGAAAGTGTCCTGCTCGTCGCGCGAGGGATGATCGTCCGGAGTGTTCAGCGCGTCGAAGTTGTGATACACGTCCTCGATTTCCGGTCCCCCGGCCACGATGAACCCCATCCGCCGGAAAATGGCCACGCATTCGTCGGCGACGATGTTGATCGGGTGCTTGTGCCCGACCGGCCACCGGCGGCCCGGCAGGGTCAGATCCCGTTTTCCGGCGGTCCCCTCCGGCGCGGCCGCGAGCCGCCGGACGGCGTCCTCTATCATCGCCCGGATCCTCGCGCGGCCGGCGTTGAACGCCGCGCCGGTCTCCCGGCGCTCCTCCGCCGGCACCGCGCCCATCTCCCTGCTGAGCGCGGGGAAAAGACCGTTGCGGCCGATCCATCTGATCCTGAGCTGCTCGACCTCCGCCGGAGTCGCGGCCGCGGCGAGCAGCCCCGCCGCCTCGTCCAGCGCCGCGTTGATTTTCTCGACAATCGCGTTCATATCCGTCTGTGTCTCCGTGGCCGTCCAGGCCGGTTCCGGCGGACGGTTGCACCGCCGTGAAACGTGAAAATAAAAAAACAGCTTGACAGGAGGTGAAAAAAATCCACCCGCCTTCAAGCTGCTGCGCGACGGAACCGCCGTCGTCAGACCCGGGTGGTCTTCTCCACCAGAGCCTTGAACTCCTGCGGTTCGGCGACGGCCAGATCCGCCAGAACCTTCCGGTTCAGCTCGATCCCCGCCTTCTTGAGTCCGTTCATGAACTTGCTGTAGTTGGTGTCAAGCGCGCGGCACGCGGCGTTGATGCGGACCACCCACAGCGCGCGGTACTGCCGCTTCTTCTGCTTGCGGCCGCGGTAGGCGTGAACCATGGCCTTGTCCACGGCGTCGTACGCAGTGCGGATGTTCTTGCTGCTGTTGCCGTAAAAACCCTTGGCCCGCTCCAGAACCCGCTTGCGGCGCTTGCGCGACGGAACGGCGTAAGTAACCCTCGACATATATCCTCACCTCCGGTCGGTTAGAGTCCGTACGGCAGCGCCGCCTTGATGCGGCTGCTCTCGGCGGCGGACACGGCCCCGTCCTGACCCAGCCGGCGTCTGCGCTTGGCGTTCTTTCCGGTCATCAGATGACGGGCGCCCGCCTTGTTGTGGCGGAACTTGCCGGTTCCGGTCATCTTGAGCCGCTTCGCGGCACATTTCCTCGTCTTCAGCTTGGGCATCGTTGCGTTTCTCCCGTGTGACAGTGTTGATGTTCCGTCTCCGCCCCGTCGGCCGATGCCAGCCGATCGCGGCGCACGCCCCCGGCCCTATTTGGGGGCGAAATTGACCGTGATGTTGCGTCCGAGCAGTTTCGGAACGCCGTCCGCCTCTCCGTAGGGAGCCAGATCCACCAGAATCCGATCCATGAGCCCGAAAGCCAGATCCTGATGCGCCATCTCCCTCCCCCGCAGAGCCAGAGTGATCTTTAATCTATACCCTTTGCCGAGAAATTCAAGGGTGCGCTTTATCTTTATGTCGTAGTCGTTCCTGTCGACGTTGATGTGAAACTTGACCTCTTTGAGCTTCTGCGCGAGCGCGTTCCTGCGCTGCGCCTTCTGACTCTTCTTCTGCTCGTACTGCAGTTTTCCGAAATTCATGACGCGCACGACCGGAGGCACGGCGCGCTCCGACACCAGCACCAGATCCAGACCCGCCCCGCGCGCCAGCTCATGCGCGCGCGCCAAAGGAACGACGTCCAGCTGTTCCCCGTCGGCTCCGATCAGCCTGACCTTCTCCGCGGAGAACGACCGATCCCCCTGTTTCAGCAGCTTAGCGATAGCAACACCTCTTCTTTGTACCCTGATCTGACGCGAACGGAGGCCGCGCCGCCGCGCGGCCGGCACCGGCTACTATAATTTAACAAAACTTATTATCAACTTCTATTTTCATTTTTTCCATCAATTGCTCGGGAGTGAACGACCCCAGCTCGCCCTCCCTGCGGCTGCGCACCGAAAAAGTCCCCGTCTCCGCCTCCTGAGGCCCGACCACCAGGATGTAGGGGACGCGGTCGTGGCGCGCGTCCTTGATTTTCGCGCCGAGGCTGGCCGGCCGTCTGTCCAGCTGAGCGCGGAAGCCGCCCCCGCGCAGCTGCTGCAGCCGCTCCTCGGCGCAGTCGATCTGGCGCTCGGAGATCGGCAGGACGCGCGCCTGTTCCGGAGCCAGCCACAGCGGGAACGCCCCGGCGTACTGCTCTATGAGGATGCCGAAGAAACGCTCCAGCGATCCGAACAGGGCGCGGTGCACCATGTACGGCTGATGCTTTCTCCCGTCCTCGCCGACATAGCTCATGTCGAAGCGCTCCGGGAGATTGAAGTCGAACTGAATCGTGGTCGTCTGCCACTCGCGGCCTATCGCGTCCTTGATCTTCAGATCGATCTTCGGACCGTAGAACGCGCCGCCCCCCTCGTCGACCTCGCAGCCGAGGCCGCACTCGCGCACCGCGTTCTCCAGGGACGAGAGCGCCTGCGCCCAGCGGGCCGGATCGCCGACCGCCTTGGCCGGACGGGTGGCGAGATACGCCTTGATCTCCTTGAACCCGAAGTCCTTCCACACGGCGAGGCTGAAGCGCAGAACCTCGGAGATTTCCGGTCCGATCTGCTCCGGCGTGCATATGATGTGCGCGTCGTCCTGCGTGAAGCCGCGCACGCGCAGCAGCCCGTGCAGAACGCCGGACTTCTCGTACCGGTAGACCGTCCCCAGCTCGGCCCAGCGGAGCGGCAGCTCGCGGTACGACCGCAGCTTCGAACGGTATATCTCGATGTGGAACGGACAGTTCATCGGCTTGACGAAATAATCCTTCTCGTCGATCTGCATCGGAGAGTACATGCTGTCGTGGTAGAACGACAGATGTCCGGAAGTCTCCCACAGCACGCTCTGCCCGATGTGCGGCGTGTACAGCAGCTCGTACCCGTTGCGGTAGTGCTCCTCCCGCCAGTACGTCTCGATGAGATTGCGGACGAACGCCCCCTTGGGCTGCCACAGCACCAGACCCGGGCCGACGTTCTCGGAGAAGCAGAAAAGCCCGAGCTCCTGCCCCAGACGGCGGTGATCCCGCTTCTGCGCCTCCTCCAGCTGGCGGAGATAACTCTGCAGCTCCTCGTCCGTGGCGAAGGCCGTGCCGTAGATGCGCTGCAGCATCGGATTCTTCTCGTCGCCGCGGAAGTACGAGCCGGCGACCGACAGCAGCTTCACCGCGCCGATCCGTCCGGCGTGATCCACGTGGGGACCGCGGCAGAGATCCACGAAGCCGCCGCTGCGGTAGAAGCTGATCACCGCGCCCTCCGGAACATCCGCCAGGCGCTCCAGCTTGAACGTCTGCCCCTGCTCGCGCAGCATCCGCTCCGCGTCCTCCCGCGAGGATTCGAAGCGTTCGAAAGGCACTTTCGCGGCAATCATCTTCCTCATGATCCGTTCGATGGCGCGGAGATCGTCCGGAGTAAGACGCCGTTCCAGATCGAAATCGTAGTAGAAACCGTTTTCCGTAGCCGGACCGATGTCGAATTTCGCCGTCGGAAACAGCTGTTTGACCGCCGCCGCCATCACATGCGCCGCGCTGTGCCGAATGGTGTCCAAGCCGTATTCGCTCATTTTATACGCACCTTCCCCAACTGTAGTCCATAGGAATGTTGTCCACAAGAGTTCATGAAACGCGAGCCGCCGCCCCGAAGCGCCGGCGGAAAAACCGAATCAATCCGCGCGGGAAGGCGTCCGGCGCGGCCCCCCCGGTTCAGAACAGTTCGCCCTGCTCGGCCGACGCCGACAGAGCCCGCACCGGGGCGAAACTCCTCCTGTGCAGGGCGCAGGGACCCAGACGCCGCAGCGCCTCCAGATGACGCTCCGTGCCGTAGCCCTTGTGCTCGGCGAAACCGTAGCCGGGGAATTCGGCGTCCGCCCTCGTCATCCACTCGTCCCGGTACACTTTCGCCAGAATGCTCGCGGCGGCGATCGAGGCCGACCTCGCGTCCCCCCCGACGAAAGCCAGCGACGGACACGGCAGGTACGGCACCGGCCGGCCGTCGATCAGCAGCAGATCCATGTCCGCGCCGAGATTCATCACCGCCTCGCGCATGGCGCGGTCCGTGGCGCGCAGGATGTTCAAGCGGTCGATTTCGGACGCGGAGACCTCGCCGACCGCCCAGCGCACGCCGGGAACCGCCAGCACCGCGTCGCGCATCGCCAGCCGCGTGCGGCCGTCGACCTGCTTGGAGTCATTGACCTCGGGCACGCGGGCACCGGACGGAAAACAGACGGCGGCGGCCACCACCGGCCCCGCCAGCGGCCCCCGCCCCGCCTCGTCCACGCCGGCGATGAGAACGAACCCCTCCGCGCGGAAACGCCTTTCCAGCGAGAGAAGCTCGTGATCCTCCGGCAGAAAATTCATACGCGCCCTCCGTGCTCCGGACGCCGACGCCGGGCGCGGATGCGGGACGGCTCCGTCCGCGGCTCAGCGGCCTTCCTTGACACGCGCCGCCTTGCCGACCTTGCTGCGCAGATAGTACAGCTTGGCGCGGCGCACCCGCCCCTTGCGGGCGACCTCGATGCGGTCGATGCGCGGGCTGTGCAGCGGGAAGACGCGCTCAACCCCGCTGCCGGCGGTCACCCGCCGCACCGTGAAAGTCTCCTCGATTCCGGTTCCGCGCCGGGCGATCACCGTGCCGGCGAACAGCTGGATGCGCTCGGTCGAGCCCTCCACGATCTTCACGTAGACCTTGACCGTGTCGCCGACGGAGAAGTCGACAACATCACTTTTGAGCTGCTCGTTGCGAATTTTGTCCACTATGTTCATCGCCACTTCCTCCATGTTTCTTCACTGTTTGCAAATACCGCTCCCACAAGTCCGGCCGCCGCTCCCTCGTCAGACGCTCCGACTCGCCGCGCCTCCATTCCTCGATGCGGCGGTGATCGCCGGAGAGGAGCACCTCCGGCACCGTCCGTCCCGAGAACTCGGGGGGACGCGTGTACTGCGGATACTCCAGCAGCCCCGTCGCGAACGACTCGTCCGCCGACGACTCGGAGCTTCCCAGCGCACCCGGCAGCAGCCGGACCACCGCGTCGATCATCACCATGGCGGCGAGATTGCCGCTGGTCAGCACCATGTCGCCGATGGAATACTCGCGGTCGACGAACAGATCGACCGCCCGCTGATCCACACCCTCGTAATGACCGCACACCACCAGCAGGTGCCGCCGCCGGCTGAGCTCGTCCGCCGCCCTCTGATCGAAAGGAACCCCCCTCGGCGAAGTCAGCAGCACCAGCGTGTCGTCGCCGCGCAGATCCGCGATCGCGTCGGCGAGCACCTCGACTTTCATCAGCATGCCCGGCCCGCCTCCGTAGGGCTTGTCGTCCACCGTCCCGCGCCGGTCTCCGGCGTACCGCCGCAGATCCACCGCGGCGATCTCCACCAGGCCGTTCCTGATCGCGCGGCCGACGATGCTCCCGCCCAGCGGTCCCGGATACATCTCCGGGAAAAGCGTCAGCACGTCGATCTTCAATTTCTCAATCAGCCACTTCCACCGAGACGCGCTGCCGCATGCGGCCGGCCGCTCCGCTCACCAGAGAACGTATGGCCATGATGGTCTTGCCCCGCTTGCCTACAATCTTGCCGATGTCTTCCTTGCGGCAGCTGATCCGGATGACGTAGCTGCCCGACTTCTCCTCGCAGCTCACACGGACGTCGTCCGGGGCGTCGACCAGCGCCCGCGCCACGTATCCCACGAAACCCTCCAGGTCGCGAACGCCGCGATCCCCTCCCGCGGCCGGCGCCGCCGTCCTGCCGGAGCCGCCGGTCAAAAATCTCAAAAATGCCTTAAGCACCTTCTTTTCCTCACCCTCGTAATTGCCGGGGGCGCCCGTCCGGCCGGACGGGCGTCTCCGCGATGTTATTCCTGGGCGTCTCCGGACTTCTCTCCGGCGGACGCCTCGGCCTTGGCCTTCTCGGCCGCGGCCAGAGCCTTCTTGGAAGGCTTGACCGGCTTCACCTTGTCCTTGAGCGACACGCCCTTGGCCGCGCGGCCGGCGATGGCGGCGACGGTCTCCGAGACCGCGGCTCCGACGCCTTTCCAGTAATTGAACCTCTCGAGAGCGATCTTCTCGTCCTTGTGCCGCGGATCATAGAAGCCGAGCTCCTCGATCGCCCTGCCGTCGCGGCTCGAGCGTCCGTCCATCACCACAATGCGGAAACAGCTGACGTTCCTGGTGCCCGTCCTCTTCAGTCTGATTCTTACCATAGTGCCTTCTCTGTCCTAGAATTTTCGTCACGGGCGGCGGCGCGGACCGCCGCCGCAAAACAGCATCGTGCCGCGCCGCGGCGCGCCTCCAGCTACAGGGCGCATCGCGGCAGCTCCATCCCCGCCGCGGCCGCCGCCGCCCGAATCCGGTTCAGAGGATGAACAACCTGGCTCCGGAGCCGGCGACCGTCTCGACGAAGAATTTCTAATATACCCCCGCAATCCGATTCTGCAAGAAAATTTTCACCGCGCGGCGGGCATCCCGGCGGCCGCCGTTGAAATCTCGCCGCCGCGGCGGTATATTACGCACGCAGGGACGACGGGGGCGGTCGCATCCGCCGGCGGGTGACGTCTCCGCGACCCCGGAAGAACAAACCGTCGGAACCGTCGCGCGGAACGGCCGTCATCGGCCCGGCGGAAACTCAGGACACGGCTAAGGTGGGGAAATGCATACACTGCGGGAACTCTTTTCGTTTCAACCCGGAAGTCTGAGCTGGTTCGAAGCCGCCATGCTCATCTGCTTCGCGTCGAGCTGGCCGGCGGCGATCTGGAAGACCGTGCGCAGCAGGAACCCCGGCGGCAAGAGCGTCACGTTCGCGGTGCTCGTCATCATCGGCTATCTGTGCGGCTGTCTTCACAAGATCTTCTACCATCCGGATTTCGTCATCTGGCTCTACGTGCTCAACGGGGCGATGGTGGCGGCCGACATGATTCTGGTTCTCCACTACCGGAGAATGCGCCGGAGGATCAATCCCGCCGGCGGCGGTCCGGCGGCGCCATGACGCCCCTGACCAGACGGTCCAGTCCGGCGTAGTCGCGCCGCACCGAGACCTCCGAGTAGCCGATTCTCCTCAGCGCCTCCGCGACCGTCTTCCCCTGACGGCAGCCGATCTCGAAAACGACGCCAGCTCCCGGCTTCAGATGCGGCGGCGCCTGACGCGCCAGCTCAAGAATGAGACCGGCGCCGTCGTCCGGCGCGACCAGCGCCAGCCTCGGCTCGTAGTCGCGCACCTCCGGCTGCAGACCGGCGTACTCCGACTCGGCGACGTAGGGGAGATTGGCCGCGATGAAATCGAACCTCTCGCCGGGCTCCAGCGCCGAGAGAAGGTCGCTCCGGCGCAGCGACACGCGATCGCCGAGCCGGTATCTGGCCCGGTTGGACTCCGCCACCGCCAGAGCCTCCGGACTTATGTCCAGCGCCAGAACCGAGACGTCGTCCCTGGCGCGCGCCACCGACAGCGCGACGGCGCCGGATCCGGTGCCGACGTCCAGCAGTCTGCCCCCGCGCGGAAGGTCGTCGATCAGAGCCTCGGCCATCAGCTCCGTCTCCGGCCGCGGAATCAGCACGTCCGGAGTCACCTCCAGCTCGAGATCCATGAAAGCGGCGCGTCCGGCGATGTACTGCAGCGGTTCGCGGCGGCGGCGGCGTGTCACCCACGCCTCCCCGCGCGCCAGCACGTCCGGTGAAATCGCCTCGGTCCGGCGGATCAGCGGGCGCGGAACCCCGGTCAGCTCGCTGTACATGAGCTCGCTCTCCCTCCCCGCATCCTCCACGCCGGCGTCTCCGAGCGCGCGCGTCCACCGCGCCAGAGCCGCGCCGACCGTGTCCGCCGCGGGACATGCTCCGTGCGAAGTTTCCATAAAAAAAACGCACCTCCCCGCGCCGCCCGGGTGCGGCGCGCCTCCGCGAACGCGCATGGACAGGACGGACGGCTCCCGTTCCGCGCGGACTATCTCTCCGAAGCCTCGCCGAACAGGTCGATGAATTCCTCTCTGGAGAGCTCCGCCAGATTTTTCCCGCGCCTGGCGAGCCCCTCGTTGAACTTCAGCACCGTCTCCGTCATCCGATCATGAGTTTCTTCGGATCCCCCCAGCAGGCAGAACTGCTCGCCCCTGGTGATTCTCTGATGTCCGTCGTCGCCGTCAAGCCCCACGCCGAGCAGAAACGCGCACCGTTCCGGTTTTGGTTCGTCCATGCCTGTTCCCCTCAAAGTTTTTCCGGCGGTTCATCACCACGATCCGCTTCCGTCCGCACCCAATATAACGCCGCGCCGGCAAAAGTCCAGCGGCCGACGGCCGGCTTGCATTTGCCGGCGCCGCAGTGTAGATTACGGCGTGTTTTTTCCGTCCGTTTTTTCCGCAGAACCGCGGAAGGCGGCCGGTTAACTTCTAATCTAAAAACCGACCGACGGCCGGCGCCGCGCCGCCGCGGCGGCAGGCGCTGGAGTGACAGGATCATGAGAGATTTCTTCGTTTTCGCCGGACAGGGGGCTCAGGCCGTCGGCATGGGCAGGGATTTCGCGGAAATGAGCGCGCCCGCCGCCCGCATCTTCGAGGAGGCCGACTCCGTGCTGGGCTATCCGCTCAGCGAAATCTGCTTCGGCGGTCCCGCGGAGAGACTGACCGAAACCCGCCACTGCCAGACGGCGATCTACACCGTCAGCTGCGCGGCGCTGGCCGCCTTCAGGGACAGATTCCCCGGAGTCCGTCCGAGCGGATGCGCGGGGCTGAGCCTGGGCGAATACGCCGCCCTGTACGCGGCCGGAGCTTTCTCTTTCGCCGACGGACTGCGTCTGCTGTCCAGACGCGCCGAACTCATGGACCGCGCCTGCCGTGACGCCGACGGCGGCATGGCGTCGGTTCTCGGCAGCGATCCGGCCGTGATCGGCGAGGTCTGCGCCCTGTGCGGCGTCGACGTGGCCAACTACAACAGTCCCGGACAGATCGTCATCAGCGGCGCCTCGGAGAATCTGAAACGGGCGGTGACCGAACTCAAGACGAGAGGCATGCGCAAGGTGATTGTGCTCAACGTCGCCGGCGCCTTCCATTCGCGGCTGATGCGCCGGGCCGGCGAAGATCTGAGACCGGTTCTCGAACAGGCTCCGATCCGGATGCCTGAGATCCCGGTCTGGCACAACTTCACCGCGGCGCCGGCGGACTCCGTCGGCGCGATCCGCGACAATCTGGCCAGTCAGGTGGCGGGAAGCGTCCGCTGGGAGGAGTGCGTCCGCGGGATGGTCGCCGCCGGCGGCGGCCGCATGATCGAGTTCGGACCCGGCTCCGTGCTCACCGGGCTGATGCGGCGCACCATGCCGGAGATTCCGACCGTCAACATCAACTGCGCGGACTCGCTGTCCGCGTATGCTCGGTAAACCGCGGGAGACGTGGACGGCCCGCACGGTTCTCAACGAAAACACGAAAGGAACAGCTGCCATCATGAGTCAGGAAAAACGTCTGGAGGGCAAGGTCGCCCTGATAACCGGAGGAGCGCGCGGCATCGGCAAGGCCATCTGTGAGCGTCTCGCCTCCGAGGGAGCAAAGCTCGCCATCGTCGACGTCATGCTCGACAGGGCGCAGCAGACCGCCGACGAATTCACGTCGCGCGGCGTCGAGGCGCGCGCCTACTCAGGCGACGTGTCGAAAATGGCGGACGCCGAATCCACCGTCGCCGCCGCAGTCGCCGACTTCGGACGCCTGGACATCCTGGTCAACAACGCCGGCATAACCAAGGACACGCTGATCATGCGCATGAGCGAGGAGCAGTGGGACGCGGTCATCTCGGTCAACCTCAAGGGTACTTTCAACTTCACCAAGGCCGCCTGCCGCGTCATGATGAAGCAGCGTTCCGGCAAAATCGTCAACATCGCCTCGGTGGTGGGACGCATGGGCAACGTCGGACAGGCCAACTACGCCGCGTCCAAGGCCGGAGTGATCGCCCTGGCCAAGACCACCGCCAAGGAGTTCGCATCCCGCAACATCCAGGTGAACGCGGTCGCTCCCGGCTACATCATCACCGACATGACCGCCAAACTCACGCAGCAGGCGACCGAATCCTTCCTCTCCATAACCCCGGCCAGGCGCGGCGGAACCCCGCAGGATGTGGCCAACGTCGTGTTCTTCCTCTGCTCGCCGGACTCGGATTTCGTGACCGGCCAGGTGATCAACGTCGACGGAGGTCTGCTGATGTAGCGTCGGCGCCGCCTCTCATGCGGTAACGGAACTCCGCGATCCGCGACGCACCGCCGCGTCCGGATCGCGGATTTTTTCATGTCTGCGGCGGCCTGCGGCAGCGGATCGCATCAACGCACCGTCAGCTCCAGGGAGCCGTCGGCCAGACGGGCGGTCAGCTCCGCGCCGGATCTCTGTCCGCGAGCGGACACGACCGGATGTCCGTTAGCATCGGTGAGAATGGCATAACCGCGCTCCAGCTGCCGGCGCGGATCCAGAATCCGCAGACGTCCCTCAAGCTCATTCAGAACATGATCGCCGTCCTTGAGCGACCGCTTCGCCTCCGTCGCCATCCGCGACTGCAGAGCATCCAGATCCCTGCCGCGCATGCGCAGCTGATACCGCGGCTCCTGAAAGCATTTTTTCCCCGCCAGATTCGCCAGCGCACCGCGCACCTCGGAAAGCCGCATCTTCACCGCGCCGAGCATTCCCCGCCCGAGACGGGACAGCGTCTCCACCATTTCTTCGCGCCGCCCGATCACCATCTCCGCGGCGGCGGTCGGGGTCGCCGCCCGCGCATCCGCGACGAAGTCGCAGATGGTGAAGTCGATCTCGTGCCCGACGGCGCTGATGACCGGAATCCGGCTGGAGGCGACGGCGCGAGCGAGCGCCTCGTCGTTGAACGACCAGAGATCCTCGGCGCTCCCGCCGCCGCGGGTGATCACCAGCACATCCACGCCCCCGACGCGGTTGAAGAAGCTGACGCCGGACGCCAGCTGGGCCGCGGAGAACGCCCCCTGCACCTGCGCCGGATAAATCATGATGCTCAGATCGCTGAAACGCTGGTCCACAATCTTCAGGAAATCACGGATCGCGGCCCCCGTCGGGCTGGTTATCACCCCCACCGCCCGCGGCAGCGCCGGAATCGGCCGCTTCCTCGCCTCGTCGAACAGCCCTTCCCGTTTGAGCTTGCCCTTGAGCTCCTCGAACCGGCGCTGCATCTCGCCCAGCCCGGCCGGACGGATCGTCCTGATGTAAAACCTGTACAAGCCGCGGACAATGTGCACATCCAGACGTCCGTACGTTTCGATCCTGTCTCCGTTCTTCAGCCGCAGATCGCGGACGGCGCCCGCGCCGCCGAAATAGACCGCGCCGATCTGGCTGCGTTCATCCTTGAGCTGAAAAAAAACGTGCCCGCTATCATATATTTTGAGATCGCTGACCTCTCCGCGGAGCCAGAACGGCGAAAAGCTGTTCTCGACAAGCTCCTTCATCGCGCCGTTGACGTCGCTGACGCTCCACACCGTGTCGCGGTCCGTCATGCCGTCACCCCCCCGAACGCCGCCAGACAGCCGCGGAACAGACCGCCGGTCAGCAGCTCTCCGAGCCGGTACAGCCACGGCAGACCGCAGACGAGCAGCACCATCAGGATGAACAGCGCCCCGCGGACCGCCTCGGAGCCGACCCGCACGCCGTCCGGAAAAAACGAATCGACCACCGCCCAGCCGTCCAGACCCGGCACCGGCAGAAGATTGAAGAGCAGCAGCACCGCATTGAGCATGGCTCCGTTCAGCAGCGTGGTCATCGCGAACCCGGCCGAGGATCCGGCGCGGAACAGCAGCGCGGCCGACAGCGTGAACGCGACGAATAGACCGAGATTCGCGGCTGGGCCGGCGAGAGCCACCAGTGCGCGGCTGTACCTGTGACGGAGCCGCGATCTGTCCACCGGCACCTCGCCCCAGGCGATGCCGATCAGCAGCAGCGCGATCAGCGAGAAGAGCCCCATCTGGCGCAGGGGGTTCAGCGTCAGGTGCCCCCTGTCGGCTGCGGTGGAATCGCCCTGCAGCAGCGCCGCGTACGCGTGGAGACACTCGTGCAGACAGACGGAGAAGACGACCAGCAGCAGAACCGCCGCGAACATCCGCGGATTCTCAAAGAGCTGAGTGATGAACAACGACATGCCGCGCCGCCCTCCTCCTATTCGTCCCCGACGGACACGCTCCAGTACTGGAAGGCGGGGGTCTCGTACGGGTGCGCCGCCCGCAGCGCGCGGACGATCTCCGGCATGCGCTCCGTCGGACAGAGCATCTCCAGCTTGACTTCTCGCACATGCTCGATCCTGCCCTGCGCTCCGACGAAAGGCGCGCTCCCGGGCAGAGGCTCGAACTGTCCGACGCCGTCGGTCTGCCAGCAGCAGCCGCGGTAGCATCCGAGTGCTCCGGCTCCGGCACCGAACAGCGCCGCCTTCACCGCCTCGACGTAATCGGACGGCACGTAGACTTCCAGTTTCGAATACATATTGACGTCGATCCTCCGCCGGCGCGTCTTGCTTTTTCGGCGATTCTGCAATAAAATATAGAATATATCGGGAACGCGTCCAATACAATTCTGGAGACCGCAAAAATGACACGAAAAGTCCGCTTCTTCACGCTGCTCGAGCTGCTGGCGGTCATCGCCATCATCAGCATCCTCACGGGAATCGGCGTCGGCGTCTACTCCTACGCCATGAATTCCTCGCGGGAATCCGCCACCCGCTCCACGATGAAGCAGATCGAGACGGCGCTCGAAGGCGTGAAGCTGAAATACGGATACTACCCGCCCGCGGACGACGCCTCCGACGGACGCATATACATCGGAAAGGCGGACGGGACGCTCCCCTCAATGCCGGCCGACGGCAAACCGTCGCAGATCATACGGGATGTGAACAGACAGATGAAAGTGCGGGAGGACAGTCTCTACATGGCCGATTTCATCCGGCAGCTGGACGTGGAGAAACTGCGTGACCAGACAAGAGACGACGGCGACGGATACCTGTGCCTGACCGACGCATGGGGCGCTCCGATCCGCTACGTCTGCCCCGGAAGAATCAACATCGAGTCCTACGATCTGATCTCGGCCGGACAGGACGGGGTTTTCGGCAAGGACGGCGACGCGGATCTGAAGGACAACTACAAATCCGACTACTTCAGGGACGACGCGGGCGACATGGCCTGCGACGACCTGACCAACTTCTGAGCGACGAGATCACGGCTTCGCGCCGGAAAGCGCCGCCGTGCGCGGCGGGCTACCTCTTCACGTATTTCACGCCGCTGTCCATGGGGACGGCCAGCTTGACGTCATCGGAATCAGGATTTTCCGAACTGGGGCAGTGAAACTTTCCGCCCTTGACCTCGCTTTCGTTCAGCGAAGCGGCGCGTCCGTCGAGAAAGAACATGTTGACCTCGCCCGAGTGCGTCAGACAGATATTCCCGTAGGGACTGGCTCCGGCCGACTCCGTGAATTTCATCAGGGCTCCGCCGCCGTCGACGGTGCTGTTCAGGGAGCATCCTCCCAGCGCCAGCGAGGAAGGGGAAACCGCCGCGGGCTTGCCGTTGCCGTCCTTGTTCTTGCTGCTCTTCAGATACTTCGTTCCGCGGAAGTCCAATCCCTTTTCGTTGCTGCTGTAGGCGGCTCCGAAAGTGTACTTGTCCTCCGATTTCGTATCAGCTTTCTTGGCCGGCGGATACGGCAGCTGGGGACAGCGCATCGCCGCATAATCCGGCAGATAGCTGCGGTCCTTCAGGCGGTATGTCCAGCGCGACTTGTCTCCCGACGTCTGGGCGTCCCCTGCGTAATCGACCGAGTAGAAGAAGGAGTCGTTGTCGCTCATCTCCTGCTGTATGCCGATGACCACCTGCCGCTGATTGCTCAGACACGCCGCCGCGTTCGCCTGCGCGCGGGCGACGCCCAGCGCCGGGAGCAGCATTCCGGCCAGAATCGCGATGATCGCGATCACCACCAAGAGCTCGATCAGAGTGAATTGCATCCGCGTCCTGCGCATGACCGATATTCTCCTTCTCCTAAAACATGGTTTTTCAAGACTCCGCGTGTCCGACATCGACTGACCGTGCCGCCGCCTCCACGATCCGAACCGGAACGTCAATCGGGACGGAAGAGCCGCTCTTCCGGACGGGAGAGCGGCCCCGCACATGCCGCCGGGCCAACCTAAATCATAGCCGAAACACGGCGTGTTGTCAAGTTTTTCCGGCAATTTGTCAAAAATTTCGTTCCGCCGGTTGAAAAAAATACGACACGGTGCTATAAAGAAAAGCAGCGTCGACGACACCGTCGCGACGCGTCTCCGACGGCGGAATGAGCGGGCGGATCGTCGAAAGAGACCATGCGGCCGCCCGGCGCGGGTTTCGCGCTGTTGTTTTTTCTTAGGGAGTGCCGGACTTATGAATCGTCGCGATTTCACACTGGTGGAGCTGCTGATAGTCATCGCCATAATAGGGGTGCTGGCAGGACTGCTGCTGCCAGCCGTCAGCAGCGGCCGTCGCAAGGCCAGCATAACTCAGGCCAAGGCCGACATGACTTCGCTGCGCATGGCGCTGAAGGGGGTGGAGTCCAACTACGGCAAAATGGTGGCTGTGAATGCCGCATCCGGTAAGGCTGAATTCAACAACGGTAGGAGCGTGGATAAGCAATCCCGCAAGTACCACTCCAACGGGCTGGATGTTGACTGGGGATACATCGTGCTGGGCAACGATGATTTAGGCAAAGACGGATCAGTTTATGCCTATAACGAGTTCATCCGCGAGCTGTCCGTGCCGGCTGAGCTGGACGCCGACAAGAAGAACATCAACAAACGCAACATCAAGTTCCTGGATCCCAGACCCGACTACAACGTTTCCACTTACGATAAAGATGAAGAAGATCAAGAATCACTCTGGCGCGACCCGTGGGGAAACCCGTACACGATGATCATCGATGTGAACCATGCGGATCAAGTGCCTCTTCTTCTCGGCGACAGCTCCGGCAAGAAGCGCAGCGGCGTCAAGATGCCCGCCAATATGCGCGACGACAGATGGATACTCCAAGGCAGCCTGTTCCTGTATTCGCTGGGTCCTGACGGCGACGACGACAGAGGTCTCAACCAGAACAACGTCGGAGACAGCACCACCGACGACATCTGCAGCTGGGAGAAGTAAAAGTCGGGGAGCCGCGTCCGGCGGAGGAGGCATATGAACCGTCCGAGCAAACAACCGTTCACCCTGATCGAGCTGCTGGTGGTCATGGCGCTCGGCATACTGCTGGCGGCCATCGGAGTACCGGCTTTCACGCGGATGAACGCGGGAGGGGCTCTGCTGCGGTCCGCCGATACGCTCAGGACGGCGTTCGGGCAGGCGCAATCCCAGGCTGCCGCGCAGCGGCGCAGCGTCGCGCTACTGTTCAATTACGATGAAACCCACAAAATCGGAAATGGAAGATACTTCATCGACGGCGGGAATGTCCCTGCGGTGCGCTGCTGCTACGTCGACAAATCCGGCGCCGATTTCAATTTCGCGGGTTTCGTCCCCGGAAGCCGCTGGATACAACTGGATCAAAATGTCGTGCTTCCAGGCGGTAAGCACGACTCCGCAGGCGAAGTCAAGTTTCCCGACGACAAAAAGAAACCGGATTTCCCTGATGCCGACGGGCTGGATGAAGTGAAAAAAGTGCTGTACAACCCGGACAGCGCCGCCGACGAGGTGGATTTGAAAGCGGTGATCTTCAACCCCTACGGCGGGATCACCAACGGACAGGTCACGCTGCTTCTGGCCGAGGGGGTTCTCGACGACGGCGGGAACGTGGTCTACTCGAACAAGGACAGGGGCGGGAGACAGCCGGCCAACTATGTCAAGCTGCTGGCAAGCTCCTTCACCGGCAAGGTGAAGTTGAGATTCGCCGGGGAGGAAGAGAAAGAGTAACAAAGGCCGGATCGACGGAGATACGAATCGGATGACGCAGCCCATAATCATGATTACGGATGGAAATGCGGTCGGAACGCGGCGGAGTCTCTTCAACATGATCGAGGTGGCTCTGGCCATCGCTGTCGTCGCCATCGGACTGTCCAGCATCATGGTGCTCTTTCCCGTCGGGCTGAACGCGACCAGCGCCGCGATCACCGACGACAACATCCCCGACGCCGCCGAATACATCCTCAGCTACATGGAAGGTCGAATCCTCAAAAGTTGGCGCCATGACGGCGGCGCCAAAAAAAGTGATTTCCTAGATCTTGTCAAAGACAAAAAGCCGGATGACAGCAGAATTCAAGAAGAGTCGAAAAAAATCACTGCCGGCGAGATAGACAAAGAGCAAGTAAACGACGACGGTATTCTTCTCGGGGCGGGAAATATCGGTCTCTTCCGGTTTCAGAAAGTCGTGAAACTGGAGTCGTCGGCCGGAGGGGAAAGAACCGATTTCGCGGTAGATGCGCTGGTATGGAGGGAGAGCGTGCGTGGAAAGTCTTTCGAGACGCTGCTCGCAGTGCCGGGAATTACCGGATCGAGAACAAAAGAAAAGACGGTGAGCGATAAAGCCGCAGTGGAACTGTGTGTCGAACTGAGCTGGCCGATCGAGCAGCAGTACGTCATGCGTGAGAAGCGTCTATACCGTCTGACGCTGGTGAATCCGGCGGCCGCTCCGGAGGATTTCGAGAAAAAATCTGGCTCAAGCCCTGAAAGCTGAGAAGCATCCTGATATGAAGACCAGAACAAAAGAAATGACTGCCGGCAGGAGAGACGACGCGATCTTCGTGCGCTGTCGCTTTTTCACGCTCATTGAAATCATCGTCGCAATGGGGGTTTTCAGTGTGGTCATGGCTATTGCCATGCAGTTCTTCGCGGGTGCGCAACGCGTATGGTCCAGTTCGGAGAACCGGAGCAACGTCTACGCCGACGCCCGCGTTGCAATGAATCTCATGGCTGCAATGCTGCAGTCCTCGTATTATGCGAATCTGCCGATGTTGGTGGTGCAGAATCAGACGCGCCGTAGCGAGGACGACACCAGCTTCGACGCCGTCTACTTCCCTGTCAAGTCGTCGTTGCGTCCGCGCGGCGAAAAACCGCTCTTCGCCGCGGCTTTCATGGTGCCTCCCGAATGTGACAGACAAAAGGATGCTTACAACGATCTCATGATCGCCACCGTATGCGACGGAGACCAAAACGAAGCGGGAGAGGACTGCCATGCAGAACTCTTCAAGAAGCACAAGAACGCTTATGTCGCTTTCGCCATCTACCTGTACAACACGGCCAAGGAATTCGTGAAATATGCGGCCGATGAAGGAGACGACGCTGACGACGCCAAGGCTGAGAGCGTGGTCAGTCACGTCACCAGCTTCAGGATTACCCCTGCGGTTTCCAAAATTACAGGAGACAAGCACGGCTACGACTCAGAAGACAATTTCCATTGGGAAAGGTCGGACTATTTCGCGTCCTACTGTTATCCCAATTATCTTCAGAAAGAGCGAAACGCGCCGAGACCGCTGATGATAAAAATTGAACTCGGCATCCTGCCCGACCCGTATTTCGAGCGATGGCGTGAGGCGCCGACGAAATCCGACAAGAAGAAAATCAAAGACGAGCAGGAAGTGAAATTCACCCGGATCGTCTACATCGGCGAGCGCGATCAAATTTAACTTCCGGAGGAGAGACACTGTGCGAGATCACGACAAAGACAGTGGCGCCGCGCTGCTGCTGGCACTGGGTGTCATGGCTCTTCTGCTGGCAATGGCCATGAGCTTCGTCACCAACGCCGTCATCGCCCGCAACGCAGCGGCCAACAACAGCAGCCGCTCGCAGGCGCGCTATTTCGCCAAATCGGCAGCCAACCGTCTTCTGACGGATCTGATGCTGACGCTCCAGGAGAACAAAGCTGTGGACGGCGGCATGTCGCTCGATGTTCTGCCGCGTCTGGTCAGCCGTTACAGCGGAGAAGAGGAAAGAAGTCAGGATACCGGCAACGACTTCGGACTGGACGACAAATTGAAAGTCGACGGATACAGTGATGAGGAGCCGCACGCCCCGCCGCAGTGGGTGTATGTGCACGAAAAAACCGATGACGACGGTAGTCCGGATACGAATTCAAAAATCATCGGTCGGTACGCCTACATGGCTCTGCCTGCGGGAGCCATTTCTCTTTCGGAGGCGTTGCGTGGAGCAAAAAGTGCGGCAACTCCCTCAAAATACCAAAGAAACTGGGGAAAACGCTACGGCGTGGACATGAAGGAGTTCGACTTGCGCAAGGTCAAAGATGTCAAAGATCTTGATGCGACCGACGTTTTGACGGAAGCTGCACAACTTTTCGAAAACGAGCACCGCTATCCCGACCATGCCCCGGAGAGACTGAAGAACGACTACAGCGACTACGACCTTTTCTTCTCGGAGTACTCAATAGGCGATGAGGCGAGGAAAGTCATACGTCGTTATTTCGCCATGGGCGGCAGAACCGAACCGGAATTCTATCCCCATGGTTCGTGGAACGGCGCGGAGAAGAGATTCGAAGATGACACCGTGTACTATCATCGCTTCAATCTGGCACGCCAGGACTGGAATGGTTTTGGCATTGAGGGCGGAGAAAACAGCGAAGATGCTGTAGAACAGCTGCTCGGCTATAATAATAAAGACTTCCCTAAGTTTGAACAGAACAAGGCCAACTCAGGTGAGAACGGTCGGGCGTTGCAGTTCCTGCGCATGATCGGCGACGACAAGGCCGCCTACGAAAATCTTGAAACCCGACGCAAGCAGATCGCCGCAAATCTGATCGATTACTGTGACGCTGACGACATCCCCACGTCCGATGCCCCATCCCCCAAGGAATGGTACACGAAACCGCCGAAGTATACCGGCAACGAAAAAACGCCGTATCTCAATGAAGCCGCAGTGGAATGGGTCGTAACTGCCAACTGCAGTCCAGAAGGAGATCCCGTGGGAGGAGTGACGCAACCTACCAACGTCATTGTTCGTGTTTCGCATCGGGGGGTTGCGGAAGTTTTCAACCTCTACTTCCGCAAAAAAAACGGCACTGGTGAAGATGTTGATGAACTGATAGGAACAGATTGCCAAGTCAAGATGAAATGCAGTGCCGATGTCTCACTCAAGGTAGACGGAGTTGAGGCCGGTAAAACCAATTTATCTTTTGAACATACAGTGAACATAAACATGAAAATCACGGATGAGGATGGGAAATACTACAAGTACGGTGTTTCGTTCGAAGAATCTTCAGGATCTTCAGAACCTTCAAACTCTTTTACTTTTCCGACTGTTGTGAAAAATAACCCCGGAAGCAAAATCGCGATCGAAGTCTCAATATCGAATTTCAAAATTGAAAACATGGTACTGAGTAAAGGTGGCGATAACATTGACTGCACCACCAATCTGACCAGTTCCTCCGATGGTCTGATAAGCTTAAACCTGACTCCGCCGAATGACAGTAGTGAGAAAGGCAAATCTCTGGGCTTCTCGGTCGATGATCCCAGAGAAAACCTCTGTCAGGGACAAGGTGCCTATCTCAACTGGGAGTACGTGGAATCGGAGGAATTCGACGGTGCTTCCCCCGATCCAGCCGTTTATGTCGGACCGACTTTCGGCAAGGTAAATGCAAACTGCAAGCCAGGTGCGTCCGGCGACAGGGAGAACTTCAGCACCACCGCTGCATCGCCGCTTCTCTCCACAGCGTTTATCCGCAATACATCGATGTGGTCGCCGCTGGAACTGGGTGCCATCGCCCGCGGAGCAAAGTGGGAAACCATCAATCTGAAAGCCCCTAAAAGCGGGTCGGCAGAACACACTGCTCCCGAGAAATACGATCCTGTAGTTGGAATTGCTCAGCCGGGCACTACCTATGACGAGGGCGACGCCGGCATTCTCGATCAGATTAAAATGACCAGGAACGCATATGACTGCGGCAAAGTGAATCTGAACGGACGCGGAGGAACAGATGACGACAAGGAGGTGTACAAGACTCTGCTTGACGCGCTCGTTTCCAATGTCAACGTCAAAGGTGCGACTGCGGAACAACCTGCAGGCGAAAGCACTCAGGACAATAGCGGGTTCGCCGAAGAAATCAGCAAATTGCCCGAGAGCGTTTCCATACCGACCAGGGCGAGTCTCCTGCAGCAAAGCACCGTTGCCTCAGCCATCGATAACATCAACAGTAGCGGAGAAGGTGGCAACAGTGACATTGAAAAGGAGGCGTTGTTCGCAAAAACCGTCTGCCTTATGACGACTCGGCAGGCTCTTCCCGACGAAATCCTCTTCGTGCTGGTCGCTCAGGCTATCACCGATGTCGGCGATGTGGAAGTGTCCAAAGTGCCTGATGGAAAAACCGATGCGGTGCGCATGAAGACAAAGGAAGGAAGAATGGATTTCGATTCCAATGAAAAACTTTATTTCGACGACATCCGCAGCGAGGTGAAAATGCTGTTCACCGTAAAGTATGATCCGGCCGCGAGGAAATTCCGCATCAGGCAGATGGAAATGGTTGACTAGAGGAAGAATGCGGGACATGAGATACGGCGGATTCATAATCGAGCGTGGCCTCGTCGCTGCTCTGACCTTGGCGGCATGTGTGCTATGCGCAGATGCCGCGCCCCCTCCGAACGGCGATGTCCGGATCGGCGGATCCCCGAAGGAGTTCTCCGCCGTTGAGCTAGAGTGGGTGAAGTCCGGGCTCTCCCCGGCCACAGTGTCGTCAGAACTGCGGATGTGGGCCGATCGGCTGCGCGACAGCGGCGATGTCAAGAAAGTCATGTCGCCGACAGAAATCTGGCTCCATGCGACACAGGTCAAAAGATGGGCAGACTATTACTTCGTCGAGCACGATACCGGCATCAGCCGTGCATGGCTTACCGGGTGCGCGAAATACCTCGATGCTCTCGGCACCGCCCGCAGCAAAATACGTGATCTCGAGATGCGACGGGAAACCGGCCAGGAAGAGTATCGGAAGTGGGTCGACTACTATCGCCGGACGTCGCAACAGTTTCACGAGATCGTGCAGAAACCCGTCCGCGCGGATGATCGCGCTCTGATCTCCGCTCTCGCCAGGGAGAAGCAGGAGCTGCTGAAGAGTCTCGCCGGAACATCGGAAAAAGCCGGAAGATCCGGCGACGGCGTAAAACGGAAACCGTAGCTTCCGGCCGGAGATGGTTCATGCCCCCGCGTGAAAGCCCCGTCGCGGAGTTTCGCCTTTGCATTTCCTGTCAGTCCCGTCGTCGAGCCGCAGCTTGCCGACGACTCCGCCCCGCGTGCCTCGCCGCGGACGGAAGAAGCCGGTCGGACGGGACGCTCGTCCGCTTCCGCCGCCCCCGCGTCCGGAGACTGCGTTGCGAAAACCGCGGCGGATGACGCGGCCGCCGCCGTCTCCATGAAAGCCTGTCCGCAGAAAACCGGGATCACGATGATTGAACTTTTTTTCAGCGGCAGATTCCTGCCGCTCTTCACGACGCAGTTTTTCGGCGCATTCAACGACAACTTCCTGAAATGCGCCATACTGACTCTGGTCACTTTCAAGCTCTCGTCCGACGCTCACCGCGCGGCCATGCTGACCAATCTGGCCATGGCGGCGTTCACGCTGCCCTATTTCGTCTTCTCCTCGCTGGCGGGGCAAATCTCCGACAAGTTCGACAAGGCGCACTGCTGCCGCATCGTCAAATTCGCCGAAATCGTGCTGATGGCGCTGGCTTTCGCGGCGTTCCTCCGCGAAAGCGTCGGCGCGCTTCTGATTCTGCTGTTCCTGATGGGGACGCAGTCGACTTTCTTCAGCCCGTCCAAATACTCGCTGCTGCCGCAGCATCTGCACCGGCGGGAGCTGGTCGCCGGAAACGCGCTCATCGAAGGCGGCACATTCCTCGCCATCCTCATAGGATCCATCGCGGGAACCGTCGTCGTCGCCCTGCGGGGAGGTGCGTTCTGGTCGGGCGCGGTTCTCTGCGCGCTGGCGGTCGTCGGGTACGCGGCAAGCCGCCGGATCCCCCCCGCCCCGCCGACGGAAGTGCGGGTGAAACTGTCTCCGAACCTGCCGGCGGAGACGATGAAGATCGTCCGGGACGCGTTCCGGCGGCCGAGGGTGAGGCTTTGCATAATCTCGCTGTCCGGATTCTGGATGGCCGGCTCGCTGTACGTCTCCCAGCTGCCGGGACTGTGCCGGGAGGTGCTGGGAGCGGATCAGTACACCAACGCCTTTTTCCTGACGCTGTTCTCCGTCGGCGTGGGACTGGGAGCCGCCGCCGCCCCGCGTCTGCTGCGTGCGAAGATTTCCGCGCGCCTCGCTCCGCCGGCCGCGCTGACCATGGCTCTGTTTTCGCTGGATCTCAGTCTGGCCGCATTCCCCGGCAGGGAAGCTTTCGCCGGATCCGGAGGCGGTCTCGCCGTTCTGGCGGCGTGTCCGGCGTTCTGGCGCGTCTCGCTTGATCTGCTCGGCGTGTCCGTGGCCGGAGGCCTGTTCTCCGTGCCGCTTCAGGCGCTGATGCAGCATGCCTCGCCGGCCGGCATGGAGGCCCGCGTCATCGCGGCCAACAACATCGTCAACGCCCTGTTCATGGCTCTGGCGGCTCTGGCCGCGGCCGCCGGCGCTCGCTGTCTCCGCGTCTCCCCGTCAGGAGTCTTCGCCGTCATAGCCGCCGTCTGCGCGGTCAACGCGGCCTGCTCCCGCCGACTCGTCCGCCGCGGCGGAAGGAGCCGGCGTCCCTCCGGATCTCCCCGAAAAACCGCGAACGGCGAACCGTTCTGGAAAAACGGCGCGGGCATGCTATATTCCGAGCCGGCGTCCCGCCCGTGCACGGACGCTGCGCACGGGGACGACGCCGGAGACATGAGGCGGCGATGACGAGAGATGAATTTCGGAAACTGACGAGGGAACGGATCGTTCTCCTCGACGGCGCGACCGGAACCGAGCTGATGAAGCGCGGCATGCCGGCGGGAGTCTGTCCCGAGGCGTGGATTCTGGAGCATCCGGACATCGCGGGGGCTCTGCAGAGCGAATACCTGTGCGCCGGATCGCGGATCGTCTACGTGCCGAGCTTCGGCGCCAACCGTCTCAAACTGGAGGAATTCGGTCTCGGCGGCCGCGCCGCGGAAATCAACCGCCGGCTGGCGGAGCTCACCGTGAAAAACCTGCGCGGACACGCCCTGGCGTTCGGCGACATGGCGCCGACCGGAAGGTTCGTCGAACCGTTCGGAGATCTGCCGTTCGAGGAAGCCGTGCGCATCTACCGGGAGCAGGCGTCGGCGCTTCTCGCCGGCGGAGCGGACGGTTTCGTGATCGAGACCATGATGGATCTGCAGGAGGCCAGGGCGGCGCTGCTGGCCGTCCGCGAACTGTGCGGGCTGCCGGTCATGGTCACCATGACTTTCGAACGGAACGGCCGGACGCTGACCGGATGCGACGCGGCGAGTGCGCTGATCTCGCTTCAGGCTCTGGGCGCGGATGCGTTCGGATGCAACTGCTCCACCGGACCGGAGGAGATGCTCGAAATCATCGGGCGGATCCGCGCTTCCGCGCGGATACCGCTGATTGCCAAGCCGAACGCCGGCATGCCCGAACTGGCGGGTGACCGCACGGTGTTCAATCTGGATCCCGAGAAATTCGCGGACGCCGCGGCGTCGATCGCGGCCGCCGGAGCTGGTCTGGTCGGCGGCTGCTGCGGAACGACTCCGGAGCACATCCGGATTCTCGGCGACAGGCTCCGGCGGATTCCGCCGCCGGCGGTCTCCGGCCGGTGCGCCGGAGCCGTGTCTGGTCCGCGCGCCTTCCGCGTCCTGTCACCGGATCAGCCGTTCGCGATCATCGGCGAGCGCATCAATCCGACGGGCAAGAAAGAACTGCAGTCGCAGCTGCTGTCCGGCGAGTTCTCGCTGGTCCGCGAACTGGCGGAGACGCAGACGCGGCAGGGTGCGGCGCTGCTGGACGTGAACTGCGGCATGCACGGCGTCGACGCGTCGAGGACGCTGCCGGCCGTGGTGTCGGAAATCGTCCGCGCGGTGGACACTCCGCTGTGCATCGACACCACCGATCCGGCCGCGGCGGAGGCCGCGCTGCGCATCTATCCCGGACGGGCGCTCTTCAACTCCGTGTCGGCCGAGCGGGACCGGCTGGAGAACCTGCTGCCCATCGCCGCGCGCTACGGAGCCATGCTGATCCTGCTGCCGCTGACGGACGACGGCATTCCCGAAACCCTCGACGGAAGGATCGCGGCGCTGGACGTCATCTTCGGCCGTCTCGCGGCGTACGGCATAGAGCCGTGCGACTGCTGCGTCGACGCCCTGGTCATGGCCTGCTCCGCCAGCCCCGGTGCTGCGGAGACCGCGCTGGCCACAGTCGGATACGCGTCCGGAACGCTGAACGTCAACACGGTCTGCGGGCTGTCCAACGTCAGTTTCGGCCTGCCCGGACGGGAGTCCGTCAACGCCGCTTTCCTCGGCATGGCGCTGGGACGGGGTCTGAACATGGCCATCGCCAATCCCGCCGCGCGCACCGTCATGGATCTGGCGCGGGCGTCCGACGTGCTGACGTCGCGCGACGCCGGCATGGCCGGCTACCTCGCGTACCGCTGCGGACTCGACGGCGGAAAGACTCCGTCGCGCTCCGCCGCCGCGGCGGCGGACGGACCGCCGGAGAAGAGACTGTTCCATGCGGTGCTTCACGGCGACGCGGATACCGTAGAAAAATGCGTCGGCGAAGCCGTGTCGTCCGGACTCGCCGCGTCGCGGCTGGTCGACGGTACGCTCATACCGGCCATCACGCTCGTCGGCGACCTTTACGAGAAGAGGGAGTTCTTCCTGCCGCAGCTGGTGCAGAGCGCCGACGCCATGCGCCGGGCCATGAAGATTCTGACGCCGCTTCTGGCGGAGGACTCCGGCGTCCGGTCGAAGACGCGCATCATCCTTGCCACCGTCAAGGGCGACATCCACGACATCGGCAAGAACATCGTCGGCCTGATGCTGCGCAACTACGGATTCGAGGTGATCGACCTGGGCAAGGACGTCCCGGCCGAGACCATTCTGGACAAGGCGCACGACACGGACACGTCCCTGATCGGACTCTCCGCGCTGATGACCACCACCATGACCGAGATGAAGCACGTCATCGATCTGGCGCGGGAACGGCGCATGACCGATCTCCGCTTCATCGTCGGCGGAGCGGTGATCTCGGCGGAATACGCGCGGGAAATCGGAGCCGCCTACGCCGCCGACGCCATGCAGACGGTGCGAATCGCGCGGGAGCTCTCCGGGGAATGACGCCGTCTCAGTGGCCGAGGACATGCGGCGGCGGCGGCAGACGGCGGAAATAGAGGTGCCGCACGGTTCTCCCCCGATCGCGCCAGCGGCGTTCGAAATCGCTCATCAGCCCGGCCAGATCCGCGTCCGGCCCGCACGCCGCGAACAGCCCCGACTCCGGCAGCAGCCGCGCCGCAGCGTCGCAGTACGCCTCGTCGTCGCTGGAGAAGTGAAAGACTCCGTCCGGCTTCAGCACACGGTGCAGCTGCGCCGTGAAATCGGACGTCAGCAGACGGTGCCGGCGGTGCCGCTCCTTGGGCCACGGATCCGGACACAGCAGATGAATCCGGTCCACGACGCCGTCGGGAATGGCCACCGTCACCAGATACCTCGCCTCCGCGCGGCACGGCGCGACGTTGCCGATTCCGTCCCTGCGGCACCTCCCCGCCAGCTTGCGCAGCCTGCCGATCATCACGTCCGCAGCTATGATCCGGCTCCGGGGAAAACGTCCAGCGAGCGCTGCGGCGAACGACCCCGGACCGCAGCCGAGATCGAGCTCCAGACGGACGGATCCGCCGCCCGTCTCCGCCGCCGTCAGACTCCGGTACGCGCCGGAGAGAAAGCATATCGCCCGATCCCCGTCACGGACGGGATCCGCCGCCCCGTTCATCGCAGTCCCAGCACCAGTTTCATCAGCTCGTCCCCGCGGAGAAGACCGAGGCTTCCGCCCGGAGCCAGGCGCTCGCTGAAGCCAGTCACCGCGTCCGGCTCGATCCCCGGACCGCACACCGCCACCGGCACCGGGGTGACGGTGTGCCGCCGCAGCCGGATCGGCACCGGATGATCGGGCAGCAGTCCGAAGCGGACGTCGGCGCCCTCCAGAGCCCGCAGCGCCGGAGCGACGATCCTGGAGTCGAAATCCTCTATCGCCCTCATCTTCAGCTTGAGGTCGCCCTGATGGGAGCACTCGTCGATCGCCTCCACGTGCAGGTAGACGAAGTCGCAGTCCTTCAGCGCGGTCAGCGCCGCGTCGACCTTGCCCTCGTAGTCGGTGTCCAGATAACCCGTGGCGCCCGGCACGTCGACCACCCTCATGCCCGTGCATCTCCCGATTCCCTTGATCACGTCCACGGCGCTGATGATCGCCCCTTTCCTGCCCGCGTAGCGGTCGCTGAACGACGGCAGACTCGGACGGACTCCGGGACTCCACGGCCAGATGTCCGTCGCCGGACGCGGCCGGTTTCTGTTCAGGGGATGGCCGACGAGGAAACCGTGCGCGCGTCCGCAGAGCTCCCGCAGAAAACTCACCGTGCGGAGCGCCTCCTCCGAATCGTCGAGCGGGGTCAGGCCCAGTTCCGAGACCGGCATGTCCTGCGAGGAATCCGGCTTGTGATAGGCGACGTTCCCGGAGAATTCGCGTCCGTGAAGCACCAGCAGGTTGCGGTAGCTCACCCCGTGGTGGAACGTCACCCTGCCGCCGCCGAACTCGCGCTGCAGATCCCGCATCAGCTCCGCCGCCGTCCCGTCGGGGATGTGGCCGGCGGAATAGTCGAGCAGCACGCCGTCCTCCGACACCGTAACCAGATTGCAGCGCCAGGCCACGTCCCCGTCCCCGAGGGCTATCCCCTGGCTCGCGGCCTCGATCGGCCCGCGTCCGGGGTAGTTGCGCTCCGGCGACAGCCCCAGCACCGACATGTTCGCCACGTCCGACGACGTGGGCAGACCGTCCGGCAGAGTCAGGAAAGTTCCGTTGACTCCGCGCGCGGCGATCGAGTCCATCGCCGGCGTGCGCGCCGCCTCCAGCGGCGTTCTGCCGCCGAGCTCCGGCAGCGGACAGTCCGCCATGCCGTCGGCAAGGAAAATCATACTCTTCATCATCGACAACCTTTCTATCCGCACGCCGCGCGGATCGGCGTCATCGCCGCCGCGCCTGCTCCAGCGTCCTGAAATGCGTCTTGGCGTACCGGTTCATGCACTCCTCCCCGTGCCGCGCCACGATGTCGCGCACGGCGGCGGTCACCGCCGGACCGGCGCCGCGGGGAAGCGTCATGCCCAGCTCCTCCCCCATCCTCTCCATCGCGCCGAGAAAACGTTCGCGCGCCAGAATGGAAGCCGCCGCCACCGCCACGTCGCTCTCCGCGCGGACGCGCTGCTCGAACCGGATCGAGCGTCCTTTCTCGAGCAGCGCGCGCTGAATCAGCGGCGCCGACGCGAACTGATCGGAAAGCATGCGCGGACACTCCGGACGCAGCTTCAGAAGATTCTCTATGACGCGCGCGTGCCCCCACGCCAGCAGCCGGTTCAGATTGCCGATCCTCGCGTAGAGGCGGTTGTACGCCTCCGGTCCGATCACGACCACCGAGAAGGCGCCGCGGACGGACCGTCGGATCTCCTCGGCGAGCTGACGGATCCTGGCGGATCCGCGGATCAGCTTCGAATCGCAGACGCCGGCGCCCGTCAGGCGCGGAGCGCTCTCCTCGTCCGTGCAGACACCGGCGATCACCAGCGGCCCGAAGAAATCCCCCTTGCCGCTCTCGTCGACGCCGCCGTGAAGAGAACAGTCGGTCTCCGCGGCGGATCCGCCCGCGCCGATTTCGCAGAAGCCCATCGGCTCCAGCGTGAACTCCATGAAGTCGGCGGCGTTCCGGCCCTGGATCGTCAGCTTGCCGCTCTCGTACGCCGTCACCTGCACCTTGTCGCCGGAGGCGCGCCAGCGCGCGTGAGGAGGTTCGGAAAAAATCCAGCCGCGCCCGCGCAGCAGATGCGCGAGGGCGGCGGCCTGGGCCGCGTCGATCCTGACGACGATCGAGTTCCGCCGCGCGTCCATAAGCGTTTTCCCCCGGAATGAAACCTGTTCAGAGACGGCCGGAACCGCCGGCCGCCGCGCCGCCGTCCCCCTCCCCCCGCGCCGGACATGAGAAACGTCCGCGCTCGAGAAAGCGGGCGACCTGATCCCACACTGCCTGTCTCTGCATCAGAAACGTATGCCCGCCGACGGCCTCCCAGTGATCCTTCACGCCCGGCATCGGCCACTCGTCCGGAAGCACCTCCCAGTCCCTGCTGCCGGAAATGACTCCCACCTCCAGATCCTCCGGCCATGACAGCCGGTTAGCCGCGGAGTCCGGCTCGTGCCGCAGCTCGTCGAGAAACGGCGTCAGACGCCGCAGCGCCGGCAGCAGGACCAGCGCTCGTCCGGCCGCCCTCGAACCGCGGTTCGGAGGAGCGAGCATGACCGCCCGGCCGCACCATCCGCGCAGCCCGGGAGACGCGTGCGGCCACGCCGCGCGGATCAGCAGCCCCCCCATGCTGTGCGTCACCAGATCCAGCTCCGTGCCGCTCCTCCGGTGCTCGGACGCCAGGCCTTCCAGACGGCGCGCCAGATCCCGACCGTGCGACTCCAGCGATCCGTGCCACGAGGAATAGTCGTACAGCCACACCAGATAGCCCCGGCGGCGGAGAAAATCCCCGAGATTCCTCAGCACCACCCACCGGTGCGCGAGCCCGTGCACCAGCACCGCCAGACGGCCGTTCCACCGTTCCGGCCGCCGCAGCGCGACCATGCGATCCGCCCGCCGGCAGCTGCAGATCCCGAGGGAGAACGGCATGGCCGCCATCCGCATCGCGTCGGCCGCGGTCATGCCGCCGCCCCGGAGTCCGGCGGCGCCGGGCGGCACATTGAGACAGAAGAGAACATTTCGTCGCATTCTTCGCGGCCGCCGTCTTGCGGTCCTCCGCGCGATCCTGTATAGTATCGTCGGCGGCCTGCTTACAGTACCACGGCGGCGGCCAATTGCAAGACGGTCAAGCAATCTTTCGCCAGGACATCATGTCGGAAAGCAGCAAGAGAATCCGTCCCGGCTGGGACGACTACTTCATGGACATCGCCGGCATGGCCGCGACCCGCAGCAACTGCTCCCGCCGGCAGGTCGCCGCCGTCATCGTCCGCGACCACCGTCTCATCTCCACCGGATACAACGGGACGCCGCGCGGCGTGCGCAACTGCTGCGACGGCGGCTGTGCGCGGTGCAACTCCGACATTCCCAGCGGAGAGGGGCTCTCCGAATGCCTGTGCAGCCACGCCGAGGAGAACGCCATCGTCCAGGCGGCCTACCACGGCATAGCCGTCAAGGACGCGACCATCTACACCACCTTCAGCCCCTGTCTGCAGTGCGCGAAGATGATCGTCAACGCCGGCATCCGCGAGGTGATCTACCACCGCCGCTACTCCATCGATCAGACCGCGATGAATCTGCTGCGCGAGGCCGGCGTGAAGGTGCGTCCGCTGGACCGGGAGGAGGAGGCATGACTTTCACCTCCGATCCGGAGAGCCGCATCCTGACGCTGGACGGCGCGGTCTCGTGGAGGGACGGCCTGCGCAGGGAGGGGAGGAAGCTGGTCGTCACCAACGGCTGCTTCGATCTGCTGCACCGCGGACACGCCTCCTACCTGCGTGAAAGCAGGGAACTCGGCGACGCGCTGCTGGTGCTGGTGAACTCCGACGCGTCGGTGATGGAGCTCAAGGGTCCGTCGCGTCCGGTGGTCGACGAACACAGCCGCGCCTATCTTCTGTGCAGTCTCCGCTGCGTGGACGCGGCGGTGATCTTCGGCGGCCGCCGGTGCGCCGCGGAGCTGGACGCGCTGACCCCGGACGTATACGTCAAGGGGGGCGACTACACCGTCGCCGGACTGGACGCGGAGGAGCTGGCGGCGCTGCGGCGCTGCGGCGCGGAAATCGTCTTCAAGCCGTTCGTGCCGGGGTTCTCTTCCAGCGGACTGATCGGAAAAATCCGTCTCTGAACGCGCCGCCGCCCGGCTACCCCTCCTGACGCTTCCGGATCTTCTCCCATGAATCCTTGAGGGAGACCGTGCGGTTGAACACCGGCCTGCCCGGTTCCGAGTCGCGGTCCGGCGCGAAGTACCCCTGCCGTTCGAACTGCACCGTCCGTCCCTGCGGGACGGAGCCCAGCGCCGGCTCGAGCAGACACTCCGCCGTCCTCAGCGAATCCGGATTGATCTGGGCGAGGAAATCCGTCCCGTCCTCCCCGGGCCGCTCCACGGTGAACAGCCGGTCGTACAGCCTGACCTCGCCCTTCAGCGCATGACCGGCCTCCACCCAGTGGATGGTGCCCCTGACCTTGCGCCCGTCGGGCGCCGTCCCCCCGCGCGTGGCCGGATCGTAGGTGCAGATCAGCTCCGTCGCCCGGCCGTCCGCGCCGGTGACGACCTCCTCGCAGCGGATGAAGTAGCCGTAGCGGAGCCTCACCTCCCTCCCCGGAGCCAGCCGGTAGTACCCCTTGGGGGGATCCGTCATGAAATCCGAACGCTCGATGTACAGCTCGCGCCCGAAAGGAATCTCCCTGGTGCCGGCGGAGGGATCCTCGGGATTGTTGACGGCGGAGACCGTCTCGGTCCGCCCCTCGGGATAGTTGCGCAGAGTCACCTTGAGCGGATCCAGCACCGCCATGAATCTGGGGGCGGTCCGGTTGAGCTCCTCGCGGATGCAGCGCTCCAGCACCGAGATGTCGGTCACGCTGTTGATCTTGGTCACGCCCAGTCCGGCGCTGAAGCTGCGGATGGCCGCCGGCGGCACGCCCCGGCGCCGCAGGCCGCACAGCGTCGGCATCCGGGGATCGTCCCATCCGTCGACGTGTTTCTCCCTGACCAGCTGCAGCAGCTTGCGCTTGCTCATCACCGTGTAGGAGAGCTGCAGCCGCGAAAACTCGTACTGCCGCGGCCGGTCGGGGAAGTCGAGCGACTCGAGCACCCAGTCGTACATGGGACGGTGGATTTCGAACTCGAGCGTGCAGAACGAGTGCGTCACCCCCTCGAACGCGTCCTCCAGGCAGTGCGCGAAATCGTACATGGGGTAGATGCACCATCCGTCCCCCTGTCTGAAGTGGGAGGCGCGTCGGATCCGGTAGAGGACCGGATCCCTCATGTGGATGTTGGGGGATCGCATGTCGATCGCCGCCCGCAGCACCATGGAGCCGTCGGGGAACTCGCCGGCGCGCATGCGGCGGAAAAGATCGAGGTTCTCCTCGATCGTCCGCGACCGTCCGGGGGGATTTCTGCCGGGCACGGTCGAATCGCCGCGGTACTTCTCCCATTCCTCCGCGGAGAGATCGCAGACGTACGCGCGCCCGCGCCGGATCAGCTCCGTCGCGCTCTCGTACATCCGCTCGAAGAAATCCGAGGCGTAGTAGACCGAACCGCCGAAATCGTAGCCGAGCCACCGGACGTCCTCGACGATCGAGTTCACGTACTCGGAGTCCTCCTTGGCCGGATTCGTGTCGTCCATGCGCAGATGGCAGACGCCGCCGTTCTCGCGCGCGACGCCGAAATCCAGACAGATGGCCTTGGCGTGGCCGATGTGCAGATACCCGTTCGGCTCCGGAGGGAACCGCGTCACCACCTTTCCGCCGTATTTTCCGGCGGCGACGTCGGAGGCGACGATGTCCCTGATGAAATCCGAAGGGGCGGAGGATGCGATATTCTCTTCAGACATTTTGTAAAATCCTCGTTCATGTCCTATCTTATTTCCAGCGGCCGGCCCGGGACGGACGCCGCGCCGGCCGCCCGAGTCCGGCGGACGCGGGTCGCGCGGAGAGCGGAGACACCGGCGGAGACCGGGCCGGATCGGGAGACGGAGACGCGGGGCTCGCGCCGCCGCGCGGCGTCCATTACAATAAGTCGGCCCGAGGCAACATTCAAGTGAAAATCACTCCGCGCGAACTGGATAAATATCTGAAAAAATCGCCCCGGCGTCCGCTGGAGCCGCTGGAGCCGCGGCCCGCGTTCCGCCGTCTCGTCGTCATTCCCGTCATGGACGAGCTGCGGGAGCTGCCGGGAACGCTGAACAGTCTGGACGCGGCTCTCAGGCGGCGCGCCTCCTCCGGCTCCGGAGTCGTTCTGGTGATCAACCACGCCCCGGACGCGCCGGAGGAGACGAAAGCGGCGGACCTGACCCTTCTGAAGCGGCTGCGCATGTCGGATCCGGCGACGCTGGGCGGCCTCGTTCCGGGGGAGACGCTCTTCTGGGCGGACGCCGCCTCGCCGGGAAACGAGATACTCGGCGGCGTGGGCGAAGCCAGGCGCATCGGTCTGGACGTCGCGCTGACTCTCATGGAGTCGGCCGCGTCGGAGGACTCCTTCCTGTTCAGCCTCGACGCCGACTCGCCGGTCGCGCCGGAGTATCTGCGGCGCGTCGAGGAGTGCTTCCGGGCGAATCCGTCCGCGGGAGCCGTCAGCGTCGCCTTCAGGCACCGCCCGGGGAAGACGGCGGACGAGGAGCGCGCCGTCCGCGCCTACGAGCGTTACATGGACGGCTATGTCGCACGGCTGAAGGCCGCCGGATCCCCCTACGCGTTCCACGCCGTCGGCTCCGCCTTCGCGGTGCGGGCGCCGGTCTACGTCGCCGCGGGCGGCATGCGGGTGCGGCGGGCGGCGGAGGACTTCTATTTTCTTCAGGCCGTCCGCAAAATCTCGGAAGTGGCGGAATGCCCGGAGCCGCTGGTGTTCCCGTCGGCGCGGACGTCCGGACGCGTTCCGTTCGGCACCGGGCCGGCGATCCGGAGGCAGCTGGAGGGTTCGCCGCTGCCGGAGTACGCCGACGCCGGCTTCGCCGAGCTGAAGACGCTGATGGAGACCGCCGACGACGGTTCGCTGCGGGATCCGGACAGGTTCGAAAGCATGCTGACGGAGCCTGCCCGCCGCTTCCTGCGGCGGCGCGGCTTCTTCTCGGCGTGGCCGTCGGTGGTGCGCAACGTGTCCGGGCGCCGGGGCGCCGCCAGGGAGGCGTTCGACCGCTGGTTCGACGGACTGAAGACCCTGCAGTTCCTCAAGACGTTCACGGACGCGCCCGCCGGATGTCCCGGCGGCGCCGGAAATTTTTCAAAGAAACCGTGAAACCCGCTTCTAAAAGAAAGATCCGCTTTCTATATTATAGCGGTGGACGCGGAACGTCCCCGTCACGAAGGGAACCGGATCGAATCGAAAACCATGGAGACATGAACTCATGAAACGTTCACTGACGCTCGCGCTGGGCGCGGCCGCGGCGCTGCTGTGCGCACTGTGCGGCTGCCGCTCCGCGGAGTCCGATCCGTCGACGCGGCTCCGGGAGCAGGTCGCCTCGCGGCTCGACGCCGGCGGCAGCTGCTATCAGTATTCGGATCTGACCGCGACGCTGGACGCGTTCTACGCCTACGGCGATCGCGTGAGCCGCGCCGTCCTGCAGTCGGATCTTCCCGCGGAGCGCCGCGCCACGCTGACCGCCGTCTGGAACACATTCCTGCTGGGCGTCTCCCTGTCCGGCCTCGACGGCGGGGTCGCCGTCGGCTCCAGCTCCGTCCGGCTCGGACTGCCGCCGTCGTCGCCCGTCCGCCACCGCAACGTCGTCTGCGCGGTCCGTTCCTCGGAAAATCAGCCGGGTCTGATCTGGAACCTGTTCGGAGACGGGAGAAGAGATCTGCGCGGAGCGCTGGAGACGGTGCCGGCGGACGCCCTCCTCGCGGCGGACTTCGAGTTCCGTCCGGAGCTGCTTCTCAAATTCGCCGAACACCTCGCGTCGAATTTCAGACAGGAGGGCCGCCCGGAGCCGCGGTTCCTGTCGGATCTGAAGGAGACGGTGCCGTCGCTGTCGGGAGTCTGGCGCATAATCGTCGCTCCGCCGGCGGACGGCGCGCGCGACGGCGCGCTGCCGTTCTCGTTCTCCCTCCGGCTGCCGGATCATGACGGCAGACTGTTCAAGCTGCTCACCGGCTCCCCCGCGCCGTCCGCTCCGGGCGCCGTGCTCCCGCTGGCGCGGTTCAAATCGCTGACCTCCTCGCCTCCGGCGGTCGCGGCGCAAGGGGACAGCGTCGTCATCTATTCCGACGGTCAGGCGGTACGCGCTCTCGGGGACGGGACGCCCCGCCTTTCGGAAACCGCCGGCTTCGCGTCGCTGACGTCCGGGCTGACGCTGGAGGGCTCCGGTTTCCTCTATTCCGCCGCCGGACTGGGGCGGACGCTGGATTTCCTCGTCCCCGGACAGCTCGGCGGCGTCCCGCTGCCGCTGGAGCTGCCAGAGCAGCTGTACGTCCTGCACGCCGAACCGCTCGGAATCACGGCGGAGGGCAACTCCGAGTGGGATCTCAGCACGACCCAGCTGTGCCTGAAGCTGACGCCGGTGCTGATGCGGCTCGCGTCGAAGACCGTGCTCCGCGTCGAAAACGCCGCCGCGACCGTGCGCGGTAACGCCGATTTTCAAAGCTGCGGCGACAACATGCGCCGGATCGGGCGGGCTCTCGCCGCCTACGCCCGCGCCCACGGCGGACGGTTCCCCGCCGGCGGCGCGGTCGAGGGCATGCGCGAACTGATCTCGGGAGGATATCTCCCCGCGGCCTCGGCCGTCTGTCCGGCGGCGCACGGGGACAGTCCCGCCCCGGACGCCGGATCGTTCGGTCCCGGCAACTGCTCCTATGTGTATTTCGGCGGCTCCTCGGACAAATCCGCGGCGAAACTTCCGCTGCTGACCGACTGGCCGCTCAACCACCGGAACAGATTTCACGTCCTGTTCGTCGACGGCGAGATCCGCTCCTACGCCCTGGAGAATCTCAACAGCTGCCGCCGTCTGGTGAGTTTCCTTCACAGCCGGTTCAGATACGGCGAAGCCGACTTTCAAAGGCTCATGAACGCGGCGAAGGAGCTGGACGGCCGGTCCGGCCGGCCGTGACCGTCCTCCGCCGACGGCTCCGCCCCGCGCCGCCGCAACTTTCATGAATCCACGCGAATCAAAGAGCTTTCCCCGCCTTGCATCGCGGCTTCGGGCGATGCAAATTTATTCTGTGTGGGCGCTGCCCGGCGCGATCCCGCGCCCGTGACCTGAAAGGAAGGCTGAAATGAAGATGATGAAGCTGTTCATGTTCGTCGTGCTCTCCGCGGCGGCCGCGGCCGCCGGCGCCGCGCCGGTTCAGATCGGACTGTCATGGACGTCCGTCGGCGCCTCCTCGGCGGAGCGGCATCCGGACAGGGTGCGGATGACCAGGCCGGAAGGACTCGGCGCGGACGCGGCGACGCTGGCCGACGGGGCGGCTCCGCTGCCGGCGACGGACGACGTCAGAACCGCGGATCTGACGTTCGAGATCCAGGCGAAGCGTCCGGGAAGGTACCGGATCTGGGCCGCGACCGCCGTGGATTCCTACGGCAGAAGCCTGATTCCGAAATGGACTCGCACGTCCCGGGACTTCAGCGTCAGGATGTGGTTCGACCGCGGGCGGCCGATGCACTACTCCGTCTTCTCCCCGTGGCTGAAGGGCGACGAGAACAGGACGCTGATCGGAAGCTTCCACCTGACCGGGAAACCGCAGCGTCTGCACATGCAGCTGCCGCGAGGCGTCCTGCTGATGCGTCTGCTCGTCATCGCGTCCCCGCCGCCGCCGGTGCCCGAGGCGGCCGTCCGCTACCGGCCGGCGATCCGTCCCGACATGCCGCACCCGCGGCTCTGGGTGAACGCCCGGGTGCTGCCCCGGCTGCGCGAAAACCTGCGCAAGCCCGAACACAGCGGGCTGTATCGGACGCTGAAGGAGCGGGCGCTGCGGCCGTTCAGCTTCGCGCCGGAAAAGACCGGCACGGTGCTGCCGGACGCGGCGCTGGAGCAGGCGGCAGCGGAAAAGGCGTTCGTCTACCTCATGGAGGGGGATCGCGCCGCCGGAACCGGAGCGGTGGATCTGATCACCCGCTACTTCGACAGGGTGGAATTCGGGAACATGCTGGACGTCACGCGTGAAATCGGATCCGCCATATACGCCGCGAGCCTGGTGTACGACTGGTGCTACGATCTTCTCGCGCCGGAGCAGCGCGGCGCGCTGCTCCGCCGCATGAAGACGCTGGCCTCGTCGATGGAGGTCGACTGGCCTCCGTTCCGCGAGCCGATCGTCAACGGCCACGGCAACGAGTGGCAGATGACCCGCGACCTGCTCGCCATGTCGATCGCCGTCTACGACGAGGATCCCGAACCGTACCGCTATCTGTCCTATCAGGTGCTGGAGGTGCTGCTGCCGATGCGGCGCTTCGAATACGCGTCCCCCCGGCACAACCAGGGGACCAACTACGGGTATCTGCGCTACGGGTGCGATCTGCACGCGGCGTGGCTGATGGAGCGCATGGCCGGCCGGCCGGTGTTCGACAGAAACATCTTCGGCGTCATCGACTTCTGGACGTACATGCGTCTGCCCGGCAAGGACATACTCCCCTGCGGCGACGGACGCATGGACGGCATCTACTGGAGCTACCCGCTGACCACCATGCTGGCGCAGGCCGGCAGCCGCTCGGCGCAGGTCAAGGGGGAGATGATCCGGCAGAAGAGTCTGGAGAAGTTCCCGATGATGGCGCTGCTCTTCAACGATCCCGATCTTCCCCCCGACGAAAGCTTCGACGGCATGCCTCTGACCCGCGAATTCGGACCGGTGCTCGGCGGCATGGTCGCGCGCACCGGATGGGACATGTCGACCGGGTCGGGGGACGTCGTCGCCGAAATCCGCGGCGGCGGATATAATTTCGGAAATCACCAGCACGCCGACGCCGGCGCCCTGCAGCTGTATTTCCGCGGACATCAGATTGTGGATCTCGGCCAGTACCGCTTCTACGGCACGCCGTACGACTTCGGATTCAACAAGCGGTCCGTCGCCCACAGCATGATGCTGATCCGCGACCCGGAGGAGCGTTTCGAGCGGAGCGCCGTCAACGACGGGGGGATAAGACTCAATCAGCGTCTGCCGCTGACGCCGCAGGACGCGGTGGAGAAACCGTATTTCCAGCACGGAAAGGTTCTGACGGCGTCGCACGGGCCGGACCGGATGAAGCCGGAATACAGTTTCTTCAGCGCGGATCTGACTTCGGCATACGCCCCGAAGACGCGGCGCTACGTCCGCAGCTTCCTGTTCTGGAACCTCGGATCTGCGGAACGGCCGGCGACGATAATACTGCTCGACAGAGTGATCTCCGCCAAGGCGGAATGGAGGAAGTACTGCCAGTTCAACACCGCCGGCGCTCCGACGGCGGAGGGGGACGGTTTCCGCATCTCCAACCGCAACGCCGGCGGCGAGGGGGTCGTGCATCTGCTTCCGGCGCTGCCGGAGGCGAAGAACCGCGCCGTGGAAATCCTGTCCGGAGCGGACGCGACGAACGTATTCGGCACGAAGCTCGCGCCGCCCAAGCCGCAGCACTGGACGTCGAACGGCAGCAGGATGATGATTTCCCCGAAACTGGCGGCCGAGGACAACCTGTTCGTCAACGTGCTGCAGATGACGGGGCCGGACGAGGCTCCGCTGCCGGTGCGCTCCTTCCGCGACGGCGACCGGCTGCTGGTGGTCGTCGGAGACCGCGCCGCGATCCTGAACGACTCGGGGGAGACGTTCCGCTCCGCGGTCGCATGGAAGCTGCCCCCGACCGGGGGAGGATTGTACCGTCTGACCGCGACCGGACTGGCGCCCGGACGGTGGCGGCTCGCCGCCGGGGGACGGCCGGAATCGATCGTCTCCGTGGAGGAGGGCGTGAACTGCGCCGTGTTCACCGTCCCCGCCGGAGAGGGGCGGCTGACGCCCGAACGGAACGCCGGACGATAGGAGAGCCGGGCATGCCGTATCTTCTGCCGCCACGTTCCCAGAAAGCGGCCGAGCTGATCAGGTTTCTGGAGAGCAAGATAGTCTCCGGCCAGTTCCACGAGGGGGAGCGGCTGCCGCCGCTGCGGCGGCTGATGAACGATTTTCATCTGAGCTACAGCAGCGTGCAGCGCGGCGTCGCCTACCTCTGCTCGAAAGGGCTGCTGACGAAATCCGGCAGGGACTTCCTGATAGGTTGCACCGACGGCGCGCGCCATCCGAAACTGTTCCGCCGGATCGCGGTGTACATACTCAGCAGCCGCATGAACCAGAGCGAGGGGCTCTATCTCTCCGCCCTGTACGGCATCCAGAAGGCCGCGCTGCAGGCCGGATATTCGGTGCTGGTGGAACCGATCGAATCGGAGACCGGCATCGACTCCAGGTTCGACGGAGATGCCGTGCCGCTGTGCAGCGGGATCATTCTGCTGCTCGAGTTCGATTCGTTCGCGGAGCAGTATCCGGTCCGGCTGCCGACGGTGGGGGTGCAGGTGGTGAACGATTTCGGGAACGTCATGTCGCTGGTGGACATAGATCCCATCAACACCGCGGAACAGGCGGCGGCGTTCTTCCTGGACCGCGGCATGCGGCAGGCGCGGGTGTTCGCCAACACGCAGCCCGCCTACAAGTTCCGCGCGGAGACGTTTGCCCGGATCTGGCAGCGGAGGACCGGATGCGCGCCGGAGACGGTCATGCACGAGATCGATGAAACGGTCTACGACGTGGATTTCACCCGCAACTGCGGCAATTTCTTCACTTCGGACAATCTGCTGCAGTTCTACTGCAGGCGCTACTCCGAGCGTTTCCCAGGCCGTTCGCTGCCGGCGGATCACTGCGTCCTCGGAGTGGACGGCAAACGGTTCATAGTGCCCGGTTTCGACGTGTTCCCCACCGTCGCCGTGGACTGGCGGAAGATCGGGCGCATCGCCTTCGAGGAATGTTCGGCGCTGATCGAGCGCCCCGGACGGCAGCGCCGCCGCATCTGGATTCCCGGGACGCTCCGCCTCGACTGAGAGGAATCCGGCCGCAGTTCACGTGCGCGCCGGGGAGTCCCCCAGGCCCGCGCGGGAAAAGCCGTCCGGAACCGGACGGCCGCTGCGGGAGGGCATAAAAAAACCCCGGAAAAGTTCCGGGGCGGATTCCATCTCCGGCCGGGACCGGAAAATCACCAGCGGCCGCCGCCGTGGCCGGCGTTGCGGGGACGCTCCTCGCGGGGACGGGCCTCGTTGACGACCAATTTGCGTCCGCCGACTTCCTTGCCGTTCAGCTCGGCGATGGCACGGTTCGCCTCCTCGTCGTTCGGCATCTCGATGAAGCCGAACCCCTTGGACCTGCCGGTCTCGCGGTCGCTGACGATGCGCGCCGCGCTGACCTCGCCGAAGGCGGCGAAGAGTTCCGACAGCTCGTTCCGATCCATGCTGTACGGCAGGTTTCCGACGTAGATATTCTTCATACCTCTTCCTTTCTGCGTTTCAGGCGCGGATCCGATCGACGCGCCGCCTGAAACATGTAGTTGATAAACTGCGTGCTCCCTGAAAATTCATTGTCAGTCCCGGATATATAAAATCGCACCGTCAGCACCGAACAGTCAGGGATCACGCGTACGTTGAAAACAGTCGGAAATTGCGGCGAGATTTTAAAAAATGCGGCGCGTCCAGACCTGCGCCGCACCTTCAGCCTATGGTGAGAGAAACATCGACTTCATCATTCCAGAAAACACTTGAACTCACAGGAAAAACGGTTCACGGTAATATTTTACAGATAAAAACGAAAAAGTCAATAGCAAAACGTCGTTCAAACGGCGAAACCGCCGGATTTTTTGAAAAAACGCCGCGGACGGCGGCGGTAGACGCGCCCCGCCGCCCTACAGTCTGAAAATCGCGCCTATGCGCCTCCCCAGGACGGCGGACGCCGCGGCCAGCGCGGCGGCGAGGAACGCCATCGCCCAGACGCCGAAGGCGCAGGCGACGAACGGACCGGAACCGAGGATCTGCGACAGTTCGAAAATCGCCTTGGTGATCGGGTAGTATTCCGCCTTCTGCGCCAGAATCAGCGAATCGGACACCTCCAGCATGGAGAAGCTGAACGACAGCAGTCCTCCCACCGCCAGGTTGGCGCATATCAGCGGCACGGTGATCCTGCGCAGGGTGCGCCACGCGCCGGCGCCGAGGTTGCGGGCGGCGTTCTCGAGATCCTCGGGAATCTGCTCCAGACCGGCGCTGACGGCCCGCACCACGTACGGCAGACGGCGTATGGCGTACGCGGCCGCGAGCAGGAAGACCGGGCTGTTTTCCGGATCGAACAGCACGCGCGCCCAGTCGTACCTGACGGACATGCCGAGATATCCGAAGGCGATGACGATGCCCGGCACCGCCAGCGGCAGCATGGCGGTCAGGTCGATCAGCGCACCGAACCGGCTGCGCCATCTGACGGACGCGATCGCCGTGAACAGCCCCACCAGCAGGGCGAACGCCGTGGCCAGCGCGGAATAGCGCAGGCTGTTGACGATGCTGGGAATCACGACCGGGCTGGACAGCGCGTTCCGGAAATGAAGCGCGGTGAAAGCGTGGGGCAGCAGCGTCCCGTACCAGTTCCGCGAAAACGCGGTGAGCAGCAGAGCCAGATGCGGCAGCCCGGCGACCAGCGTCACCGCCGCGAAAACCAGCGGCGGAAGCCAGCGCCGCCGGCCGGCGAGCCGGACGGCTCCGCCTCCGGTGACGCCCTTGACCGGCGCGGCTGCGGCCGCGCCGCCGAGCAGCAGCCGGCTGAGTCCGTAAAGGCACGCGGCGAAAAACAGCATGATCACCACCAGCGCGTACGGCATGGGATTGGTCTCCAGCTCGGTGATGCCGTTGAAGATCTGGACCGGGGCGACGCGGTTGTATCCGAACATCAGCGGCGTTCCCAGTTCGGTGAAGCTCCAGATGAGCACGATGCTGCACCCCGCCAGCAGCCCGGGCTTCATCAGCGGAAACGAGACGCGGCGGAAGCGGTACCAGCGGCCGGCCCCGAGACTGGCGGCGGCCTCGTCCAGCGCTGGATCGATGTTGCCGAGCGCGGTTATCAGATTCAGGTACAGCACGGGGTAGAGATGCAGGGCCTCCGTCGCGCAGACGGTCCAGAACCGTCCCGATCCTCCGAGAAAATCCAGCCGCGGAAGTCCGGCGGCGGTCAGGAGCGTGTTGACGACTCCGTAATGTCCGAGAATCTGCTGAAGCCCGAGGGCGCCGACGAACGGCGGCAGAATCATCGGCACCATGATCGCCAGATGTGTGAGACTTTTGCCGGGGAAGTCATATCTGTCGTACAGCAGCGCCGGCGGCAGCGCGACGAGCAGAACCATCAGCGTGGTGACGACCGCGATTCTGAGCGAGTTCAGCAGACCGTCCCTGTAGAGGAAGTTCGTGAAGACCTCCGCCAGCAGCTCGCGGTGCAGACCCTGCTCCACGACGGTGTACACCGGCATCGCGAAGAACACGGCGAAGAACACGATCAGCAGACCGAGCACTGAAAACCTGACGGCGTTCCTCACGGCGCGACCCTTTCGTCGGCGCCGCCCACCGTCCGCCGGCGCGCGATCTCCGCGGCACGGCGGTAGTGCTCCGCCGCCTGTTCGCTCCACCGCCGGCAGGTGCGCACCACGTCCAGGACGCCGCGGTTTTCGCCGGTCTGCAGCAGCCGTCCGGCGGACTCCGCCTCGCCGTACGGGAACGGCAGATAGTCGAATTCGGCCATGGCCTCCGGCACCTTCTCCGGACCGCCTGCGTCGATGATGGCGGCCCAGGCGTCGCGCAGCTCCTCCCGCACGTCCAGCGCGACGCATCGGATGAGCGTGCGGATCAGGTTGAAATGCGGACCGGTCCACTCGCCGTGATAGACGAACTTCCCGCCGGCCGCGTAGGGGTTGTAGCCGGGATCGGCGAAATGCCTCCGGTGTTCGGGACGGTACAGATCGCGGCGGATCGGCGGACGGCGCAGGGAATATTTTTCCGGACCGCCGGGCTCGCCGGCCCGGTAGTCCCACAGCTTCTGCCCGTCGACGGACAGGACGTAGTCCAGAAACTCCCGCGCGGCGCGCAGGTTTCTGGCGCCCCGCAGCAGCTGGACCGGATCGGCGGAAACCAAAGTGCCCTCCACCGGCGTGACGTAGCGGATTTTCGGCTTCCCGGAGAAGAGCGTCGCGCTCCATTCCTCCTCGGAGAGTCCGTAGGTGTCGATCGCCATGCCCGCGGCGGCGTTGCCGGCGGCGATGTCGCGGGGCACCTTCCCGGCGCTGTCGGTCACGGAACGGGCGTTGGCGAAGATGCGCTTGATCAGGCTGAATCCCCGCAGCCAGCCCTCGGCGACGCCGTCGGCGGCCCCGCGCCGCCTCACCTGTTCGGCCATGCACTGCTGGATGATGGTCTCGAAGCACTTGTTCGCGGAACCTGACTTGGCGGGATCGGCGACGACGACGCCGTTGAAGAAGCGGGGGCTGCCCAGATCGGCCCACCCGGCCGGAGGCGACGGATCCCCGAGCTCCCCGACGCGGTCCGGATTGTAGCAGATCCCGAAGCCGGCCAGGCACGTGCCGTAGTACCGTCCCCTCGGGTCGTAGAACACGTCGCCGCCGAACGTCTGCGGGATGACCGTCTCGCCGAAGTATTCAGGATGACGATCGAACACGCCGCCGTCGACGCCGAAGCCGCGCTCGGCCTGCCGGCCGTGATCGAACGTGCCCCCTCCCCAGAAGATGTCGATTCCGATTCCGACGTCCGACCCGAGAAACTTCCGCCGCGCCGCCGCCAGCCGCCCGTCCTTCTCCGTCTCCGGATCGACGCGGGGACTGCTGAACGCGGACGCCAGAGCCGGCGACCACGGGGGATTGGACGCGTCCTTCTCCCAGAAATGACGGAATTCCGCCTCGTAGCGGTCGGCGATGTAGCGGACGGTGTCGGACGTGCCGCCGACCGTGCGGAAATCCAGTTCGACGTCGACGCCGTACTTCTCGCGGTAGTGCCGTCTGAACGCCCGCCCGAACTCGTGACGCACCGTCTCGGTGTGCGACGTGATGATCACCAGCCTGTCCGCGCCGCCGGCGGACACGGAAGAACGCCCCGGCGTCCCCGGACGCAGCAGCAGAGGCGCCGACAGCAGCAGGGCCAGCGGCAGGATCGCGGAAAGCGCGCGCGGAATCACGGAGGTCATGCCGCTACTCCCTCTCCATGAGCGCGATGCGGTCCGGGCGGACGGTCAGGAGGACGGTCTCCCCCGGGCGGCGGACCGGAGGCGCGCTCTCGTTGACCAGGACGGACAGATCGCCGGCTCTCAGCCGCCATTCGCGGTGATCGCCCAGAAACACCCCGGATTCCAGCACGGCGGGAAAAGTGTTCACGCCGCCCGGCTCCGCGGCGAAGGAGATGTTTTCCGGACGCATCATCGCGCAGAGCCGGGCGCCGGCCGGCGGCCTCATGGACGTCGCGGCCGCGAGCGGCCCCAGCGGCGACCGCAGCTGAACGCGCCCGTCCGCCGTCCCCGCCACCTCGACCGGAACGAAGTTGGCGTCGCCCAGGAACGAGGCGACGAAACGGTTGACCGGACTGCAGTAGAGCTCCTCCGGAGCCCCCACCTGCTGAAGAACGCCGGAGGACAGCACCGCCATGCGGTCCGCCATGCTCAGAGCCTCGCTGCGGTCATGGGTCACGTAGACGGCGGTCAGACGGCGGCTCTTGGCGATGCGGCGGATCTCCAGCCGCATGACGTCGCGGAGTCTGGCGTCGAGATTGGACAGCGGCTCGTCCAGCAGCAGCAGCGCCGGATGCACCGCCAGCGCCCGGGCCAGCGCCACGCGCTGCTGCTGGCCGCCGGACAGCGACGGCACCTTGCGGCCGCGGCAGTCGGCCAGCTGCACCAGCTCGAGCGCCTCCATCACTTCCTTCTCGACTTCGCGCCTCCCCGCACCGGCGGCGCGCAGTCCGAACGCGACGTTCTCGAAGACGGTGAGATGCGGCCACAGCGCGTAGCTCTGAAAAACCATCGCCGCGCGTCTTTTCTCCGGCGGCAGCTTTGTCACGTCCACGCCGTTGAAGCGTACGGATCCGCCGTCCGGCTCCGTCAGACCGGCGAGAATGCGCAGAAGCGTGGATTTGCCGCATCCGGACGGACCGAGCAGAAAGAACATCTCGCCGGATTCGATCGTCAGCGAGATCGGGCGGAGCACCGGCCGCCCCGCGGTGTACGACTTCGACAACTGAATCAGATCCACTTTCGTCATGTTGAACGGACGCTCCCGATGCTGAAATAGTGCGCGCGGCTGCCGGAGTCCCGGCAGTTCCCCGGGGACCGGCCGCGCGCGGAACGGTCATTCGCCTCCGACCTGCGACTCCCCGTCGAGATATTTGTCCTTGGCGAGACTGCGCATCTTCTTCAAAATCTTCATCTCGAGCTGCCGGATGCGCTCCCTGCTCAATCCGAACTGCACGCTGATCTTCTCCAGCGGCTGCGGCTTCTGGTCGAACAGACCGAAGCGCAGGATGATGATCTGCTGCTCCCGCTCCGGCAGGGTCCCCAGCATCTCGTAAAGGTTTTCGTACAGGATGCTGCGGGCGTAGTCGTGGAACGGACTCACCCCGTGCTCGTCGGCGATGATGTCCTCGAGAATCGCCCCGTCCTCGCTGCCGGCGATCGGGGCCTGCAGCGATATGGTCTGGCAGGCCATCTTGCGTATGGCCCTGATCCTGGCGACGGAGAGATCGAGCATGGCGGCCAGCTCCTGCACCTCCGGCACCCGGTCGTGCTCCTGGATGAACCGCTGCTCCGCCTGGTTCATCGCGTTTATGGTGTTGATCATGTGCGCCGGAATGCGGATGATTCTCGACTGATTGGCGATGGCGCGGACGATGTTCTGCCGGATCCACCAGCCGGCGTAGGTGCTGAACTTGTTGCCGAGCCTGAAGTCGAAGCGCTCCAGCGCCCTCATCAGCCCCAGATTCCCCTCCTGGATCAGATCGTCGAACGGCAGTCCGCGGTTTCGGTACTTCTGCGCGATGCTGACCACCAGCCGCAGATGAGCCTCCAGCATGCTGGTGCGCACCTCCATCAGACGTTCGCGGACGGTGAAAAGTTCGCCGAGACAGCCGCGCAGCTCGTCCTCGTCCATGCCGAATTTGCCGCACAGCCACTCGGACGCGCCGCAGTTGCGCAGATCCATGTCCGCCATGGAGGACTCGTCCACCCCCACCATGCCGAGGTAGTCGATCAGAATCGAGTAGAACTCCTCCATGTAGTCGCCGGACAGGGCGTAGCGCGACAGCAGCCGCGCCATCTCCGCGCGCATCGCCCGTCTCTCCTCCGCGGAGGCCCTCCCCGCGGCTCCCGCCAGCGACATCGCCGCCGCGATGTCGTCCCTCCAGCGTCTGAGAGCGCGCTGCCGGTTCTGAGGAAGCATCTCCTCCATCTGCATGGTGGACGGCGCGAAATGATCCGACGGACTCTCCCCGCCGATGCAGCGGTCGATGATTCTGAGAACCTCGCCGCCGGCGAATCCGAACTGCAGCAGCAGCGACCGGAACTCGCAGTTCGCCCGCTCGATCCGCGCGTCCAGATCGGCGAGAGCCTCGGCGGACAGCGTCGGCATCCGCCCTATCTGTCTGAAATATATGCCGACGGACGAGCCGGAATCGTCGTCGTACTGCCGCGAGCCGGCGCCGTCGTCGTCCGCGGCGGAGCCGCGTTCCGCGAGGGACGCCTGCCGCGGCTTCCCGTGCATGCGCCTGCGATCCGCTGGTGTTCTTTCCATTGCGGCGTCCGTGGTTGGAGTCCGTGGTCGGAGACTGTCCGGCAGCGCTCCGCTGCCGCAGCGGAGATAATGTAACTTTTATTTGCTTTTTTTCAAAAGTTCTCTTGCTTTTTTCCGCCATTCATGTCAGACTATCGGCGAAGCCGCGCCGCGGCGGCGGCGGAACGGAAACCGGCACACGGAAAGGAACTTCACGAAAATGAAAAGATGCATGACATGGCTGTTCGCGGCCGCGTCGACGGCCGCGATGGCGGCGTCGGACATTCTGATCATCGAGGCCGAGAAGACTCAGTTCGATTCGTCCAGAGCCGAAATCGTGGAGCGCGGACCGACTTTCCGTTTCCGCAAGGGGGTCATGCTCAAAAGCGGCGTGAAGTCCAACATCGCGAATCCGACGGGTGAGCCGGACTTGACGTTCAAGATCCAGATCTCCAAGCCCGGACGGTACGAGATCTGCTCCTTCGCCGACACGACCGGCCCCGCGCGGGAGGCGATGAGGGTGGCGAAGACCAAGTTCGATTCGCTGCGCGTGATGATCGCCGTCGACGACGACTTCCCGCGCAACCGCGTCCTGTTCGCGCCGTGGGGAAACCCGGACGGCTACTGGTCGCGTCTCATGAAGGCGGACTTCTCTCAGGGCGAACACACCGTCCGGATCTGGCTGCCGGAGAACTCCGCGCTGGACCGGCTGGACTTCGTCCCGTACCGGCCTCCGAAAGTGCCGGAGGCGGCGCAGAACTATGTCCCCTCTCTCGTGCCGCCGGCGTCGCGTCCCCGTCTGTGGTGCAACGCCGAGACGCTGCCGCAGGTGCGGGCCAACCTCGTCCGCGGCGAGAACCGGCCGATATGGGAGGCCGTGCGGAAAGCCGCGGCGGTTCCGTACAGCGTGAAACCGACTCCGCCGCGCACGGCGGTCGAATACGACCGCGATCTCCAGGTGGCCGCGCTCAGCAAGGCGTTCGTCTATCTGATGACCGGCGACCGCGCGTACGGCACGGAGGCGGTCAGGCTCATCTATCCCTACATGACGAAAGTGGAGTTCGGCAACATGCTCGACATCACGCGCGAGCTCGGGGAGACGATTTACCACGGCGCGCTGGTGTACGACTGGTGCCATGATCTCCTGACGCCGCAGGAACGGGCCGATTTCCGCAGGACTCTGCTCCGGCTGGCCGACGGCATGGAGATCGGCTGGCCGCCGTTCGGCCAGACGATCGTCAACGGACACGGCAACGAGGCTCAGGTCAACCGCGATCTCCTGGCCATGTCGATCGCGCTGTACGGCGAGGACGACGTCCCCTACCGGTACTGCTCGTACCGGATTCTGGAGGAGCTCGTGCCGATGCGCAGATTCGAGTATCCGTGCGGACGACACAACCAGGGCTCCCTGTACGGCAACGTCCGCTACAGCAACGAGCTGATCGGCGCGCTGCTGCTGTACCGGATGAGCGGCAAGCGCGTCTACGACGAGTCGTTCGCCAGACTTTTCTACTACTTCATATACGGACGCGTCCCCGACAACACGGTCCTGCCCGACGGCGACGCGCACTGGATGGATCGTCCGTGGCTCGCGGGGGCGTTCACGTTCAACGCCTACGTCTACAGCGGGGATCCGGTGTTCAGATGGTTTTTCGACTGGCAGGTCGGAAAGGCCGGCATCGACGGACTGACCAACAGGATGCGTTTTCTGCTGATGAACGATCCGGACAAACATGAGACCAGGAGCATCGCGACGCTGCCGCTGACGTTCTTCGGAGACGGCGAGATCCCGTCCATGATCGCCCGCACCGGCTGGAACTTCGGAAAGGACTCCCGCGACGCGTGGGTGGACATGAAGGGCGCCGGCTACAACGCCCAGTGCCACCAGCATCTCGACGCGGGGGCGTTTCAGATCTACTACCGCGGATGGCTGGCGACCGATCTCGGAATGTACCACAACCAGTATCTCTACGATTTCGGCTACAACAGGCGGTCGATCGCGCACAACGTGATGCTGGCCTACTGGCCGGAGGAGAAGTTCGTCAGCAGCGACGTCAACGACGGCGGACAGCGCCTGATTTCCGCGTGGCCGTCCGGTCTGCAGAATCTGCTGAGCGATCCCCAGTACAAGGCCGGCGACACCGTGGCCGCGGACTTCGGCCCGGACAAGACGCGCCCGGCGTACAGCTATTTCAAGACGAATCTCGCCCCGGCGTACAACAGCGGCAAGATGAAGTCGTACACGCGCACGTTCTGCTTCCTCAACCTGGGCGAAGCCTCCGAACCGGCGGCGCTGATCACCGTGGACCGGATGACGACCGTCCGCGCCGAGTACCGGAAATACTGGCTGTTCAATTCACTGACCGAGCCTAAAATCTCGGGCGGCACGGCGCTGGTCAACTCCGGCGGCGGAGGCAGGGTCAAGCTGCAGATACTGCTCCCGCGCAAGGTCAGCGTCGAAACCGCGTCCAAGGCGGAGCTAGCCCATGTCTTCGGCGCGAAACTCATGCAGCCTCCCGCCAAGCTGCACGAACCCACCGCCAACGGGTGGCGCATGATGTTCTCGCCCGTCGATTCCAACGCGACCGATCTCTTCGTCGCGGTCATGCAGATCGGCGACGCCGACGCGGAGCCGCCGCCGGTGAAGTTCGCCGAAAACGCCGAAAACTGCCAGATCACGATCGGCGGCAGAGCCGCGGTGTTCGGCACTGCGGAGAAACCGACGGAGCGGCCGTTCACGGTGCAGCTGCCGCGGGACGCGGGGAACGTTCAGCTGCTGCTGTCGGATCTGAAGCCGGGGGCGTGGAACATCCTGAGCTCCGACGGCGGCGTCCGGTACAATCTCTCCGTCGCGGCGAAGAAGAGCACCGCGTTTCTGGTGCTCCCGGGCGGCCAGTACAAGGTGTCTCCCGGCGTCGCCGACGGCGCGCCGGCATATGAACCGCCGAGCGGCGGACGCGCCGTGAATTGAATCCGCATATCCTGTAAAGGAGACAAAATGGCGAAAATAGCATTCATCGGAGCCGGGAGTTTCGGTTTCACCAGATCGCTGGTCAGGGACATCCTTAGCTTCGAGGCGTTCCGCGACGCCGAGATCGCGCTCATGGACATCGACAGGGAGCGGCTCTCCTTCATCGAAAAGGCGGTGAGGAAAATCGTCAAGGCCGGGGGGTATCCCGCCCGGATTGTCGCGACCGAGGATCGCAGGGAGGCGCTCAGAAACGCCGACGGCGTGGTCATCACCATCCTGCAGGGCGGTCCGCAGGTGTTCCGAACAGACATCGAAATCCCGATGAAGTACAAGGTCGACATCAACGTCGGCGACACGCGGGGACCGGCGGGAATCCTCCGCGCGATGCGGACGCTGCCGGTCATGCTGGACATCTGCAGGGACATCCGCCGCTGCTGCCGGAACGCGATCGTGCTCAACTACACCAACCCGATGGCGATGCTCTGCCGCGGCATGCAGAGCGAATTCCCCGAACTCAACATCACCGGACTCTGCCACTCCGTGCAGGGGACGGCGGCGATGCTGGCCGAATGGATCGGCGCGAAGCCCGAGGAGACCACCTATCTCTGCGCGGGAATCAACCATCAGGCGTTCTACCTGGACTTCAGATGGAAAGGCAGGGACGCCTACCCGCTGCTCCGCAGGGCCGTCCGGCGGCCGGAAGTCTACGCCAGGGAGAAGGTGCGCAACGAGATGTTCCTGAAGCTCGGCTATTACGTGACCGAGTCGAGCGGCCACAACTCCGAATATGTCGCGTGGTTCCGCAAGCGGCCGGATCTGATAGAGAAGTACTGCACCGACAGCACCAACTGGAATCCCGGACTCCACGCCTTCATACTCGACGAGTATCTCAGACGCGAGCACGACTGGAAGGATCTGATCAGGGAGGAGCTGAAGAAGCCCGCCGATCTCGCCCGCGGCAAGGAGTACGCGGCCAACATCTTCAACGCGGTCTTCGGCGACCACGCCATGTTCGAGTTCAACGGCAACGTCCGGAACTTCGGACTGATCGACAACCTGCCGGAGGGCGCGTGCGTCGAGGTGCCGGTGGTCGCGTCCCGCGCCGGACTCCGCGCCGTGCACGTCGGAGCACTCCCCCCGCAGCTGGCGGTGCTGAACAACACCAGCTCGCGCTGCGAGGAGCTCGCCGTCGAGGGGATGCTGACGCACGACATCCGCAAGATCTTCCACGCGGCGCTCTTCGACCCGCTGACCTCGGCGGTGCTCTCCATGGAGGAAATCCGGCTGATGGTCAACGAGATGCTCGAGGCCAACAGGGAGTATCTCGCCGACTACAAGGTTCTGACGGTGGAAGACTGACCCGGCCCAGGAGAGGACGCGGACAGGAACTTCAGCCGCTTGACGGGACGTGCGCCCCCCTCCACGGAAGTGAGACGGCATGGACGGAGAGCGGTTCGCGACGGTTCCCCGGCTGTGATGCGCCTCGCCGGTGTTGTGTCGTCTACGTGCCGGATGGGGCGGCGCGGCGGCTCACGGACACGAGAAACGGGCGCTTTCTCGTCTTCCGCAGGAAAGACGGCGGCAGTGTCCCGTATTTTGCGCACATTTAGCTCTGATTGATCACGGACGGCCCGCGCGATTTCGGCTCCGTCTCCGCATCAGGCGGCTGCGGAGACGGAGCCGGCTCATTCATTCACGTCTCGTCCGTGAAGTTTGCAAATGTCCCCACGTACGGATAAAATCCCCGTTCCGTCGCGGGAACATGTCCGGACCGCGTCACTCCAGGCGCCTCTTTCCGAAAATGTACGCACCTTTTGAAGCATCCCCCTGCGGCAACATCAAAATTTTTCCGACACGGCCTTGCGTTTTTCTCTTTGCCATCCATATTATTATAGAGATGTCGGTGTCGGGACTCCGCCGCCGGATCGGAAAATGGGGCTGTAGCTCAGTTGGCTAGAGCGATACGTTCGCATCGTATAGGTCATGGGTTCGACTCCCACCAGCTCCACCACTTTAAGCTCAAAATTGGGGATTCTTCCCCATTTCTTCCCCATAAAGTTTGCATACCGGGCTTGTGTGCTTATATTGCGCCATAATCTGTCAGGACAGGTTATCAGGATGGACGCAGGAAGTGGGCTCAGAACCCGAATGCAGAAACTTCACGGAACTCTCAGAAGGAAAAACGCCAGAAGGCCTTTCTATTATCGGCTCACGGTGGCCAACGGGGTGCGGAAAGAATTTGCTCTCAAGACAGCCGATGAACTCGAAACGCTTCGCCGACGCCGCCGAATGGGAGGACTACTGGAAGAAACGAATGAACATCATCGGCAGTGTCTTTGTCAGCGTCGGCAACTACAAGTGCTTTTCACAGAATTTGGGACAATAGCACAATTTTACTTAGAACCATCTTCTTTTGTTTGGATATGCCGGCGGAAAACCATTGCCGAAACTTGATTCGCTGAGCAGTATTCTTCGGGCGTTCAACGACAATTCGGCCTTCAAGCTGTGGCTCGCCGAGCAGGTTTTCAAA